>JACPNA010000023.1 GCA_016185725.1 Candidatus Woesearchaeota archaeon | reverse complement strand
TATCTTGAAAAATGGATTGATGATCAGCCCTTTAGAGAAAATAGTTGTCAAATATAAGTTACGAAATGATTTAGATGAAAAAGTTGTGAAAGGAACCGTGCAATTTGTGGATCCTGATGGGATGAATGATGGAAAAAACTTTGTTTTCAATGATAATAAGCCGGAGGGTTTTAATTTAAATACGAAAACGGAAACGGCGGTGAAAACGTTTATGGTGACGATGCCGGCAGATGTTACAGAAGCACAATATAATTTGGCGTTCGTGGCCGAAGCAAAAACAGCTTCGACGTATAATACACAAAAAGATACATTTGCGTTCACTGTTAATGTTGTGCAAACTCCAGAGTTGAACGTAGCGGCAACAGGGAAAGAAGACACAATTGCGTGTACTGACCAAGCCACGTTAGATGTTGTGGTTACTAATACGGGAAAAGCAGATAAGGATGATGTTGTTGTTAAAGTGATGGAAGGAGATACAGCTGTGTATACTTCTCAGAAAGTTGTATTGGCAAAAAATGGAGGAGTAGAGTCGTTTACTGTTCCTCTTACGGTAAGCACTTTCGGCAAGCATACGTATAGCGTTAAGGCAGAGTATGATTATGATATTGGTGATGTGGCGGGTACGGTGGTTGCTAAAACAGTAGGGGTGACTAAAGAAGGATGTTTAGATATAGCTTCGGTTATTCCTGCAGAAAAAACTAAAATTATCGGTGAAGCAAGCAGTGTGAATTTCGAAGTTAAAGTACTAAAGGCTGGATTTGAAAATTCAGTTCAATGGATGGTTAATGATGTGCAAGTTGCTTCCGGATTGAAATATACGTTTACCAGTGTGTCGGCTAATATCGGAAAGGAATTTAAAATTAAGGTAAAGTTAGGTAGTGAAGAAATGGAGGTTTGGACAATTAAGGTTACAAACAAACCAATTGCTACTCAATTGAATACAAATATTCCTGATAGTGTTACATTAAGTGTATTAAAAGCATTTAGCGGTTTTAAAATATGGAATACGTATGGGCAAATTTTGTACTCACAGGCGGTAGATTTAAGCAAAGTATATGATTTAGATAAAGCAATAATCATCAGTGATGGAAAAGTTTCTGTCGATACAACTACCTATCCGGAATTAAATAAACCAGCTACGGTTACTTTGTATAAAAAATTCAATGCACCAGTCTTTTTTAGCGGCGGGGCGATCTGCAATGGATGCACGGTGTTGACTTGGACGAATGATAAATTAGAATTTACTGTTCCAGGATTTTCTACGATTGAGGTTAAAGAAGATTCTCCAGCAGGAGTAGAGATTTCAGAAATTTTATTTGATAATGCGGTAGACAGCAATGTGGAGTTAGGCAAGACCGTTACGAAAACATTTACAATTAAAAATACGGGCACGGCTAAAGATTTAACGGGCATTAGTGTAGATACCAGTGGGGTTAATAGCAAATATAAAGTTACTGTTTCTGGTGTACAAAGCACATTAACAGCCAATCAACAGCAAACAGTTACTTTAGGGGTGACTATTCCTACGGATGAGTCTAGCGGTAAACATAGTATTGGAACAATTAAAGTCAATAGTAATGAGGCAGCGAGTAAAACTGCGGATGTTTATCTGAGCACGAAGAGTTATTTGGCTATCGATGAAGTCAAGATTAATGGCAAATCGTCCGGTAAATGGAAGATTAATGACAACAATGAAGTGAAGGTGTATGTATTAAATAATTATAATTTTGATGTGGAAGATATCACCGTTAATGTTAAGATGACTGTAGATGATACTGATTTAGAAGAAGATTCGGAGGCATTTGATGTGGATAAAGGAGATACACAGGATGCAACGGTAGAAATAGATTTAACGGGAGAAAATGCGGATGAAGAAGAGTATATTATAGAGATTACGGTTGAGGGTAAGGGTACAGATGGAGTTAGACAAAAAACGACCCAAAAGTATACCTACGATGTAGATAGGGAGAAACATAAAGTGCTGATTAAAGAAGCTATGCTTAGTCCAAATGATTTACAGTGCGGCCGAGAAGCAAGCTTGAAAGTGAATGTGGAAAATATTGGCAAGAGTGATGAGGATCGTGTGCAAATTAAAGTGAGCAATACGGCGTTAGGCGTGGATCAAACTAGGGAGTATATTAAATTGGATAAGTTTTCCGATTCGGATAATGAATTTAAAACATTCTTTCCGTTGAATCTGGAAGAGGCAAAGGCAGGAAGTTACACTCTGCAAGTGGAGGTCCTACGAGATGGGACTGTTGATGATACCAAAACAATCAGCTTGAATTTGAAAGAGTGCAGTTCATTAACTGCGAACACTATTTCAAAGACGCAAAGTATTTTAGCTACTGACGATGAGATATCAGATTTACTTAAAGCGCAATTGCAACAGAATCTACAGACTAAACAAGCAAATTATGATGGGGTACAACGTGTCGTTAAGGGATCGTTTAGAGAAAGTGATACGTATACGTTAATGTTAGGTGTATTAGCATTGCTGGTATTTATTGCGTTAGTGTTAGCCTTGCTTGTACTTACGGTGAGAAGGAAGAAATAGTTTTTTTTAGGAGGAAAATAGAATGGAATTAGAACAAAAATTTGAAAATATTCCTGGCAATTTGCAAGATGCATACAAACAGTGTCTTAAAGGCACTATGCTACATGCTTATGAAATAATGCGAGATCAAAGGGAAGATGTTAATTTATATGATATATCATTTCATACTGCGGAGGGTATTGTTTACTCGTTAGATCATGAAATACCTAGGCTGCGAATTACACCGGAAAAAAATAATCCTGTTCTAGATCATATTGATGATGAGGTTAATAATTCTTATAAACAATTAGCTAACAATGGAATTTATAAAGTTCTTCCGGCTGACTTTAACAGAGTAAAATCTGCGGAGGATACTGTTACTATCGATTTAACTCAATTAAGATTACAACGCGATGATAATAAAGGAAATTGGTGTTTAGTAATTTCCATAACGAATTACGACAAACTTAATCAAGAAGAATGTAGATTGGCGGAATGTATCTATGGTCAGGGAACAGCAGATTTTAGGGATAATATGGGTATGCTCAAAAAGATAGGCGTTGATGAAACAAAAGTGTATGTTTTGCATCCAGAATACGTTAAAACTAATGCAAAAGAAAATGCACTTGGGCGGGTTGCGGTGCTGGAGAGTTATTTTTATCATTACTGGTGTTTCTCTGCGATTGACCGCGGTTCTGATCATAGTCATAGTTTGCGCGGGGTACGGAAATAATAAATAATATTTATTAAATCCAATTTTTCCAGCACTTTGAAATGTAAATTCTCTTCTATAACTTGATAACTTTTAATGAAAATTCCACTTTAAACGAAACGTAAAAAACGAGGTAGGCGGGAAGAAAATTCAAACTAAAAAATAACCATCTTTAGGCATATTCGTAACATAACCTCTTGGAGCATTTTGTCCTTTCTGGCTAGATGCAATAAACACACGATCTAAACCAAAAAGATTTTTCAATTGTCTTAGGTCAGATAAAAATGAATTTTGAGAGTCATCAGGTAATCCACGGCTAAAAGCTGGTCTAGAGGGATCTAAAGGGGTATCACGCGTTCCTGTCTCAACACAACAAAGACATCCTGCGATATACAAACCTAAATCTGCTTGAGAAGTGATTCCCCATTCAATAATTCTTCTCAGATTATCATTTTCAAGTTGTGCAATCCACTGAAAAGCTTTCCGTTCTACTCTAATATAGGGAATACTCAATTTATCACAAACACCAGAAGTATAATCGATTGCCTCTTTCCATGTTTTAGTTAAACTTCCCTCATTTCCCTCCTTACTGCCATCATCCTTCCACGTGCCTAAATTTCCTTCTAAGATTAAAACCCCCTTTGGATTCTTAGCTTCAAGCAGTTCTGAAAGATCATTTATTCTAAACTCTTTGTATTGAATTTGTTTGTTCATTGGTTATTCGCCTCTTTCTAAAAGATATGCATTGCGAAGCTCATGCGGTCGTACTTTATAGTCCCTTGGTGAAAAAACAATTACTCCCAGAGGATATGTTTTACACCGACCAAAATCCTCAAATACATTTAAAAATGCACTGAGACTATTAACGACTTTAGATGTGTCAATTACATCAAACAGCATTTTCTTACTTCCCTCAGATACATGGGGTATTGGTTTCCCTTTATCTTCACTAGTAGTTCTATTACAGATATATGATGGAAGATCATACCAAACTCTGAATTCTCCTGATGAGGTTAATGTTGCACATTCTACACGACCTTCAAGTTCTGCTGCATTGGCGCCAAAAATTTTAAATCTTTCTTTAGGACTCCCATTACGCCAAACGTCAAATATATCACTAACTAACTCTGGAAAACGATATGAGGGAAAATCCCAAGAACCAAATCCCCCTGGAATGCGAGTTTCCAGATAACCTTTTTCCTGCACACTGGAAGTAGCTCTATTTAATAATACAATTTTAGGATCATCGGAAAATCCTCTTAGCCAGAGATGACTAGAACAGTAATAAGTTCTCCTAGCTAATTCTTGGATCATACCTTCAGTGTTACATGAATTGCGTTTGCCCATTTTAATTACCTTGTTTTATCTTCCAATCAGGTTTCAAATTTCTAAGTAAAGATAACTGCTCAGCATCAATGCCAATACCATAACTCTTGCTTATACCGTAAAATGTCGCAGTCTTATCATCAATATAAATGCGAACTTTTCCCATACCAAGAACTTGATATCCATCTCCTCGGAGAGCAGGAATATGTTCATTCCAAAATTCCAAATGTTGTGCAGCGAGGTCGTCAATAGTCTCATAGGTTAACATACCTGCTTGTTCTTCTTGTTTTGCAAATCTTCCATGCCCGACTTTATATGGTCTATTTTCATGTTCAGCATACAATCCAAATCTGTTTCCCTCCTCTTCAAGAAGATAAGTTAAACCTCTTGCGTGACCTCCTCTAGCAATAACCCGTAAGTGCTGCACATCGTCCATTTCTAACTGAACAACTTTGTAGTCTCCTGATTCCTGTGGAAAGTTTGTTTTTAATTCTGTCACTTTTACCATTTTTTTATTTTTACTAATTGATAGTAACTAGCGTCTATTTAAACAATTCCCCCCACTTAGTGTAGAGTAATAGAAAGATTTAAATAAAATACGAAAAACTACCTAAAAATGGAGCTGAAAGTACTCGAGAAGATTGGACTGACCAAGAATGAGAGCATCATTTACCAGACATTACTCCGATTAGGTACGTCTAAAACAGGCGAAATTCTCAAAAAATCTGGACTAAATTCTGGAAAGATTTACGAGATTCTTGACAGTCTTAAAGTCAAGGGACTATTAAGCGAGTCCCTAATTAACAATATCAAGTACTTTACAGTTGCTCCTCCTTCTCAAATTTTAGAATATATCAAAGATAAGAAAGAAGATATTGAGAAAGAAGAAATGATGATTAAGTCTGCCTTACCAGAACTAGAAAAACTCCGAGACCTCACTACTAAAGAAACAAAATCTATCACTTACACAGGCCTAAGAGGAATAAAAACAGCGGCAGATGAAGCTTTGGCTACCTTGAAACCAAAAGAGGACATTCTTGCGATGGGTGTAACAGAATTAAAAGATGAACAATTTAACAATTTCTGGGAAAGATGGCAAATGAAAAGAATCAATAGCCAAATTTCTCAAAAAATGATCTTCTCGGAAAAAAGCCAATACTATCAAAAATTCATTAAAAGTAAATACACACAAGCAAAAGTATTAACTGGTATTACTCCTGTTACCGTTGATATTTTTGGCGAGGATAAAACATTGATTCTTAATTATGGTGAATCACCTTCTTGCATCTTAATTTATGATAAAAATACGGCTCAATCATTTAGACAATTCTTTAAGCAGTTATGGAAACGAGCAAAATAATTTTCTTCCCGCCTTTTTCTGACGTAAAAACTGAACCAAGTGGAATTTTCTGTTATGCAAAATAGTATGTTCAATGTTACGTTTGACGCGCTGAAAAAACTCTTCGTCGCTACGCTCCTCGTGCCTCCCACTTCGTAGTCGGCAGGATTTAACAGGAACAATAATTTATATCTTCTTAACTATTTCTTGAAATTTAGCGGTTGTCTGCCACATTTGCAGCATTTTTTTGTTAAGTAATTCTTTTAGCCAAGTTAAGTCTTTGTTTAGTAAAAGAATGTTGTTTTCATATAAGGGCATTTCAATGAATTCACTGCCACGGATTTCGATGATGATTTTATTGCTGATGCTGAGAAGACAACTTTTTTTGTACATGTTTCTTGCTTGTTCTAATAAATTGTTAGCTGTCTCTAAATCTGTACAGCAAATGTGCATGATGAATGGTTCGAAGCGGAGCCATATTAATGAAGAGGAGTTAGGATAGGTTAAAAAATTTTCATTAATCAAATCATGAGAAACTTTTAACCAATTAGTTTCGTTCTTTTTTCCGGTGCCAGTCCAGAGATAAACACGACCGGAGCAGGAGGAAGTTGTGTAGTAGTTTGGCTTTTGGTTTATGATGTTAATTAAAGGGATTATTTTTTCGTCTAAACCGCCTTTCTTGCTTTTATCTAATTTAGCTAAAAAAGTCTTTTTATCATTCGCAAAATTGTGTAGTTTTGTTGCTGGTGAGCGCATGGGTTGTTTTGAGCACGAAGGTTTAAAAATATTGTCATTTTTGGTTTTATCATGAGAAAAATTGAAAAAATATTGATACATCAGAAAACAGGAAAGAAATTTTTTGTCAAGGATTGTAAGGAAGAATTTCATACTAATTTAGGAATTATTGCGGCAAAGGATTTAAGTTCGGGAAAGGGTATTGTGGAAAGTAGTAAGAAAGAGAAATTTTTAGTGTTAGAACCAACATTTGCCGATTTATGGGAGAATTTGGTACGGGGACCACAAGTGATGATTCACAAAGATGTTGGCATGATTATAGCGAAAACAGGTGTTAATAATACGTTTAAAGTTGTTGATGCAGGCGGCGGTTCTGGTTCATTGTGTTTTTCGTTAGCGAATATATGTAAGGAGATTACGGTTTATGAAGTTAATCCGGAACATTATGGAATTTTAGCGAAGAATAAAGAGTTGTTAGGATTAAATAATATTGTCTTGAAACAAGAAAATGTTTATGATGGTATTGAAGAGGAAGATGTAGATTTGATTACCTTAGATTTACCAGAACCATGGAAAGTTATAAAGCATGCGGAAAAGGCGTTAGTCAATGGAGGATGGTTGGTCATTTATTTACCTAATTTAACACAGGTTAAACAGTTTATTGATTCTGTTACAGGAAGAATTAAGGTTGTGGAGACACTAGAATTAATGGAACGGAAATGGAAAATTGAAGATAAAATCATGCGACCTGAGTTTGAGATGTTGGGGCATACGGGATTTTTGGTGTTTTGTAGGAAATTGTAGAAATTAAAAATGTTAAATAATAAGATGAAAAGTTTATAAAATAGTATGGTTTAACTATACTAAATATGAAATCAAACCGTAAAATGGAAGAGTTGTTCTATAATTATCCTACTAAGCATTGGCATTTTGAAGAACTTTTACAGGAAGCAGGTTTAAGCAGAGCGCAAACTAATGTATGGTTGAAGAAACTGATAATCAATAATTTGGTTATACGTCTTAAACAAAAGGGTAAAATGCCGTATTATATAGCAAATTATCAACATCCTCATTACCAAAACAGTAAAAGATTATATGCCTGGGAGCGATTACATGAAAGTGGTCTTCTAGATTATTTAGTATCATTAGATAAGGCGGAAGTTATAATACTATTTGGCAGTTTTTCACGCTGGGACTGGTATGATAATAGTGATGTGGATATTTTTGTCTATGGAAATATTGATAAAGTGTATGTGGGAAAATTTATGCCAAAATTAAAGCGAGAAATTCAAATATTTTCAGGAAAAGATAGACAAGATTTGAAGCAAATAGGATCAGCTTTGCTCAAAAATATTATAAAAGGTATTACAATTAAAGGAACTTTACCACAAGAGGTTATCAATTATGCGACAGTTTGAAACAGCAGAAGAAGCTTATGATGTCTGTTTAGCAGATGGTAATATTATTCCCATAAAAGATGTTAGTGAAGAGATAATAAGAACAAGCTTGTGTATTGTGGAAGAAGATTTACAAAGTGCAATAGATGCTGCAGCTAACAAAAGATGGAATTCTGCATATAAGACTTATTATGATGTTTTACATCAATTAGTAGAAGCTTTTGTAAGATTTGATACAATGAAAATAAAAACACATCTCTGTTTATTTACTTATATTTGTGTAAAACATCCGGAATTAGAATTGCATTGGGATTTCTTTGAAAAAGTACGAACAAAACGGAATGGCATCCAATATTATGCTTCATTGGTGACAGAAAAAGATTGGAAAGAGGCGGCATTGACGTTTCAACTTTATATTGATTTGTTTAAGAAAAAAATTGAAGAAAAATTAAATTAGTAAAAAATAATTAGGCGGTAATTTGAGATGTTAAGGCATACGGGATTTTTGGTGTTTTGTCGAAAATGGTGATTATTGATTTTGTACGGGGTAGATTATAGAAGCTAGGTAGATAAATTTATGATAGAATTATTGATACGGAATGTACGGGAAAATGATAGAGGAGAGATTAATTCGCTGTATGATTATTGTTTTCGAGAGGGATATGACACAAAAGAACTGGAGGAAGTCAGGAAGGAGTTAGATACTCAGCGTATTATTGTTGCGGAATTTGATAGTCGTGTGGTCGGTTTTGGTTCTTATATTCCATTAGCACGCTCTTCCTCTCTCTACAGAGACGTGGAAAATGTTTTATGGCATGCCCGATCCAAGGGTAAAGATTTTTTAGAAAATTATTTTCGAAAACAGCAACAACGTATCGGAAAGGGGAATGTGGTGGTGGAATTTTATGATACTTTGTTCACACAACAAGAAATAAAGGTGGAGGAGAATGATTTTTATCTGGCGTGTTTAGCAATTAATCCGCAATTTAGGAGAAGGGGGATTGGGGAGATTATAACTAGAACGAGGATACGCAGGGCACAGGAAGAAGGAGCAGGTAGGATTTATGTTGATTGTTATGGCAACAGTAGAGTATCAGAACTTTATATTAAATTGGGATTTCAACCTATTATTAATGTTGGTCCCGTCTATAATGATGGAGCAAGCTTATGCTCAATGGGATTGCTGTTAGGATAATAGTAACGAATATGCATAAGACATAAAAAAATGGTTATTGAAATTAAAAAATTAACGGCTACGGCAATTATACCAAAATACGTTCATGCCAATGATGCAGGAATGGATTTTTATGCTGATGAAGATTGTCTTATCAAAATTGGAGAAAGAAAATTAATTTCTACGGGTATTGCGATGGCAATTCCTTCTGGTTATGCAGGATTAATATGGGATAAGTCGGGAATTGCTTCGAAGTTTGGGTTAAAGACTATGGCAGGAGTTATTGATGCGAGTTATCGTGGAGAAATTAAAATTGTAGTGCATAATTTATCTAATCAAGATTATCAAGTGGAAAAAGGAACGAAAATTGCACAGATGTTAATACAAAAAGTGGTGCAGAAAGAATTGGTGGAAGTTGCACAGTTAGATTCTACTTCTCGAGGACAAGATGGGTTTGGGAGTACGGGATTGAAATGAATTGTGAGTTACATAAAATTTAATATTGACCAAGCAATTGTTAATATGACTCCACCACCTAATAAACAACCAGATAATTTACCTAAAGAAACTGTTAATATTGTTCTTTTTCCTTTCAAATTTAATTCACTTATTTTATTCCATTCATAACCTTCAAAAATACCAGCAAAGCCATCGGTGATAGCATTTCCAACTAGACTACCAATTATTGCACCTAAAATGCCAAATAGTTCTGCGCCAGATAAAGCGAAGATAGCTAAAACTCCATTATCGATTATTCCAAATATTATTTCAGCTTTTAGTATCTCGGTAGGGATATTGAATAAGCGAAGTGGAAGAAGCGATAGAAAACCCAGAATAATTAAAACGGGACCAATTAGTTTTTTTTGAGTAATAAAAAAATAACTTATTAACAAGATTATTATGGTTAAAAGAAAAAGTGTTAGGAGAGCAGTTATTAATTTGCGTTTATTAATAGTAATCATTAGTGGATATCGTATCCGTTATTCTTCTTTAAGAATTCTTTAATTAAGTCGATTTTAAACTGGCTTTCGGTGTAAACGGTGAATAACAATTCGCCTTTTTTTACTAAATCATGAGCTTTTTTGTTGATGAACAAACCTGATCCTTTATCAGTAGGCGCACCGGCCATGCGAGCTATTTTGGCAATGATCTCGTTATCAATTTCTTTTACCCGACCTATTTTTGGGCAGTGAACCGGCAAACGAAATTTTCCTGGTTTGAGATGATTTAAACGACCTTGTGTATCAATTATTTCATTCATTTTTTTAAAGGCTTTGCCACTTTCTAAAATTTCTTTAGCTACTTTAAAGCCATCTTTATATCGACCGGTCATTTCTAATAACATACCAGCCATGGTAATAGCTTTTTTCTTGAGGTCTTGAGGAGCAAAAGAATCATTTTTTAATATGGCTATGACATCTAATGCTTCAAGTAAAGGGCCAACGCCAAAACCAATCGGTTGCGAACCATCAGTAATTATTACTTTAACTTTCATCCCTAATTTTCTACCGATGAGTTCAAACATTTTTCTGAGATGTTTCGCTTTAGCCCAGGTATTAGCTTTAGTACTTTTTCCCATGGGAATATCAATTAAAACGTGGGTAGCACCGACAGAATATTTTTTGGCCATGACAGAAGCTAATAACTGCCCTTCGGCGTCAATAGAAAGAGGGTGCTCAACTTCAATAATTTTATCATCGGCAGGAGCGAGATTCATAGAACCACCATGAACAATGCATGCACCTGTTTTTTTTACGACATGACGGATTTCTTTTTCTGTTAATTCTACTTTAGCAAGACACTCCATAGTATCGGCTGTGCCAGAAGGGGAGGTAATGGCACGAGAACTTGTTTTAGGTATAATAAAACCGGCGGCAGCAATTATGGGGATGACAATCATAGTTGTTCTATTTCCCGGTACGCCACCAATACAATGTTTATCAAGTGTTAAACTGGAAAAATTAATTTTAGAGCCGGTTTCAACCATAGCACGAGTTAGGTCAACTATTTCTTCGTTATTAAGACCTTTAGTAAAACAAGCAGTAACAAAATAAGTTTTTTCGATGTCGGTCATGCGGTCATGAGTAATGTCGTCAGCAATGGTATAAAGTTCTTCATAAGTTAAACGCTTACCAAAAAGTTTTTCTCTGATAAGAGCAACGGATTTGGGTTTATCTGTGAATTCAAGATTGACTTTATCATTATTTTTAACGTGGAGATGATCGATTACTTCTTCAAATAAGCCTAGTTGTCCTTCCGCTACACTTTTGGGACTACGAGCAATATCTAGAATACAGGTCACTTCAGTTTTACCTTTTTTAATAACAACACGATTCCCAGAATGTAAATCTAATTTTCTCGCGTCTTTTTTGTTGAGAATAGCAATATGAATACCGCCTGTTTCTATATCCATGTCTTTAACGCTTAATTTTACCATGTAACCTTTACAAAGCTTACGAGCCAAAGAAGTGCGACATTCAGCTTTGCTGAAATCCCACAGAGCTAGTATTCTTTATCCTCTTTTTTATGTTGATATTAATGATTATATTGAATTATCATATGTCCTCTTTTGAATAAGGAATGTTTTTTGGTTTATATAGTTTTGCTAAAAATAGAAATTTAAAAATTATTATAATTGTTATAATTATTACTATAGTTATTATAATTACTGGGACCGTTATTATCTCCTCTAAGCCACCAGATAATAACAATAATAATGATGAAAATTATGATTAAACCAAGAAGCCAAAGCCACCAGGGAATTCCTGATGATTTTTCGGCGGCAGGAGGGGTACTGGTTTCAGTAATAGTTTGTTTGATATTAGAGGTTTCTTTAGCTGGTTCGGCAACTGCGGCGCCAGTAATAGCAGAGGATTCTGTGGGAATAACTATAGGTTTAATTTCTAGAGGAGGAGCACTGCCTTGGGCTATAGCAAAATAACTGAATGAAGAGGAGGAGGAGATATAATATTGATAATCATTATCTTCTTTATCGAAAGACGTGCCTAGAATTGTCCATTGATTGTTTTTATAATGATATAAGGCAAGATTATCTTTTCCTACATTATTTTCCGTTAACCAAGCTTGGGATACTTTAAAATTAATTTGAGCATTAGTATCGAGAGCGTTGTCAATGTTTTTCTGATTTATTCTTAAGTATTGATAAGTGGTTTTATCTAAAGATTTTACGGTTGTAGGAAGTGTAGTTATTTTAGACACTTCTATCCACGGACCTAAAGATTTTTTAGAAGTTTTAAATTGAATACTAGTTATGCCAATATTTCCCTGAGTTTTAATTTCGGCGATTTCGCCTTTATTGATAGTATACCAAAATTTCTTTTGAAATTGATTGGGAACACCAACGGTTGTGCCACCAGCATTTCCTTCTAAACCGCTACCGGCAAATTGATCTGTTTTAAAAGAGCCAGAAGCGCTGGTGGAATGACCAACGGCATCTGTACATGTAACAGTATAGGTATACGCAGTATCGCTGTTGAGGCTGCCTTGAACTACAGTTTGGGAAGCACCTGAGCCGATAAGTGAACCATCAGATAAAGTACAAGTGGCATCACTACTGGTAGTTATAACGATTGTTAACGATGTTGAGGTAGAGGAAAATTTACTTAATGTAATAGTAGGAGCGGTTGTGTCAATAGTAGCAGTGATGGAATTGCTCATTCCGGTGTTGCCAGCAGAATCGGTACAATTAACATACGTAGTGTATGCACTATCGCTTAATGCAGAGGTGATGTTAAGATGAAGAGCAGTAGCATTGGCAGTCGTTTGAATAGTACTATAATTGGCGTTGTTTAAGTATAAGGTGCAATTTTGGGTAGCAAGATTTGTGTCAGTGTAATTAAAATAAATAGAAGGAGTAGTGTTAATAGTGCTAAAAGATGAGTTGATCAAGAGAATGGAGGGAACGGTATTGTCCACGGTTATGTTAACAATTGAATTATTAGTAGAATTATCACCGGTGGTGTTGAATGATAGAATACTTAGGTTGTAATTGCCGTCGCTAAGGAGGGCGGTGTTGAAGGTGGCATTAAACATGGTATCATCAAGAGTGTTGTTGTAAATAGTTGTGTTGTAGACTAAATTTAGACTATTATTCCAACGAAAGGTGACGTTAGTTACATTGTAAGAAGTTACTAGAGTAGCGTTTAAGAGAATTGTTCCTTTTACAAAGGAATTAGAAGTGGGAGAATTAATGTTGACGATAAAAGAAAGTGCGGATGAGGAAAAGATAGTAATAACTAATATACAGAGGATTAATTTTTTAATGAACATATTTAATCACCGACTTTTTTTTCTCCCTTCTTTAATCTCGATAGTTCTGGAGATTATAAAGGTTTGTTATTATTCTATAGTTGTTAAGATTATTTTTATAGTTTAGGGTTTGTGTTTGGTTATGCGAATTAATCATCTAGAACAGGCACCGATTAAAGGAAAAACGGTATTAGTAAGGGTAGATTATAATGTGCCGATTAGGAAAGGAGAAGTAGAGGATAATTATAAGATTAAAGCTTCTTTAGAAACAATTAGATTTTTGATACGTAATGATTGCAAAATTGTGTTAGCAACACATTTAGGGAGACCGGAAGGAAAATTTAATTTAGAATATTCTACGAGACCGTTAGTTAAAGAGTTGAAAAAATTGCTGCCAAATATCAAAATAAGTTATTTGGAGAATTGTATTGGCAAGGATATTTTGGCGAGGATTGAAAAAGGCGTAAACAGAGAGATTTTTCTTTTGGAAAATTTGCGGTTCTATAAGGAGGAAGAGAACAATGATGAGTTATTTGCACACTCTTTAGCAGCGTTAGCTGATGTTTATGTTAATGATGCGTTTGGGGTTTCACATCGAAAGCATGCTTCGGTTTATGCGATAACAGAATTTCTCCCATCCTATGCAGGATTTTTGTTGGAGAAAGAGGTAGATAATTTGAGCAAGGCATTAAATGCCAGAAAACCGGCAGTATGGATAATGGGGGGAGGGAAGTTAGATAAAATTGAATTGGTAGAACAAGCATTGAAGAAAGCAGATTATATTTTAATTGGCGGGGCGTTAGCATTTGCGTTTATGAAGGCTAAAGGGATTCCCATTGGTATGTCCAAAACTGATGTGGAATCGGTACATTCTGCACGACGGATTTTAGAACGTAAAGAAGCGAGGAAAATGATATTACCTATTGATTTTTTGGCTACGGAGAAGATGGTTTACTCTGCTAACGTGAAGATTGTCAAATATAATGAGATAGATAATAAGTCGATATGTTTAGATTTAGGACCGGAAACGGTAAAATTGTTTAAACAATATTTACGGAAAGCACACACAATTGTGTGGAATGGTCCATTGGGATATTATGAATGGGCAGTATTTGCCTATGCTACCAAAGAAATTGGCAGAGTGTTAGGGAATTTAACGGCGGTGTCGATCGTTGGCGGGGGGGAAACAGCTGATGCAATGATTAAATTTAAGTTGGAACATAAAGTAACGCATGTTTCTACGGGAGGAGGGGCTTCATTAGAATTTTTAGCGGGAAAAAAATTGCCGGGGATTGAGGCGTTGAAGAGAGGATTTAGGAAGTAGGGGAAACACAGTTGAGTTTGAGTAAGGACATTAAAACTTTTAGGGGATTAGTCAAAGAAAACCGACCACCACCAGTGAAACACACTGGTGGAAAAAGCATATTTTAAAAATAAAGCAGATGAAAAAACAATTTATAAAACATTAAGTGAGTTATTAAAAAAGAGAATTTGAAGAAAATTATTATGAAAATAGTAAGCGAAATAAATTATTGTTAATACTTTTCGCTTACTAAATAGTAAATGAAAGAAGTTTCGAGCAAAAACTTAATTCATTTACTAAAATATATTATCATCACGGCAATAGGATAAGCTATAAAGGAGTAGTTGATTCACTTAACAACTGTTTCTTCGATAGGAAAGGTTAAGGTTATTTCTTTGTTCAGACTTATTTTAGCGGTGTTTTGAAAGAATTGCTGTTCTTTAGTGTGGAAGTCCTG
This sequence comes from Candidatus Woesearchaeota archaeon, assembly GCA_016185725.1. GTDB lineage: Archaea > Nanobdellota > Nanobdellia > Woesearchaeales > GW2011-AR9 > JACPNA01. The sequence continues at coordinate 26,291 of JACPNA010000023.1, read as the reverse complement.
TAATTCTGAGATTTCGTCTTCTAATTGGGCGATCTCTTCGTTGATCTTTTCTACTTGTGTTGTGAAATGGTCTACGCGGTAATGGGCTTCTTGGATTTTAAAAATAAAGTAACGACTTTTTAGAGAGAGATCGATTTGATTTAGTTCGTTTTTCAAACCATAAAAATCGCTTTGCAATACCTGGATGCAGCCTTCACGAACTTTATTCAAATGACCTAAGAAAATATTAATGTCTTCAGGAGATAATGAAGCGGAATCTTGAGTTAGCTGTTCTTCTAATTGTTGCAAAATGGGAAGAATCTCAAGATTTTCATCGTGGGACAAGGCCATGGCGGGATCTTCAAGGTATAAATCAATAAGCCAACTGTTAGGATGCTGATGTTTATAAAATTGCAAGGCGGGTTTGATTTTACTGAAGAAAAGAAAAACATGATCATTATTCTCTTCCATTCGTTCAGAGAGTCGTTCGCGTTGGGCATATATTTCCTGTAATGAATCATAACCTTGATCCTGCTTAAGATTAGAAAGTTCTTGGATTTTTTCTTCTTTCTTTTCTAGGGTAAATTTAAGCCGTTCTTTTTTTTCTTGAAGATGATGTTTTAATTGATTTAGTTTATGATGCGATTCCCGCAAGAGCAAAGATTTTCGATAGAGAGTGTCAAAATTGCGATAACCGCTTTGAGATATTTTTTGATCGAAATAGCTGCGGATGCTGTCTAATTCCATTAGGTTTTTTGTCAAGGGGTGCAACATTTCGGATTTACTATCGGTTTTTAAAAGGAAAGAGAAATCGTGGGCAAAACGACTTTCTTCGATTTTTTTTATGGTCATATCAAAATATTTCCGAAATACTACATTAATTTCTACTGCTTTTTTGAAATTAGGCGATTCTGGGAAATTGAGGAGACTGAGAAGTTTTTTTACTTGCAATAATAAAGCACGATTTTCTTCTTGCTGGTCATGAGAAAGTGCGGGCAAAGCTAACTCCCATTCTTGAATATTTTTCTCTAATTCTGAACGTTTAACTTGTAAATTATGAATGTGATGTACAAGTTCTTTATCAAGTTTTGATTTTGTAATCAACTCTTGCGATTGAGTATCAAGCCAAGAATCTAATTGGGATATTTCTAGGTTATGATAAGTAGTAAATGTTGATTTTTTACCAAAGATTTTGCTGAAAATACCCACCAGAGTACACCTCGTTTTTTAGAATAATTTAGTTTGGACTGCTTTTAAGGATTTCTTTATTATAATATCTATACTCAATAAGATAGAAGTATAGATAACTGCGCAGTTTATTATATCTTTACCTTCCGGCTACGATTTCAACAACGTCACGATGTTGGAGAAGATGTTCTTTGCCAACAGTGCGTTTAGTTTTGACATCTATGGCTCGAATGAAATTTTTGCCTAAATCAGTATGTAATTTGTAGGCAAAGTCCAAGGCGGTACTTTCTTTAGGTAAAAGAAAGCAGTCGGGTAAAACGTTGCCGTCTTTATCTTCTAATTTTGACACGCCACCTGGATAAATTGCCATATAGCCCAGAAGTTGGAAAATGGCAGTGTCAAGAACGTGTTGGATACCGGTTGATTGGAATTGTTGAAGAACATTAGTGCGAATAAATTCTAAAGCGTTCAGTTGACGTTCGTTAAGTTTTTCTGGTGATTTTAGTTGAAAATCAGAATCTCCTGGTAGGTATTCTATGAGATTAGCTTTAGCTGCTTCTTTTAGAGCTAGTTCGCTGTCGGCGGAGCAAGGAATAAATTCATATTTAGAAAATGTTTCTTGTAATTTTTTTAAATTAGTTTTAGCTATGGATAAATCGACTTTATTACAAGCGATAATCATGGGTTTTGTCTTTATTCTTAGAGCAGTGGCAAGTTTAGAAATTTCTTGATCAGTCCATTTTTGTGGTGTTTCTTTATTTAAGGATAAATTATCAATTACTTCTTCCATAATCTTATCATCAACGCCAAGACCGGAAAGCTGTTTGGATAAGGCTAAAGTGATATCCTGTTTTTCTTGCACGATTGTTCTGGCAAATTTTTCCCAGCCTTTTTTTAAAATGCCAAGGTACCACATGTCTAATTCTACTTCTAAAAATTTAACGTCTTCACAAGGATCATAAGAACCAGGTTCAATAGATTCGCCTTTTTCATTAGTAGAGCCGGCAGCGTCAATAACATGAATAAGAACGTCAGCTTGACGCAAATCATCCAAAAATTGGTTGCCCATACCTTTACCTTCGTGCGCTCCGGGTACAAGACCGGCAACGTCAATCATTTGTATGGGAATGAAACGTTTTCCTTTGGAACAATAACCGGTTCGAGGATTACATTGACGACCAAATTCTTTATCAACACAGTCAATTTTGACAAAACCAATACCTGTATTAGGTTTAATAGTAGCGAAGGGATAATTAGCTATTTCTGCATCGGCTAAAGTAGCGGCTTTAAAAAAAGTACTTTTTCCTACATTAGGTTTACCAACGACGCCGATAAGCATGAAAGATATTTAGAGGGGGTTATTTATAAAAGTTGATGTTGAATTTTAATCTTCATAAGATTTTTAAAGCAAGTGGGAAGTTATTTTTGAATGGCATTTGTATTTGTGCATTTGATTATTGGATGGTTATTCGGTAGGGGATATGAAGTTATTAGTGGGACAGATATAGGATATTATGGGTGGTTATTTTTACTAGCAGGGGCGGTTCTACCAGATATTGATTTGTTAGCGGATTGGATTTTTGGATGGTGTGCACATAGGAAATTCACACATAGCTTATTGTTTGCAGGATTAATGATAGGTTTAAGTTATTTCATTCTAAAAATTATTAATTATTCTAATTTGTTGGAAATTGAAAATCAGATGATGTTAGCAGTGATACTCTGTGTAGGGATAAGTATACATATATTAACAGATACGGCTTATGGAATCGGTGTGCCGTTGTTATGGCCGTCAAAGTGGTATGTTTCTCTCTTTAAGGGGATTAATTATGCTCCGGTAATAGGGGGATTGACTGGCGAAATGGACTATATGAAAACAATTATTAAACGAATTGTTTTTGACATGGGGTTGGGGGCATTATGGTTTTTTTATTTGTTGTTGACAAATAAAATTGTTTTTTAGTTACTTCTTTAAAATAAAGTTTATATATTAGGGAGATATTGTTGTGTGTATGCCCGGCAAAAAAATTCCTGGTGATAGAACTATCAAGCCGTTTCCTGCCTATTCTGTCAAGTTTAAGGATGTATTTGATTTTAAAGAGTTTTATACTGCGTTAAAAGAATGGATGTTAGAATATGGATGGGGAGATGTTGAGGAAGGCAAAGATCATTGGGAAACGTATTATGCAGAAAGAGTAGCAGTAGATGGTTCTAAAGAAATTTGGGCTAGATGGAGATTAGCCAGAAATCCCAGTGATGCGAAATTTTTGAAATATTATTTGGATTTAGATTATCATTGTTTAGGTTTAGGTCCAGCGGAAATTGTTGTCGAAGGAAGAAAAATGAAAGTGAATAAAGGGGAGGTGGAAGTCTCTGTCAATGGAGTTATTGAAGAGATATATAAAGAAAAATTTGATGAAAATCCGATATTAAAAGAAGTGAAATTATTGTTTGCTAAACGGATTTATAATAAAATTATCGAGCAGAGAAAAAAGGAATTTTATCATGAAGCGTATGAACTGCAGAATTATATGAAACAATGGTTTAAATTGAAAAGATATTTGCCTTACGAGGAGAATAAGTCATTCTTCCCATCATATTCTTGGCCTTCGCATTTGAAGGAGTAATTCTAGCCAAAAGGTTAATAAATAAAAGTGAGAAATTTATAGATTACGCCCCGGTAGCTCAATGGTAGAGCACTTGACTTGTATATATCTACAGAAATCAAGAGGTTTCGAGTTCAAGTCTCGACCGGGGCTCTTAATTTTAGAGGTAGATAATATCTTGTTGTTTTCCATTCTTTTAATTTTAATAAAAATTTACTATTAGAAAAATTAATTTCTGATGACCATTTATGAACATTTTTATGCCTAGATAAATAAATACTATGCATCAATAATAGACTAAATATTTTATCTTTTTGGAGATAATCATAACGATGTTAACTTCCCTCTACTTTACGTAGGGGTCGAGGTGAAGCCGGGAAGTCGTGAAAAGACGGACAAGGGCAGAAGCCCAATAGATTAGTACGTAGAAAGGTAATCCCCTCTTAGTTGGTTAGTAGTCGTTGGAATTTCGGCACCGTGGGATTTTTGTTATACTCTCAATTCCAGTCCATTTTTTAATAACCATTCCCTAGTTCTCATCACGCGTTTAGATTCATCTTCATTTAATCCAATGAGGGTTGGTTCTGGTTTGATTGCTGAAGGAATATTCTGTTGAAGTTTTCCCATATGTATAAGAACCTCATCCATATTCGGAACATACCACTGAGGAGCTTTATGATAATGAAAAATTTGATAACCACCATTTGGTCCATCACCAGATAATTTGACAACTGTTAACCTGTATTCTACCATCAAAAGTGGTTAGTTGGTTAGGGGTATTTATGTGTTTATATTCTGCAAAATACAATACTATCCTTGGTGAGTATATTTTCTTATTGCGCCACGGTGACGTGCGACGAGGCAGGGGATGCCGAGTAGGGCAAATGCGGAGCGTTTTTCGGCGGAGCATTTGACCGTTGCACCGCCACTGAGTGGCGCATTGTCGGCACAGTTCACTTTCTGAGTGATGGAAAAATCTAAAATAACTCACTTTTTCCCTCGTTATTTTTTGTGAATAGCTGGTGAAACGGGCTAAGATTGCAAAATCCATAAGGATCTCCATGCACTTGAATGGAAAAAATTTTAAAAATGTGAAAATCATTCACTTTTCGAATTGTGCTGCATTGTCATAAGATTCAATAAGTTTCTCTGTTTTCTAAGAGTATGGCAGGGGAACTCAGGGAAACCAGTGAATTTTAGTATAAATTTTAACAACCGTCTCCCGATATTAAAGAGAGATTTGAGAATCAGATAAAGAAATTGCAGGAAAATCCTATGCTCGGGGTAAAACTCTTGGTGATCCATAGTTCAGAGAACTTAGGAATGATAAGTGGCGAGTTTATTATCTCATCTATGATCAATTGGTCATAGTTTTGTTTGTCAGCGTCTCCGATAAAAAGACCTAGTGGAAGCGACGACCATTTAATTTTGAGAGATTGCCCGCCCGCTTTTTTGTTTCTTTTTTCTAAAAAGAAAATGTGGTGGTTCCGTTTTATCGTTTAGGTTTAAGATGAGAAGGGTGGGCATTCAGAAAGGATAGTAGTTTAGTTTATGTTCCTGTCGGATTAGTAAGGTGTCATAGTCTCTAATAATCTCTGAAAATTGATTTCTTATTTCTAGTAAAATCTCATGCAGTTGTTCATCGTCTTTAACTTCAAATTCTAATTCTACATCCCACGAGCCGATAAGTTTTAGGTATTGCATTCCATGAGGATGAGAAGCAACATAAGTAATAAGTTGTTTTTCTTTTTCTGGTGTTAGAGAACGGAGACGCATGATTATTTTATTAAGTCTATAATTAATTTTCTCCAAATTTATTGAAATTCGATATTGAGAGAGAATATTATCTTTGGTTAACTTTTTCATTCGGTAATTTATGATATCTCTGGTTAAGTTCAGCTTGTCTATCATCTCCAAAATTGTCAGGCGGGCATTTATTGAAAGAATCTTGAGAATCTTTATGTCAATATCGTCCAACTCATAATGCTCTATTTTCCCACCATAAGTAAACTTTTTCTTCTCTTTTTTCTCGGTTAGATATGCTTTTGTAAAAATAGGGCTTATTTGAGTAATTAAAACGTCTTTTTCTAAGACGAAAAGCCCATATTGGTTAATAAAATTGCTTAAAATTTCTCCAAAATCATTAATATCTCTAGCAAGAATGGAAGTAGCTAAATCCCATCTTCCCCTGCAAGAGGCAACCCAAACAGAATTTTTATTTTGTGTCCAATAATTAATAATCTCTTTTTCTTTCTCTACATTTACATTTTGAAATTTTAGGTAAAGCTTATATTGTGTATACCCCAATTTTGAGAAATTGATTACAGTATAAAACTGCTTAATGGCACTCTCTTTAATAAGGTTCTTCAGATGATAGTCCACTACTTGCTTTGATAATCCGACTTTCTTGGCAATTTCATTTAAGGTAGCGCGGCTGTTCAAATCAAGCTCGTACAATATTTTCTTGTCTTTGAGGTCTAAGTTCACTTTATATTCTCAGGAATTTATTGATTAAGCTCTTGCACTCGCTGACAACGGTCTGAAAATCAGGAAGATTGCTAATTTGATGGGCTAATGACTTTTCCCAATACTCCTGAGCTGGTTTAATTCTTTCGGAACTGAATAAGTGATCTTTGTTAAAATCCAAATTTTTAGCCCGGCATTTTTTAATCAGAACGTCATGAAGCAAATCTGCATTTATCTTGTTATGGTGTAATTTTAATATTTTCCAAACATCATAATAATCACGAGTTTTAGCTCTTTGTAGAATGCTTCTTATTTTTTCTGCCAAAATTTCTTCCAGTGGATAGACCAATAGACTATGCTTTTCTTTGTCGGAATATTCCGAATGGATATCTTCGTTCTTGGGAGTTAGAATTATTGGCTCATTAAAACTAAGGTCCAGCTTAATAGTGTTTTTGTTGTTAAGAGGTCCGAGAAATTGCACTTTTATTTGGGCATATTCCGGATTTGAATGCAATGATTTAATATTAAGAGTCATTCCCACACTTTCTGAGAGAAAAGTGTTTATTTTATCGATTACCGCTCTTAACTCATCATTGTTAAATTTTTTAGAAAGAGTAAAATCTAAATCCTCTGAATATCGCCAGTCTGGGAAATATATCTTTCTGAGGGCAGTTCCGCCCTTGAAAACAAAATATTTCTTGAATTCTGTTCTAGATAAACCATACAAGACCAAGGTAAGTGCATAATCTTTCTCTACGACGCTAAGGGCTATTTTTTGCTTCGCGGCAATTCTTTTTAATTCACTTAATGGAATCATTAGTGTTCCCTCCATGACAACAAATCTGTTTTAGGAATATTCTCAATGATCTTCCATTTTGCATTATAACTGATTTTGTTCTTAATGAGAGGATCTAAAAAGACATAATGTTTGCCTGCTTTAAATCTTGTTTCAATGCCGAGCAATTCTAAAATATAACCTAATCTATTCATGATTGCCTGGTTTTTCATTCTTTTTGCATAATCTTTTAATTTTCTAAAGTCCAACTCTTCTTTGGCAGAATCAATAGCTTTAATCACTTCAACAATTCCTCCGCAATTTCTGGGTAAATCAAGACAATCAACAATGCCTTTTTCTTTATCGGCGATATTAACTGGGCGGTTATTTACTAAAATCTTCTTAAAGCCGAAAAATTTGTCTTTCTTTATGGTAATAAACTTGATTTTTAGCCCTAAAAGATTCATTTCTCTTTTTCTTTTAGGGGTAGCTACAAAAACGGTTTTGGAGACCTGTTCGGTAAAACCGTAGTAATTGAGAGCAGACCAATACGAAATATAATAATGTTCGATCAACTTAGAAGCAATAATAAATTCGTGCTCGGTAAATTCGGGCTTAACGCCTGCTTCTAAAGGTAGAATTAAATATTTGCCTCTGCTTAAGCGAAAAAGCCATTTGTTTCTGGTTAAGTCGTGAAGAAGCTTGGTGACTGATGATTTCTTTTCTTTAAGGACGGTTACAGCATCATCTACAGTAAAAATAGGTTTATTGTTTTCTGCCAGTTCTGAAAGTAATTGAGATGATTTTTTTCCCAGTCCTGCTCTCCGTTCTGTTTTTTTTGTTACCATTATTACCCATTAAGTAATGTTAGTTACATTTTATATATAAATGTTTTGGTTATTTAAAGTCCAAATATTAAATAGGTTTAATATTTATAAATTTTACTGATTTGTCAATATTTTCGATAGTAAGTTTGATATATGAGTTAGGGCTATCTATTGGTTAGTGATGAAAGATGACACTTACAGACAAAATTAAAGAAGCGTTGAAAGAAGGATTTGATCCGAAAGGAATGAAAATGGCTGGAGAGTCTTGCCTACTTGTAGGGGTTCCTATTACACTTGCACTTTACATCGGAGCTGGTGTGATTGATAAACCTGAAGTATCTCAACTTTATTTATTTGGAGGTCTCGTTGCCACTAGTCAAACTCTTACCGGAGCAACCATATATGGAATAGGTAAATATTTTGAAAATAAGAGTAGCGATGAAAGATGACAGAATATAAATGGAAAACTACAATTGAAGGTACGATTAGAATAGTGGATACTCCAACAAGAGAACCACCCAGTCTTAATAATGATCTTGGCACGATAGTGTATAACATAAGTGCAGATGAGGTAGAAATAGAACTACATAGGCATCGTGTTTTTCATGGTGATAGTGACGGTCATAATTCTTTTCACCAAGGATCGCTTTTTGGGAAGTATTCCAGAAAAGGAGTATATATCCTCCGAAGTTATAACCGATATATTTCCAAAGATATAGAGATTACTGGGGAAGAATTAAGAGAGAATATGAAATCCCTGATTAGAGAAACAAAAGAGTGCTGGGTGTCAGGAGACCATTGTCCAATGCATCTCGATCACAGCCGAAATTTTTGGGCGAACGGAGATTTACAGCTCTTAGAACTTATTTTAGAAAAAGAAAACTATCTACCAATGTCTGTAAGAAATATGCTTACAGATTTAGCTGGAGTAAGATTGGGTGAATAAAAATGCTTGAACTAAACTTACCAGAAACCGGAACTGTGCCATATCCATATAACTCAGAAGATTTTCATTACGAATTGTTGCTTAATTTAGAGGTAATTGGACTAGCGTCAGGTTCTGGAGAAAAAATTCGCTTTAGCATGAATTTAACAAATCCTACAAATCCACACCCTATTGCTGATGTTCGGGAACATTTTTTACCAAAAAGTATTTTACAGGAAGAAGGATATAAAAGAGCGGAAGCAAGAGAGTGTAAAAGTGCTCATATAGAATCTTTTGTTAATAATTATGTCACTAAAACACTTGCAGGCATAATTGCTCACTCAGTAAGACAAGAAAATGGAAGATTACTATTGTCTGGTCGAGAGAATAGATCAAATTCTTATTATGCCCATAGAGATATTTATGTATTACCAGCAATCTCAGGAGTAGGGACTGTAGATATACGAGCAGGAACGTGCCCCGGTTTGTTCGTTAGATCATTTTGTTCTGATGAGATAGATACTGCAAGAAGAGAAAGAATGAAAGAAAGAGTCATCTCTCAGTTTGTAAAGTCGTCGTAAATGCCCGCCCGATTTGGTTGTTAGGAACTCCCCTCGTTTTTTTTAAGAAAGTAAAAATTTTGGCGAACTTATGAGCCGTTTAATCAACGTTAGAGAATAGTTGCGTAGCAATTTCCTCCGTTTTTTCTTTTATCGATTAAACGAAGTTAGTAACAGTTAGCATTTTCGAATTTATATCCCCTGCTTTCTCGAAGAGGCGGAAAACATAGTTTTCTTTTGCTCGAGCTTTGTATGGGAGAGCAAAAACTCATCGAGAAAGTTGTGCAACAAGGTGACAAAAAAATTACGTATAACAACAGAAGCCGTCCCACAATTACCAAAAGTGTATACTGGCAATCCCACCTGATCATGAATCTCTGCAAAATAGCGTGCCAAAACAAAAAAATAATGCTTCGATGAAGAACAACATTGAATTATGGGACAGATTGACTTCTTATGCCCTTAATGTAAGGGGGTAAATTACGATTTGGCGTTCGTGAGCCTACGGCGAGAAAAGGCAAAAGTGTGCCCCAGTAGCTCAGTGGCTAGAGTACCTGACTTGTAAAGCCACTATTGGATGATATAATTCCAAAAGAAAAAATATTCGGGTTATCAGGAGGTTGGGGGTTCAAATCCCTCATGGGGCTTTCATTATTATATCCCGAAGGAGATATGTAATTGAGTAGAATGGTTAGGGGCATTTTTTAAAATCAGTTATTTTATTCACTAACTGTTCTAATTTTGCTGCTCCGGTATTAAGATTGCCAAGGTTTGCGTATATTTCTGAACGAAGATCGACTAAAGGCATAAATTGAACGTGGCGATGCAGGGTTTTCAGAGAATTGATAGAAGGTAGAGCGAGAAGAGCTAGAATTATTTCTTCTGAGTCAAGATAATATTTAATATAATCTCCTCTTTTTTCTTTTTTGTGTTCATTATTATATAAGTATGTTTTATAATAAACATGCAGCGTTTGGAGAGTTAAGTTAAGTAAGCGTGAATCTATTGAACCATTATTTGTTCCAATTAAGTATTCGAGAGCAGAAAGTGCAAACGTGTTAGCAAATACCTCTTTGTCCCCATTATATTGGCGATCAAAATGATGTCCTTGTTCGTGAAGCCAAACCCAGAGGTGAAAAATGGAAATGTCAGAGTAGGTGACATTATTCTTACATTTATAAGGAAAATGTGATTTAATAGGTATAATCAAATTGGTTATAATTGGGGGTACTTCTTTTTCGATATAAATCTTATCTTCATTAGGAGTATAACAACCCATAGTGTCAAGTCTTTTACATTTTTGGTGCAATTGTTTTGTGTTCATTAAAAAAACATGGTTAGCAGGCACAGGTTTTTCTTTTGTTACTTTTTCTAAGAGAGGTTCATATATCCGAAAATATTTATGTGAAGAAGTTTGAGGAGCCCTTTTTGATTTTGTTGATGGTGGAAGAGCATAAGAAGAAAAGGGAGAGTAGACGAGGCTTAAGGCAAGGAGGGTAGAGGTTAATTTTTCTTTTAAGGACATTTTATTGTTCTAACTCTTTCATTTTTTTCTTAGCGATTTTATTGGCTATATGTATTGGTTCGGGCATTTTATGCGGATATTGAATGGTTTGTGGAATGATGTTTAAGGTTGATCCTAAGGTGATTAAATGTCCGGGGGAGATGTATAGTGGATTGGAATGTTCTCGCGTTTTAATTTCAAAGCCCATAATTTCTTGGTTAACCACAATTTTGCCCTGATGTATTTGACCAAACGGAAGTTTATCTTGTACGCCTATTGTGGATTTGTTTAGCGCTAATCCTAGATGAGAAGCAATGCCGAGTTTTCTAGGATGGGGAATGCCTTCACCTTCGACTAAAAGAAGGTCTGGTTCTTGATTTAGTTGATTATAGGCTTCAATTAAGGCAGGCATTTCTCGGTAAGCAGTAAATCCTGTTTTGTAGGGGAGAGGGTTGGGGAGGAGGTAGGTTGATTTTTCAATAACGTTCATAGAAGGATATTCACAGACAACAATACAGGCAAGAAGTTTATGGTCTTTCGTTTGTACACACGCGGTGCCGGCAATGGTTTTTGGTTTATTAAAAACGTCGTTTAGCTGAATCTTTTGGGCTAGTTTGTATTGTTCTTTTTTTAGTTCGAAGATGTCCATTGGTCACCTGTTTTGATGCAGATAATAAAATAGTTTAATTTTATTACTTCTTTTCTTTTCTTATTTCTTCTAATGTTTCGTAAATTACACTCAGATTTTTTTTAGCAATAGTTAGATGTTGTATAATAACTTCTTCTTTGTTTTGGTATTTATTATTGACATAAACATTTTTTTTCTCTAACTGTTCTTGCAAACGGTTACTATAATCCATAGCGGTATTGATATCGAATTCTAAGGTAGAAGCATTTTTCTGTATGTGTTTTACTAAGGCGAGGTTATATTTTGCTTCAGTATTTTTATCTATGGCTGAAGCGAGCACACCGCTAATTAAACCAGTGGTAATGGCGAGGGGGCCAATAAAAATAGAGATGTCATTACCTGTAATTAAAGAATACATTACTGACCCGATGGCGGCAGACGCACCGCTGAAAATACTTGTTTTTTTTAGTTCATTCAGTTGATAGAATTCTTTATTCACTAAGAAAGGAATGCCTACGACAGCATCAATTTTTTTTAAAGCGGCTAAATAGATTTGAACGTCGTCTTTTTCAAGGATTCCAGCATAGACCAATATCTCCACACTTTTTTGTGTGGTTTTTAATTGGTTATGAACGGGACCAAATGAAGAATATGAAAAATTCTTCCTTATACTCCAATTAAATATTTTTTTGGAAAATTCCTTGACGGTCTGTTCTAATTCTGAAGGGTTGTTTTTAAGTAAAACTAAATTTCCTTCGGAAGTTGGCGATGTGTAGTTAATATTGTAATGGCGAGCTAATAAGGCTTCTTCTAAATGTTTTTTTACAGTTGGGTCTAATTGGTCCAAGGCTTGAAAAACCAAGTCAACCAAATTATCATCTATTTGTTCTGAAGTATTGTCAGGGTGATTATCTGTTCCAGGCAAGGTTTGATAGATATTGTCGGCAAGTGTCTGGCGATTACGTTCTTGTTCTCGTTCAGCTTTAGCTATAGCTTGATGCAAGACGTTTTCTAGTTCTTGACGGGATAATTGATACATCTTTTTTGGAACCATCGGCAAGGGAATTAGTCGGGTTGTTTATAAATCTTTTGTTTGTTTACTACTTTATAGTAATTCTTTTTTTGGAGAAAGTTATATAAAGATGTTTTCTTAGAATAATTTAGGTGTTAAAAAGAGATGGTATTGCGAGAACAAGATAGGCATTTTTTGTGGTCGTTAGTAGTAGCAGTGGGAGGAATTTTGGCGTGGAGAGGTATTTGGGAGGGCTTATATGAGATACCCTACATTGCTGATGATTGGATTTTATTGTTTATAGGATTTGCCATTCTCACGTTTTCTGGAGCAATTTTTAAGGAGTTTGATCCGCTGGGAAGTATTGAAAAATCAGCTACGAATGTCATTAATTATATTGCACAACATCCTCGAAAACAGGAATTTGTAATAAGATATAAGGATAAGACGCAGAAAGAACCAATGGCAATTAAAGGGGATAGACTTAAACATATGGATAAAGGCGCATTGGTTTTTAAGCATGATACTAGAGAAGAGGAGTTTTTTGTGCCGTTGCATAGAGTTATTGAAGTGATACAAAATGAAAAAAGTTATTGGAAGTTATAATAATGATTATTAAAGAAAATTTGAAAAAATATTTTTGGGCGGTATTAGGAGCAATAGGAATGATTTGTTTTTGGGCGGGGGTTTGGGCAGGTATAGGAGAATTGCCGTATCTGGAAAATCCGTTAATTAGCTTAGTTGTGGGAATGGCAATACTAACTTTTTCCGGAACGATTTATAAAGAATTTGATCCTTTGAAGGAAACGGAGGAAGAGATACACCAACAATTACATCAAATACATACGCATCCGGAGAAACATTTGTTTCACATCAAGTATTTTGATAATTTAAAAAAACAGCATGTCTTCTTACGGGGAGATCAAATTGCAAAAATTGAAAAGGGGTTTATTATTCTGTTTGATGAAAATGGGAGAGAGGTATTTGTTCCTGGACATAGGGTATTAGAATTGATGCATAAGGGTAAACCGTTTTGGAGAGTTCATGATGAAGTTAAAAATGAATAAGAAGGCGATTACGCCGTTGATGATTGGGTTTATGCTGGTTTCGTTCGCGGTAGCGGTAGCGAGCGGAGTGATGAATTTTGCAAAAGCGCAAGTGGAGGATGAAGCAAGCTGTGCGATTGATATTAATATGAAATGGGCGGTTATCGGTGGTCAAGATGAAATTTGTTTTAATCAAGCTACTCAGGAAGTTAAATTTACATTGGAAAATGGAGTTAATATCAAAGTAGAGGGGTTAGTGGTTAATATTATTGGAACAAAGAGTTCAGAAAGTAAGGAGTTGAATGGAGCGAAAATTATTAAGGCGGGAAATTATTTTGGAACTGTGGGGTATAATTATAATACGGTTGGGAATATTAGGCAAATCAAGTTTATTCCTAAGGTTATTTTTTCAGAAATAGAAGAGGTTTGTGCGGAGAAGGCATTAGTAGTAGAGAATATTAGAAATTGTTAGAAGGCGATGTATTCAAGATTAGGAGAGATTAAATAGAGAAATGGTATAAAAAATATTATATAGACAGAGTGTTTTTTTCTTAATTATGGAGATTGAAATTAATCTTAATAAGTCTGTAGAGGAAAATGCCGGAGATTATTTTGAGTTGGCTAAAAAGGCAAAGAAAAAATTAGAGGGAGCTAAGAAGGCGTTAGAAGAGAGTAAAAAGAAGTTAGCTATGTTATGGGAAGAGGAGTCAAAATTCTTAGAAGAAGAGATGGCCAGAAGAGAAGAAAAGCGGAAGAAAGACAGAAAAAGAGAATGGTATGAGAAATTTCATTGGTTTTTTTCTTCGGATGATTTTTTGTGTATTGGTGGAAAAGATGCAACTACTAATGAAATTATAATCAAGAAGCATTTAGACAAGGAAGATTTAGTATTGCATACCGATGCTCCTGGGTCGCCGTTTTTTGTGGTGAAAAATGGGCAGAATGCTTCGGAGAATACTATCTCAGAAGCAGCACAAGCGACGGGGGTTTATTCGAAGGCATGGAAGTTGGGGCATAGTGCAGCAGAAGTATTTTCGGTGTTACCCGAGCAGGTGAGTAAGGAGGCTAAATCTGGGGAGTATATCAACAAGGGAAGTTTTATGATTTATGGCAAGAAGAATTTTTTTCATCCAAAATTAGAATATGCTATTGGGGTGGTTGATGGGATGGTTATTTCCGGACCGGTGGCAGTGGTTTCTAAGAAGACAACGCATTATGTTGTGGTGATGCCTGGTGAAGAGAAGAAGAGTTCTCTTGCTAAGAAAATTCGGACTAAACTGAAAGAAGGAGATCTGGATGATATCATCAGATTCTTGCCTGGTGAAGCAGAGATTAAGAAGTGATTTTTTCATAAATATAAGGTAATTTTTTAAAGAAACTAGCTTTTTAAAGAGATATTGCCCTCATAGTCTAGCCTGGTGAACTTTTACGAAAAGTTCAATCAAAAGAGAACTGCGGAAGGGATTAGGCAAATAGGACACGGGATTGCGGTAATATCTAAAGGATATTGTAATAATCCTGTAACCGGAGAAATTAATGCGTGAGTGTTAATTACGGAATTCAAATCTCCGTGAGGGCGTTTTTTTTAATATTAATAATATGATAAAATATGACCCATCAATAGGAGATATGGTTGTTAATAGTAGGGGAGAGTTTTTACTTTTACAAAACGATTGATTGTGTGGGGGATTTTCCAAAAGGACATCCTAACAAAGGAGAAACTGATGAATTAACTGTTGCGGCAAGAGAATTTGAAGAAGAAACAAATATTAAAGTAGAATTTTTGAAACGAGTAGAAGAATTTAGATATGAACATGTGTTTGTAAACTCAAATGAAGTGGCTCGTAAAATTGTTTTATTTCTTGCTCAGTGTGATTATAATCAAACTCTTTCACAGGAACATAAAGCATTTGTATGGGCTAATATTGATGAAGCAAAGGAATTAATTCATTTTAAAGATGAGTTTGAATAATTATCTTTTCTACTCAAACTCCCCAAAGAGAACTGTGCAATACATGAAATGAGAAAGCTATCTCATTTCAGTACAGAAATAGAATATTTTTTCTATTTCTTGTAGTCGTGATTTTGATAAATGTTATAATGGTTTATTATCCAAAATCCCTATGCGGCATCATGTCAAAGAAAACCGACCACCACCAGTCAATAGACTGTGGTGGTCGGTTTTCTGACCATGCTTTTTCCACTTTAAGTGTTAGTGGATGTGTACCACCAGTGAAACACACTGGTGGAAAAAGCATATTTTAGAAAATAAAAGTGATTAGGATTTATTTTTTGTGTTCTTATTATAAATCATTAGGTCTGAATTTTGGTACGGGGGCATTGCAGTAAGGACAGGTGGTAGGGGTATGGCGATAGTGGTCATATTTGTAGCTATATGCGCAACGGGGACAGCTACATTTTAATAAGTCTGAACCAGGAATACGAACAAAGATGCCTTTAACACTATCTTTACGCATGCGAGTTATGCGTTCGAGGTATTCATCATCCTTATCCCACCCTGCAGGTTTAGGGGGGGCTTGAACTTCTTCTTTCTGGACTTCGTTTTTCAGTCCTTTGGATTGAGATTTTCCGGTGTAACACGCAGGACAGACCATCTGTTTTAGAGCATAATGTAACTTAAATTGTTCTGCGGGATAGTAATTTCCGCATGTTTTACATTGAGCTTTGACGCCGGGACCGATGTTTCCTGAAGCAACCATAGTTTTTAGGGAGAAAGAAGTAGTATTTATAGTTTTGTATTTGGGAGAATATTAAAGATAATTATAAAGACTATAGATTTAAAAATATGAAGAGAATACTAAGAGTATATGGAAAAGAGGGGAGAAAAATTTTTAGAGAACGTAGAATATTATAACTCTAAATTGATACCACCGGCGTTAGTGATGTTGTTAGGGATAATTATATTTGAATTATTCTTACATGTGGAAAATGAAATGGTCTTGTTTTGGGTGCATTTTGCGGATTATGCTGTAATTACTGTTTTTGTAATTGATTTAATATTTTTAGCGAGAAAAGCGAAAAGCACACGGTATTTTTTTAAAAATTATTGGTTGGATATTTTAGCTGTATTTCCATTTGTGTTAATGTTTAAGGCACTGGAGTTTATTCGGGCATTACGAGCGGCAGAAGAAGGAGTGGTTGTCGGACAAGCAATTTTTCATGAGACAGTAGAGGCGGGAAAGGCAGCGGCTAAGGCAGAAAGGTTTACCAAATTGGGAAGAAGCATACGAATTATGGCGAGAAGCGCGCGGTTTGCCACGAAAACGGGTTTTTTAACAAGGTTTAAACGAAAGAGAAAGGAGATGTTAAGAGATTAATATAGTTTTATTTCTTGGACTGATTTGATACGTTCTTGGAAATAGGGTTCTTTAGTAAGATGTTGAGCAAAGTCAAGAAGTTGGGGATGGAGGGTTTTAATTTTAGCGTACATCTTATTATCTTTAATAAAAAAATCTTTGTTTTTTTTTTTGAACTCGTTAACAAATTTGGTCATTGCTAAAGGAGGACCTTGACGAATGGTGAAAGAAGGGAGTTCTGTTATTTTTAAAATAAAATAAAATTGAGCAAGATTTTTCTTATTCCACTCCCATTCCGATTTAAGAATTTGAAAGGGAGCTAATTTTTCTTTTAAAAATTCGCGGCATTTAAGTATTTTTACGCCGACAATATCTTCTTTTCCGGAAGGAGAAGTTAATTTTAAGGATAGTAAGAATGCTGATTGTTTTTTTGCTTGAGCTTGAAATTCTTTCACTGATAATTCTTTTTCCAGGAAAAAATTAGCATGAGGCTGTTTCAGATATTCCCAGCCTTGGCGTTGGAAATTGGTGAGTTTTTCTTTGGATAGTGCGGCGGCGGCGTTGCGGGATTTATCTACGGGATCAATTATAATTATAGGAGATTGCTGTTTAGATTGATTTAATTGAAATAAGGCGTCTTTCTGCGGATAAAAATGGGAAGGGTCAATTACTTCTTTAGGTTTCCATTTTAAAGAGGCTTTCAGCAATTTTTCAAATGAACCGTAATAAGCTACAAGGATCTCCAAGATGTAGCCACTAAAACCGTTGATGTACGATTCAGCACCATAGACACGAGCGGCTTTGCAGAATTGTTTTGCTAAACGAATGTCATTTTTAATTTTCTTCGCATGAGCGTTGACCCATTGGGAATGTAAGGGAGAAATGTCGGTAATGTTGAGGGCTTGTTCAGCTTGAGATATTTTAAGGATAGGGATAATTTCAACATTAAATTTTTTGTAAATTAATTGAAAGTAATCGCGGCTGCCATGCAGACGAGTTATTTTTAAACGGGGAAAGGATTTTTTGAGCGTTTGATGCAAATGCTGAGATAATTGGTCTGATTGCAAGGAGTATTTTTGATAATTGTATTGTACAAAAATGTCGATATCGGTATTATGGGATAGCCAGGTGTCTTTAGCACCACTGCCACCGAGAATAGCGGCGGCGTCTTGAAGATGAGAATTAAGGGTTTTAAGGAATTCAGAAATGGTATTTTTAAATGAAGTACGTTCTTGTTTAGTGGGGGAAATTTTAGATAAAATTTCTTTCATAATAGGAAAAAATGGTTGATTATTATATTAAGCTTTGGGTAGAAAATAAGTATTTTGTTGGAGTTATTGGTATGTTTAGTTCATAATACATTTATTAGAGATACAAATTAATGGTTTTACTCACTCAAAGGGGTAAACAAGAGTTTTTATAGTAGCGTTGCTTTTTGCTTAAATTATGGAAGATTTGGCGTTAGGTAAAGCCGTTTGTGTAACCTGCGGGAAGAATGTAGATGTGGCACAAAGCAGAGTAGTTAGCGCGGTAAGCGGAAAGAGTAAGTATGAATGTTTTGGCTGTTATAGATCAAACAAAAATTCTTTGATGGCACCGCCGCCAAGCAAGACGCAGAAGTTGAATTTATATTGCGCTAGATGCAAATACAAGTTTAAGTCGAGGGATTTGCTGTGTCCGTATTGCAGCCAAGGTGATTTAGTAGTGCGTTCGGATATTAGTGTAGGCGATTTGTTATAGGATAATAGAAAGGTTTATTTTAAGTAAAGTTTTCTTAGGTGTATGGGTGTGTTAAATTATCTTTCGGTGAAGTTTTATTTAGGAGTATTATTTGTGGGTTTGAGTTTAATTATTGGGAAAATTACGACATTTATGTTTCTATATTATTTTAGTGATGTTAAAATACGGTGGATTTCTATTGTAATTTATATTTTATCCTGGCCATTATTAATCTTAGGGGTCTATTGGATAGGTAAAGAGTATAGTGCCAGTATCAAAAAATATATAACCTACCAATATTATCATGATTCCATAAAGAGCGGAACACGAAAAGCCTTATATAAAACTAAACAAATAGGATATTCAGTTAAAAATAGGTTTGATAAAAAGTTTCCAATTAAATTCAAAAAAAGAGCGAGGTAATCAAAATGGATGAAGATTTTAATGCCCTAGTTATGGAATGCAATAATTGCCATCTTAAGTTTAGAGCTAATGAATTGAAGATGGATAAAATGAAAAATATGCTGGTTTGTTCTAATTGTTTGGCGTTTCCGGGAAGCAAAGTGATTATCATTAAAGATGAAGCGGCACCTAGAGCAAAAAAAGTACAGATAGTTCCAGAGAGAAAGGTCCAGCAGGCGGTACAGAAACAGCCGGTGAAAAATGAGATGGCGGCACCGCCGTCTGCTTCAGGGAGATTAGGAGTTCCGCCGGGATATCAAGCATTTGCATGCACAGTTTGCCGATATGAATTTACACGTAAAGCAGGATGGAGAGGTAGTTGTCCGTATTGTTCTAAGAATACGGTTAGAAGCTTGAAATAATTTTTTTTAATTATTTTTGATTCAATGTGGAGAAAGATAAAAGTGAGAGAAGATGAATGTTGAGGATTTTGCATATATTGTTGAGACGGATAAAAAATTTGATGAGGTAGTTGTTTCTGTATTACGGGCGGTTGAGAACAAAGGATGGGCTTTGTTTCAAATTTATGATATAAAAGAAAGGCTTGCCGTAAAAGGTTTTGAACAGACCCCATTAAAAATAATCGAAATTTGCTCCGGAAAATATGCAAACCAATTCTTAAACAAAAATAGATTGATTTCGCTTTGTATGCCGTGTAAGATTAATGTAATGGAAGAGAAGGGAAAAGTAAAAATTGCCGGAATGAAACCTACGTTGATTTCCCAATTTTTTCCAGAGGTAGATAGAAGGGAAGCAGAACAAGTTGAAAAAGAGGTAAGGGAAATTGTGGATAATGCAAGGTAAGACTATGGAAATAGGTATCATTTTAAATACAAACGATGCAGAGACTTGCTGGAATTGTTTTCGATTGGGAAATGAAGAAATCGGCGTATGCCCTGTTTCTGCAATGGAAGAGATGATAAAAATGATAGAAGAATCGGATAAAATTTTGACGTTTTGGTAAGGTAGACGAGGAGGCGACTAGTCGATTATTAGGGTTATTTCCTCCAGGTATAGCGTCAAGATAAGTAAGTTTTTAAAGGGCAATTATTTACTTCTTGATATGAAAAAGGGGAAACGTGTTTTTGGGTATGAGTTGTTGTTAGATTGCTATGATTGCAAGAAGCATACCTGCGGAGATTTAGAGCATTGTTATAGTTATTTGGATAAGATGGTGGATTTTATTGGAATGAAGAAGCAAGAGCCTCCGTCAATATTTAGAACGGATAGAAAATCGTTTCCAGATAAGGCGGGATTAAGCGGCTGGGTGCCATTGGTGGAATCATCTATTGTTATTCATACGTTATCAAAGAAAAATTTTATTTCTATTGATGTGTATAGCTGCAAAGAATATAGTGTAAAGAAAGTCATTCAATTTACAAAGAAATATTTTGCGCCAAGGAAGATTGAACAGCAGTTTATTTTACGGGGGAAACATTATTTTGTGGATGGGAAGAGATAGATATTTTGATAACAGAATTATTGTTGATATGAATTTCTAAGTTCTTTTTCGTAATCCATAACAATTATTTTGAGGATAAATTGTTTGGAATATTCTTCATTTATGATGATGACAAAGAGTTTGATAAAGTATTATTTGAACGAAAATTACAACGAAATATTCAAATGTTCAGTTTCTAACAACCGCAAAAAATACGGAAGGAATTAGAACCATTTTAGGTAATCATACATGCGTAACATCACGCCAGAAGAAGTCTATGATAATCTTGTTAGTAAAGGAGTATATTGATAACTGCACAAATGAATTAATATAAATTTGGTACAGTTAATCCGAATAAAAAATTGTGCGGGGATGTAATATAAGTAATGCAGTTATCTATAAATTAAAAATAAGATAATTGGATAAATCAAAAAAATAAAATTAACGCTTACTTGATGCCCCGCCTTTTTCTTCACTCAGGCAATCATTGAATGAAAAATATTTTCCATAAAGTTCTTCTAGTTTTCTCTGTTGAGATTCTATTCTTTTTTCAAACGTTATTTTTTCCATTTTCATTCACCTCTTATTTTGTTAGCTCAAATATATCAAAATAGGGCATCCTTAATTCTTTAGACCCTTCGAAAAAATTACAGATTACCCCCTCTCTTTTTAACAAAGTACATATATCTATTATTTCTTTTAAAAGTATATAAACCTTTTCGTCCATCCGTTCTGCTTTCAAACCACTATCCTTAACTAAATGCAAATCAATTTCAAATTCATGAGAGGGGCTTTCTTGTGTGAATTTTGAAATAATGATATTAGATTTACTGACTTTTTCAGAATCATTCTTAAATATATAATTGTGTAAAATATTTTTGGCATGTAGTTCGGTCATACTTCTTAAACGAAACAATTCCCCCAAACTCATTGGTGGAATTTGATCAACTAGTTTCTT
Source organism: Candidatus Woesearchaeota archaeon (assembly GCA_016185725.1). Classification (GTDB taxonomy): domain Archaea; phylum Nanobdellota; class Nanobdellia; order Woesearchaeales; family GW2011-AR9; genus JACPNA01. The sequence continues at coordinate 4,878 of JACPNA010000023.1, read as the reverse complement.
AGTTAGCTCAGTTAAAAACGTAGTCTTATTTTGTTCATCTTTTATTTTATATATATTCAAGCAATCATTCAGAAATTCTGTATACTTTTCAACTGATAAAAGTCCAAAAGAATTCTCTTCTTGATTTATTTGAACATCAATTGGAGAAAGTGTTGCTGTTCTTCCCATTTCAATAAGATCTGCTCCAAAAGAACCGACCACCACCAGTCAATAGACTGGTGGCATGCTCGCCTGCGGGCTCGGGTCGGTTTTCTGACCATGCTTTTTCCACTTTAAGTGTTAGTGGATGTGTACCACCAGTGAAACACACTGGTGGAAAAAGCATATTTTACAATAACTACGAATTAGTTGTATTAGTCTATAAGAAGTATTAGCTTCACCCCAGTGAGTTTGAATAACTAAATCTAATTCATTAAATCATTCTTTACCCTTATTCTTTAAAAAATCTATGAAAACTCTTTCTAAAGTTTTGATATCACAGGGAAGTATTCTCCCTGCTGGATTGCTATAAAACATAACTAACAATGGTCTTCCCCTGATTTTTGTAATTTCATTTACGTTTTTTTCGAAAAGTTCAAAAATCTTTGCTTTTGACTTGAATTCAGTCATAACATCTCTTTAATTTGGATAGTTAAAACTATTTCTATTATTGTTAATATATAATGAATAATCACTTTTCTCTTCTCTTGATTTACAAAATACCCTAAAAATAAGAAGATTACTTTCTGTGAAGAAAATATTTTTCCTATTCATATCTTAACGCATCTACAGGTTTTAGTTTGGGGGCACGATAAACATTGTAATATTTGCAAGTAATGGGGGAGAGATTATAAAATAAATTAGTTCTACAATAATAAACTGATGATTAAAGCCAGAGCAGAAAGACTCATTATACCTGTAATAATTATTCCTAACAGATTAGATAATCTTCTGTTAGTGTAATTGCCCATGATTTTTTTGTTGTTAGAAATAAATAAAATTATTATCATCAATGGCGGAGCACATAAACCATTAATTATGGCAGTATAATATAACATTTTAAAGGGAGGAATGGAGATGAAATTTATCACTAAACCAATAATAGTAGCAAGAATAATTATTCCATAGAAACCATGAGCTTTACTAAATTTACGATATAAGCCTTCTTTGAAACCGAATGTTTCGGACAAGGCGTAGGAAGCAGAGCCGGCTAATACTGGTACGGCTAAAAGGCCTACACCGATAATTCCTATAGCAAATAAGAAGTAAGTAAAATTACCTGCTAAAGGATGTAAGGCTTGAGCAGCTTGATCGGCAGTTTGGATATTAGTTATACCATAAGCGCCTAGAGTAGACGCAGTGGCAAGAATAATAAAAAACATGACTAAATTAGAGAAAAACATACCCAAGAGAGTATCTAAACGGAGATCTTTAAGATCTTGAAATTTAAATTTAGGTATTCCATTGCCCATGGTGCGTAATTCTTTTTTGCTCACCTCTTCTTCAACTTCTTCACTTGCCTGCCAAAAGAATAGGTAAGGCGAAATTGTTGTGCCGAGAATAGCAACAATATTAAGCAGATACTCTTTTGTGAAGGAAAAATGAGGAATAATTGTAGAAAGAAGGGCAGTAGTCCAATCTTGGTTGACCATGAATGCAACAAGGATGTAGGAAAGCAAGGAGATCATTAAATATTTTAAAATTTTTGCATATGTTTTGTAGGAAATAAAAATTTCCAAGATTAAAGTTAAAGCGGTTATACCAAGAAGAAGATAAATGAAATCTATTCCAAAAACTAATTGGCCAGCAGAAGCCATGGCACCTAGGTCGGCACCAATATTAATGGTATTTGCAATTATTAATAAGAATACGCAAAAAAATAATATCTTCTGAGAATAATGTTTTTTTATTACGCCAGCTAAACCTTTTCCAGTAACTAAACCAATACGGCCACACATCTCTTGGATAGTAGCCATGAAGGGAAAAGAAAATAAGGAAGTCCATAATTGAGAGTAACCAAACTGCGCACCGGTTTGGGAATAAGTGGCGATGCCAGAAGGGTCATCATCGGAAGCGCCAGTAATGAACCCTGGACCTATTTTATTGAGAAACTTTTTAAATTTAGATTGTTTCTTATTTTCCCTCTTTTTCATCTATAAAGATAAGATTAATTTTGTATTTAAATGTATCTGGGGAGAAAATCGAGTAAACAAATATGAGCGCCAACGCCCAGACTCTCTCACTGACGTTCGGAGCATTGTCGCTCGAACGTCAATATTTGAACTGGGAATCCCTAACGGGACAGGTTAACTGGAGTTATTGGTTATATTCAAGACCTGCGCAATACCGAGTTATGCGACGTTGGCATTATCAGAATTATTTCTTACTTATTTTATAAAGATTTAGGTCAAAAAAAAGCAATAACGAATAGGAAAATTTATAGTGCTATTTTTCTTTCTTTATCTTTAATCAAGAGAATAACTTTTTCTAATGGTTTTAGTCTAGTGTTTAATTCTTCTATATCTTGAGATAATTTATTTACAGCAACGGAGAATCTTTTTAACTCAGCACTTTTTTGTTTATCACTGGTATTATAAATGTCATTTTTCATAAATAGAAGATTATCAAAGGATGATTTTATTTCGTCAATTTTATCTCTTATTTGAGTGGCGGAGGATTGAATTAAATTTACTTCTTCGTATTCTTCATTTAATAGTTTAAGTTTTAACTCCACTTCGGTATAAAATTTACGAAAGTTTTTGTCACTTCGCTCTTGCTCTAAATTAGTCAACAGTTTTCTTAATTGTCCTACTGTTTTACTAAGCCAACCCATAGTATAATAAAAATAAAGGTGATATATAAAAGTTGTGATAAGATTAAAAAGGTGTAGACTTAAAAAATAACAAAATTCTCACTGAAGTGAGAGGTTTTATACCCAGAGAAATTTCCGATAATAATATTAAATTATAAAAATAAAAACTATCTAATCCTTACTGTTTCTAAGTTCTTTGGAGCAATAGTTTCTATCCTAAATTGTTGATGGATAGAACTCGCTAAATCTAAACAGCGGGAACTTTCTCCGTGAACAACGATTACTTTTCTGGGCTGGGGATTACAGCGTTTAATGAAGTTCATTAGTTGTCGGCGATCAGAGTGGTTGGTTATTTCTACTTTATGAACGTCCATATTGATTTTTAAAACGTGGTTTTTGCCACTGTCATTTACCATTATTTCCTTTTCTCCAGAACGAATACGATGTCCCAAACTTCCAGGCGGTTGGTAACAGCTAAAGATTAGAGAGTGTTTACTGCCTTCAGCGAGACCTTTCAAGTATTCTACGGAGGGACCGCCTTGAAGCATGCCTGATGTAGCAAGGATTAAACAAGGACCTTCTTCGAGCATTATTTGCTGCCGTTCTTTGTTGGAACCAACTTGTTTAAAGCAGGGAGATAAAAAAGGATTGCCTTCTTTATTGAAGATTATCTGCCGGATGTTGCGATTCATAAATTCGGGATAGGCAGTATGAATAGCGGTTACGTCCCAAAGCATACCGTCAACAAAAACAGGAGCGTTAGGGATCTTTCCTTCGTTGATTAAGCGTTCAACGATGACCATAACTTCTTGGGCTCTTCCGGAACCAAGAACAGGCATTAAGACTTTACCACCACGTTCAAAGGTCTCTTTAATGACTTTAATCATGTAGTCGTCGGCTTCGGTTTCGGCCATGATATTGTCTTTACCACCATAGGTTGATTCGATCATTAATGTTTCAAGACGGGGAAATTGGGTATTTCCGGGCTCAAGGACATTAGTACGAGCATATTTTAAGTCTCCAGTATAGGCAAAGTTGTGCGAGCCGTTGCCAATATTCAGGTGAACAATGGCACTTCCTAAAACGTGACCGGCGTTGTAAAACGTTAAACGGATATCTGGAGTAATATCATTTACTTCTTCATACTCTAAACAGATGGTATGCAATACCATTTTGCGGATTTCTTCGGTGGTGTAAATGGGTTCTTTACCCTCACTGCGTTGAATTTTAATCATGTCTAATTGTAATAGAGCCATAACATCTCTCGTTGGTAAAGTGGTATAAATTGGTCCGTTATAACCAAACTTGAAGAGATAGGGGATTAACCCGGAATGATCTAGATGTGAATGAGTTACTATAACGGCATCAATTTCGCTGATGTTAAATTCGGGGGCATCTAAGTAAGGATAACTTTCTGCGCCGTCTTCACTGGGATCAATGCCGCAATCGATTAAGATACGAGATTCTGGTGTTTGCAATAAAAAACAGGCTCGACCAACTTGGCGAGCAGCTCCTAAAAAGGAGAGGCGAACCCATTCATGTTTTTTTTCACGAAGCCAGCCGTCATAGATGCGGTGGCCGGTTTTATCGAGGAATTTTTTACGATAATCAGCATTTTCGTATAAAACAGAACGGATACTTTCAATTAATTTTGATTTAATGGGGGGGACACGTTTAATATGTGTAACCCAAAATGTTTTGGCGGCGATTTCACGCAGTATTTCGCCTTGTTTGCCAATAACCAAACCGGGTTTTTCGGCATGAATGATTAATTGGGAACGAGGTTCGTCAAAAATGAAGGTGTCAGCACCAGCTTCTTCGGGAATAAGCTGACGAATTAACTTTTCAGCTTTTTCTTTTTCCATGCATAAGGCGGGATCAGGGCGAAGTTCGATACGTTTTTTGAATTGTTCGACGGCTTTGCGAATAGTTCCTTGATTATCTAAAAAATATTCTTTATTTTTTGTGTAAAGGACAATATTTGCACCTTCAAAAGTTGCGTCAGATATTTTGTCGGGTAATACTTTTAAGATTTCTTTTAATATATCAGCCATAGTTTATAGTCTCCATATCGTTTTCAATTTTTT
>JACPNA010000026.1 GCA_016185725.1 Candidatus Woesearchaeota archaeon | reverse complement strand
TACTTGCTCGTTTTAACAACCGATAGATTTTTCTATGTAATCTTTCATCTCTTTTCATGGTGGAACTTAACCTTCCACCCTGCCCCCTTCAGGGTAAAACCTGAAGAAGGGTTGCTTTACTTAAGATTTTCTACTAAGCCGGATGGTAAAGAAAATTTATAAATAGACCCTATTTTGAGTAATACAATGGATACAGAAAATTACTTTCAGGAGCAAAGCACACAAATAGCCATATTTGATGTCCTTATGAGTTGTCCTTCTGACCATACTTTTAGTAAAATGAAAGAAGCAGGAGTAGATAAATATGCAGATTATCCCTGGATATATGAAACCAAAACAATAAGCCTGCCTCGTTTTTATAAACAGGTCATGTCTGAGTTAGAAAACAGTCATCCCCCTGCTGATCTTATCGCATCTGCTCACAAAAAAATGCATCCTTCTAACCCCTTCTCTACCTATTATCAATGTATTCAAGAAAACTCTCCCAATAATAGGTATTCAGAAGCGAAAACATCTTTATTAGCATTAAATTATATGCTCCTAATAGAAGCAACTGATTTTATTACAAACCACTTCGGAAAAACACATCCTATAACTCCCGCTATTTTTTTAATGAGCACCGCCAAAACTGTAAACCATGATATCTATCGTAGCATTCGACAACAATTTAGACAAGACACTTTAGATGGGATAATGGATCCAGACTCTCGTTTTGCTTATTCAAAATTCTTGGAATTAAGTGATGACGAACTCCTTGCAAAAGTTCAAGCATTAATCGATGATTATCCTCGCTGGGAAAAATTAGCGCGAGAAGGAACTTTACAATTTGATAATTCTATCATATTACCCCCTTCCGATACTGTTTACTTTCACCCGGAAATATTGAACGTCGCTAAAGAAAAAGGCATAATACCTTTTAAAGGCCTCCCTGATTTTTTAAACAATCAAAAATGGTATAACTTCCTAGATGAAAAAAAAACTCACCCTCTAACCCAAGAAGATTTCATAAAACCAGTCATTATCTCTCACGGAACTGCCTGCATCAGAGGAAGAACCAGTCAATACTAAAAAAATATAACTCCCTTCTACAATTCTTTCCTTATAATGAATAGATACACAAAAGCAAGCATAAATATTAATACCCCTAAGCCTATTAAACTATTTTCTTTCTCCTGAATTTTTGCCTTTTTTAACTCTGTTATCCAATTAACCTCTTTTTTCTCATAAATAACCTGCTGAGACCCGCTACTACTCAACGCTGTTGTTTGCACTGCATTTTGTATACTCTCTTGTTTAACCTCCTCCACTTTTATTGGAGTTTCTGCAGGAGTCTCCACAACAACAGGATGAGGATTAACAATCTCTGGAATATCTGCCACACTAACATTAGTACATACATTACAAGAACCTCCGCAATCAATTCCTATTTCATCGCCATTCTGCACTTTATCATTGCATGAAACAACATTAAAATTGTAACTCGCCGAAGTATTATGGGAAGAGCTAAAATTATCCCAGAGAGTAATTACAAAATGAGTATTTCCGATATCATATACATTGAATAACCAACTATAATTGCCGTCCATCTTAGTTCCAGATAATACACTCCCATTAAACAATAACGAAACATTATTTATTCCTGAATAATCAAAGACACTAATATTAACTCTCTGAGTAACATCTTGCGATAAATGTACCATTTTATCATACCATATAGAAGTTATCGCCGGCCCAATTGTATCATTAACAACCACGCTGATATTACGTAAATAAACTGCTTCTGAATTAGAAACATTAAAAGTAACATCATAATCTCCCGTAGTATTATATCTCTTAGTAACACTTAAACCATACGCTTTATCACCATCCCCAAAATACCAAGTATAATTTCCATTAGAAATATTAGTGCTAGCTTCAAATATTGTCAAATCACCAACTTCTAATACCGCGCCATTTACAGGAGATGTAATATTAATCACCACCAAATTAAGTGTATTATTAGACACTGCAAGTGTTTTATTAATTATAAAATAAATCATTTTTTTAGTTTTATTGCTCTGATTATCAACCGCCGTAAACAGAAGATTATAATTTCCATCAGTATAATTATTGCTTAAATTGTTAAAATAAGTATAATTATTGCTATTTATACTCTCATTCCAGCTTTCTAACAAAACAGTAGTATTATTAGACAGATTATAGCCCACTTTAACTATATTATCTCCTTTAACACTAAAATTTATTTGAATTTCTCCCGAGATATAACTATTATTTATTGGTTCCTTGATATCAATCTCAAAATATGTCCCATTATCTCCATTATTAGTTACAGAAATATTATTTACTGCCTGTATATTTCTCAATGAACTTATTCCTGCCCTTCCTATTGCATCAAAACCATAAATAGAATAACTATAATTGCCGCCGCTTAGATAATCTAATTGATAACTAAACAATTTACTGGAGCCAGTCATATTATAATAAACCGAACTATTAGACGAGTTCCATTCTAACCAAGCATAATGTAATTCTACATCAGAATACACATCAATAAGTAAAGAACTATTAATCGCTATTTCACTATTTATACTATTATCTGAAACATTAATTCTTGGTTCGATTAAATGTAGCGCATTGATTCTAGAAAAATTCAAATTTGATGCTGAATCATAAACATTTACTCCTGTCAACCGCATTTTATTTTCTATAGCCTCAAGACTTGGCTTAACACCATAAACATTTTTCCAATACTGATTCATAAGTAATGCTGTAGCCGCCGCATGTGGTGTTGCCATGGAAGTTCCACTATAATCCATCCACCCATTATTCAATACAGAAGAATGAATATTATATGCTGGAGCTAAAATTTTCAATAGATTACCACGATTAAAAAGAATATTATCCGTAGAACCTACACCACCTATGGGAATTGCTTTTTCTACACAAGAAGGTGTAGAAATTCCATCTGACCAGCCCGAATTTCCTGCCGCAATAAAAACTGAAATATTCTTATCATACGCTTTCCCAATTCCTTCTGCTAAAATATCATTATTACAATAATCTTGATAATGGACGCAACTGCCGCCATCACAGCCTAAACTCATGCTAATTACAGAAATATTTAATTTTTCGGCATTGGTAGTACACCATTCTAATGCAGCAATAACATCCGAAGAATAGCCGCTGCCTGACGCGCTTAACGCCTTTACTGCAACTACCTTAGCTCCTGAAGCAACTCCTTTGTAAGTACCATCTAAAGAAGCAATAATTCCTGCAACATGTGTTCCATGTCCATGATCATCTTTAGGATCAGGATCATTATTATACGTATCCCATCCGCCAACTACTTTATTGCACGAAGACCAATTCATCGTCATATTAGTTATTCCATCAATAGCCTGATCAATAAAAAAACCATAACTCGTAACTGAACTGTCAGAAAGTAATCTTACATAAATTGTGTCCCCTATACTTGCTGGTGTCCACACATCATCCATAACTCCTTTATATATAGCAATTGTTTGATTCAAACTATTATATACATAAATCCTATCCGTAGTATCTCCTGCATTAGAAATCTGTTCTAAAGAAATATTCTTAAAATGCAGCGCAATATTGCTAAAATTGGATAGAGTTATAGCCCACGTATGATCATAATTATCTGCATAAGGATGCGCTGATTCCACTGGTACAAGGTTTATACTTTGTGTTAAATCAACAATATTACCTTCTAAAACATATTTGCTTAGATTACAACTTCCTAACGCTCCATGAGTATAATCTACTCCTGTATCAATTATACACGCCGCTTCGCCGCTTCCATCAATACTTGTTCCATTTATTGTAATATTCCACACTTTATCAGCATCAATTTGTTTAATACTTTGGTCTAAATCAATTGTTATTGGATAATCTAACACAATTTTTTTAACATTGACATTTTTGGTCAATTCCACTAACACTTGCGCATCATTAACTTCTCCGGCAATAGCATTAATATTTTCAAACTTATGTGTAACCTGAAAATCAGCTTGGTTTAGAGTGTCCTCAGCCAAATTAGAATCAACTTTTTCCAAATCTACAACCTTAACTTCCTGCTTTAATTCTGCAATAACCTGCTCTTGCTTCTGTTCGATAATCTCTTTTATATCCTCACCATCATTTAAAACAACTACCACCCTCGGCTGAAAATTTCCAGAATTGATTTCCTGAACAAGATTATTATCCATTTTTTCTGTGCTTACCCGCACACCATCATCCATAACTACAAATCCCGTAAGCGAAGAATGATTTGCCTCTAAAAAAACATAACTAAATACCCCCCCCACTATTAAAACGAGCAGCAGAATAAACATATGTCTACTATTAACTTCTATTATCATTAAAATCCTCTTTTATGATATAAAGGAGTAATCTCTTTCTATTTATAAGTGTTTTTGTATTTGTTCTGCTATCACACTCATTAAATTTATAAATAAAGATTAAAAGTAATATGTCAATGGAAGGAATACAAATTAATTCTCTTAAACCCTCAAGTATCGCTGATCGCCGTGGTCCAACTTATGAGTGGTGTAAAGGATTACTGGGACAACAAATTACTATCTTTTATCGTAAAACTGGCATCATTGCGGGAAATCATTACCATAAAGGTGATGATCCTTCTAAAAATCCGGAAATATTCTTTTTAGCAAAAGGAGAAGTAATCTTCAACGCTTTAAACGGGTTCACTGGTGAAACTTTAGAAGAACGTATTACTAAAGGAACAGAAATTATTATTCAACCTGGAATTTTGCATAGTATGACAATTCTTAAACCCACTATTTATATAGAGTATCGTTCAACTATCTTTAATCCACAACTGCCGGATACGTATAATGCAAGTACATATCAAGAATATATTAAACAATTAAGCATGAAGAACCTGTAAGAAAATATAAACTCTTAATAATATTTCTTCCTCTTCTTAAACCAATACACCACACCCAATAACACTACTGCTAAAACAATTAACGCTACCACCAACCCTTTGGTCTTCGCTTCACCTTGCGTGAAAATTCCAAACGCTCTTCCTGCTAACGCTGATAATCTTCCTGTTAAAGTAGTCCCTTTTCCTCCAGCGACTTTTTCAGTTTCGCTCATTTTTTGTGGTTCGCTCACTCCCGCATCCACACTTTTCTTTTCCAATCCCTTATCTTTAACCGGCTCTGCTACTTCCTCTTCTTCTGCCACCTTGCCTCCCCCTGAAGTTTCTACTATCGGCTTAGGTGTTATTGGCTTTGTCTCACTTATTGTAGCAATAACTGCTCCTCCGCCACCACCTCCACCTCCCCCAGATGAAGAAGAGGATGAACTGCTCGACGAAGAACTCGAACATGCTGAACAAGAACCGCCGCAATCCGTTCCCGTTTCATCGCCATTTTGTACACTATCACTGCACGAAACCACACTAAAATTATAAATAGTCGTAGTCGTATGTGAATAAGTAAAATTATCGGTTGCATTAATTGTAAAATTATAACTTCCCACATTCAATCCACTAAAACTCCAATTATAATTATTCCCATCATAACCTTTAGGTAAAACTAAACTTCCATTAAATAATAAAGTAACATTGCTTATTCCAGAATAATCAAACGCCGTTAACACAACTGTCTGATTGATGTCTCTCGACAAATGCACTGATACTAAATAATTAATTGTTAACACCGGTCCAAGAGTATCATTCACAATTACATTTAACAACGTAAAATTTGAACTATAACCATCAGAAACATTAAGCAAAACAGTATAATTTCCCGTATTATTAAGATAATAAGTAATATTCTGTCCAGAAACCAACGCTCTCCCATCGCTAAAATTCCAATAATACGTTAAATTATCTAAGTCATCATCAAGAGCAGTGGCATTATACCCCGCCGAAGCCCCGGCTTCCACCACGGAATTGTTTGTATGTGAAGTAATATTAACTAAATAAGGCATTCTATTTTGCACGATAAAACTATACCACGCCGTACTATTCAAATTACCGGCAAAATCAAACGCATGAAATGTATAGCTAATATTTCTTTGATTGGTCAAATTGCTCCTTCCCGCAACAGTATAATTAAATCTGCTCCCTGTTTCGAACATCTTCGTATAATTGACCATTGCTCCTGAAAAATTAGATTCAAATGAAACAGAAGAAATATTTAAATTTGTATCTGTAACATTAACAAAAAAAGTAACCGAATCATTATTATAAACAACCCCTACACTTCGATTGGAGCCAAAGAGCAACGGTAATGTCTTGTCTACAATAAATCCCCTAATACTAACCAAGCTATTGCCTAATGTGTCGTTGGCAAATACGCTTGCAGTATAATTGCCATCATTGTAAGAATTATTGCTAACATTGACCAAATCATTAAAATTAAAACCGCTTAATCCGCTGAGAGTAAAATTACTATTTGTTTGTACCACTTGCCCCGTAGAATTAGAAATATTATATAACACCCCAAATAAAGAACTATCCGTAATTGAAACATTCAAATAAAACCACCGATTAAAATAAGAATTATTTATAGGAATATAGAAATGAATGACCGGCGCTGTCTGATCAACAAATAAAAATCTTGTTGTACTTACGCCCAACGTTCCTGCAGTATCATTCCCATGCACTTTGTAGGAATAATTTCCTGCAGTCAAACCCGTAAAATTATAATAAAAAATCTGTGCAGAACCATTCATAGAAAAATTAATTAACGTTCCATTCAGATAATTCCATTCTAATAACGCATTATACAGGCTTACATCGCCAGTGACATTAATTAACGCATAATTATTAATAATTGTAGTTCCATTAGCAACACTATTCGCCGTAAAATTGATATACGGCTGTATCGCAGCTAAAACATTGATTCTTGGAATAATTAAACCAGAACCGCTGCTATCACTTACTGACACCCCCGTAATTCTAATCTTGCTTGCAGCATAAATAGGAGTTAAATTCTGTCCATACGCACTAGCCCAATATTGTTTCATTAACGCAATTGCTCCCGAAACATGCGGTGTCGCCATCGACGTTCCCGAATTGCTGACTACACCGCCGCCATCATTTAAAGAAGTAATACTACTTCCCGGCGCAGTAATTAAATCGCTAAAATTACTCTGCCTAAACGCATAACTCGCCATCGCATCATTCTTATCGGTAGCCGTAACTCTCGTTGCATTTCTTACGCACGCTGGTGCAGCTATTCCTGCTGTAGCATTAGTATATATAGCATCCGTATTTCCTGTAGCAATAACTACACTGATATTTTTTCCCACCGCTTGATTAATCAAACTAGCATACTGTGAATTAACATCACCATCACAATAACTAGTATACTGCCCTCCGCCTAAACTAATACTGATTACTGTAATATTAAACATAGAAGAATTGCTTACACACCACTCTATTCCTGATAAAACATTCGAATCTGTACATGCTCCTGCTGAATTGCAAACCTTCATTGCAATTAACTTTGCTTCAGGAGCAACTCCCCTATAAGTATCATTGGTTGAAGCAATTATTCCTGCCACATGCGTTCCATGTCCATGATCATCCATCGGATTAGTATCAGAATTAACATAATCATAACCGCCAATTACTTTAGCCCCAAAAATGCCCCCTAAATTAGTATGGTTATAATCAATTCCCGTATCTATTACACACACTGTCTGTCCCGAACCATTGATATTGACACCATTAACAGAAATATTCCCCACTTTATTAGCATTAATAAGTGGAACAGAATCACTTAAAAAAATCTGCTTAACTTCATCAAAATAAATACCTTCTACTAATGGATTTACTTCTAACTTATCTAATCCCCTTTCTGTCAAATCACCACTGAACGCATCAATTAAACTGTATCTTTCTTCTAAACTGAAATCAATTTCCTCATCAAAATGAGAATTTACTGAATAGACCTTATTAGCATCCCACATCGCCTTTTGTTCCCGCACTTTCAATGTACTTAAAACATCATCTTGATTTTTCTTAATTTTCTCCTTAAGATTATTCCTCAAATCATTTTGTGCTAAAACACTCGCCATTCCTTTAGCATTAGGAGAACTTTCCCCGCCCGAAGACTTCAACACAACAATTACCGAAACATTACCTTTCTCACTCAACTCTTTAAGCACTTTCATATCAACTTTCGCTGCTGAAACTAAATTAGAACAAATTATTATTAATAAAAACAAAAATAAAAACCCCCTAAAATCAATAAATGTTTTAACCATCTTTAATCTTATTTTAAACTAATATAATCTACTAATATTATCAAGCAAAATCAAACCAACATCATTTTTTTCTGCCCTTCTAATAATATTGATCCAAATCCCCTGCCAGCTTGAAATGAAAAATCAGTAAACACTCCTGTTAATAATTCAAATAATCCTGCTTCTTCTTCATAGTGTGCATATTCAATCTTTTCTAACTCATACGTTTTCTTAATATATTCTTCCACCTCATCGCTTCCGCCTAATTCGTCAATCAATCCTAAATCTAACGCTTCAGAACCAAGATAAAACTCCCCCGTCGCTAATTTTCTTACCTTTTCTTCTGATAAATTTCTATTCTCCGCTATCGCGGTAATAAAATAATCATGTACTTTATCCAACTTCGCCTGAATGATTTTTTCTTCATCAGAAGTCAATTTTCTATAGGGAATGCCTACATCTTTATTGTCTCCCGCAACTAATCTTTCATAACCAACACCATACTTATCCATCAAACCGCTAAATTCTAAATATGATGAAATAACCCCTATACTTCCAGTATAAGACATCCTATTCGCAAAAATTCTATCTGCAGAAGAAGCAATCCAATATGCGCCTGACGTTCCTTCATCCTTAATTAACGCCACCACCGGTTTTTTCACCTTCTTGATTTTTTTGGCAATCTCTTCAGAAGCTACTGGCGCCCCTCCCGGAGAATTAATTTCTAACAAAATAACTTTAACATTTTCATTATCTTCGGCATCTTCAATAAAACCTTTCACCTCTTCCGAAGTAACTGTTTTCTGTCCAAGAAAACCCTCGCTTATGTCCATAATTGGTCCATTGATTTTTATCATTGCTACATTGCCTAATTTAACATCTTTAGTAAAGATAGTATAAACAAACGGGACTATTATCAAGAAAAATAATGCTAAACAGATTAATGTTAAAACTATTTTTCTTGATCTTTTGCCAGAAGATTTTTCTGTAAAGTTATTTTCCTCATTACAAAAACTATTTTTATTATTAATCTCTTTATTGATTTCAACAACTTTTTTCATATAAAAACTAAATCCCCCCTATTTATAAATCTTTTTAATGGATTGGCTCTGTAAAAAAAAACGGTGGAGTATAATGTTGAAGCTTTGAAGAAGAAAGGGCTTATCAAGAGAGTTAGGTCGGCAAAGGGAGGACGTTGGAAAATTATTGGAGAGAGCTAAGACTTTGCAGTATCCCACATTATTTTAAAAAATTGGTCGTACGATTCCGCCGCTTCTTTCTGATAAATAATTATACCAAGCGGTTTATCTGACCAAACAATGATTCCTATTTTATCATTCCTTATTATCGTTTCAGTAAGAGGCTCAAATCCTGCTTTTGTATATTTCACTTCTGATTTTGGATATTTTACTTCCGCTTTCCAATAGGCGAGAGATTCGTTAAAGAGTAATTTTGCTTTAATCCCTCGTTCCGCTCGTTTTTTGTGATAACTCACCCACCAGGCATCGCCAAGCATCAGAGATTTTACTATTGAGCCAAAAGTATGGTGTTCTTTCCCACCGGCTTCTAACAATTCCATCAGTAGTTCTTTAATGCCATTAATGCCTCTAAAAGTGATAATCTCTGGTTTTTCTTTTGCTTGCTTTTGTTTGAGTAATAATTCTGGCAAAATCTCCTGAAAGCGTTCTTTTTTTTCATTAATAAAATCAATAATGTGCTTGGGATTGGCGGCTTGGTAGTAGTTTCTCTTGCCCTCTTTAACGAATGTAACGAATCCTCTTTCTATGAGTTTATTTAAGGTCATGTGGACAACAGAGTTTTGTAGTCCTGATTTTTCCAGAATAGGGCCTGCGGTAGAGGTTCCTAATTCCAAGAGGGCGAGATAGACTTTAATCTCGGCATTGGAAAGCCCGATCTCTTCGAGGATTTTGATGTCCATAACCAGAGAATAATAATGTTCTTTTTAAAGTTTTCTATTAATCCTCCATTTTTGGAGAATGAATGTTTATATAGTTGCTATGTTGTTACTGCTGTATAACAAATAACAGTTATCCAATCTGAACAAAATGGAAGGAGGTAAACATGACAGAAACCGATTTAGGAAGGGTAGTTACCCTCAGTACAACACAGAGAAATCCTGAGATGGAAGAACGCTTTAATATATTTCCGGGTAGAATTTACGGAGTAAGGGTAAGCGGAATGAATCCCCAGATGAGCATAGGTTATGTTGGAGTATTAGAGTCCATAACTATGCATATTGACCGGAGAGGATTTGACCCACGTCGTGTGGAGCTAAGAGATGGGCTTATGAATGGCAGAACGCCATTTGAGAGGGAAGAAATTTCACTGATGAGTGGTCGACTCATTGACTTTGGATATGTCAAAGATGAGAAAGGATTCAGAAGAAGAAGGGAGAGATACTCTATCAATATTGGTAGTGAGTAATGGAGACAAAAATGAATACTGAACAAAATAAAGTCAATTCGATGGAAGAATATGTGAGAAGGTACGGTTATGTTTATCTGGGAGGAAGCGCTCTTGGAGGTCGGAATCAGCTTACTCTTAGTGCTGGTGTAGAGAGAAGTTCGGGACAAATCGGAGCACAAGCGAGAGAAGATTTTTTTAGAATTCATGATGGATTCGAACGAGCTAATTCCCTCTATCAAAATTTTCAGCGCGCATACTCTTCAATAAATGGAGTATTAGAACCAGAACAGGTGCGTAATCTGTATGACATCCTAGAACAAATTAGGAATGTATATATTGGTGATCTGGAAGGAATTTTTGAACCGCTGGATATTGCAGAAGCTGATGCTCAGTTCAGAGCAAGCAGACCAATCGTAGGTACTGCTCCCTATTGGATGTTATCACAAAATGCTAGAGAAACGTACAGAGCAAGACTATTGCCAATTTTTTCTCAATTGCCAAGAGTTGGGTGGGAAGAACAATACGAAATAAGCGAAGTGCCTGAAGAATATTTGTGGAATCTTCATGTACAACCAAGGGATTTTTTCAACAGATTTTTTTCAATACTCTCTTTAGAAAGTCTTGCAGGGAATGTGAACGACAATATTACGGCATATGAATATGCTCGAGCATGGAATTGTGAGCAGCAATATACGGAACATGTTGTAGAATCGCTATTCGCTGAAGGTGCTGCGGAAGTGCTTCGGCAGAGGCATCCAGACTTAAACATTGTGATTACTCTTCCATCGTTGCAGAATTTTAGGAGGTCATTGCCATCAGGGTTACAACCAGCTGAAATGTTTGATCTTGCTCCATTAGGAGATTTACGTCAAGGCTTGCAACGTCTTAGTTTAGCTTATACGGCCCCCCTTTTTGTGCCCTACATAGAGGAGGCGAATGAGAGAGCAGAAGCAATACGAAGTAGTTGATTAAATCAAAGGAGTGAATAAAATGATAAATTCAATTCAAAATGTTAGTCCGATAGAAGAGATTGAGCAGAGATATGAAAATCTCCATCAACGTGTTCAAAGACGACTTACAGACCATTACAACCATTGGTTGGGTCTGCACTTAGTAGCTTATGGTGATGATTGGCAGAGAGAGGATGCTTTAGGGAGGGTAAATGACAGAATTAGCAACGGCAGACCAGCTTTTCCAGTTACGCCAACAATAGAAGATTTTGTTAAAAAAGTAAGAGTTAAGTTTTCTGAAACTGATGTAGTACATTTGAGAGAATTGCGAGAATTACGTGATTATGCAAACCAGCAAGCTCAGAGAGGGATACTACGTGATGAAGCACAGTTAATCTACGATTCTCTTGTAGTAATGTTATACGGAAGTCATGGTAGAAATTTGATACCAAAGAAATGTCAAAGAAAACAGACCACCACCAGTCAATAGACTGGTGGCATGCTCGCCTGCGGGCTCGGGTCGGTTTTCTGACCATGCTTTTTCCACTTTAAGTGTTAGTGGATGTGTACCACCAGTGAAACACACTGGTGGAAAAAGCATATTGTACGTTGTCCGTTTCAGCTAAACGAAGGCGACCCCGTAAAGAAGTCGATACGTACTTTTATCTTTGAAAAAGTAGCGCAAAAATTTCACTTATCTAGGGATAAAATATCCCCTTTGCCAACTTGAAGCCTACTTCTTTCAACAGCATTACCTCTCTTTGTTCCGGTTCTGGATCCAGTGTTGATGCCAATGCCTCCACAACTTTCTTTGACGTAAATCCTTTCTCTATCAGTCTCTTCAAAAGAGAATCACGATCAGAGAGATTATATTCTCTCATCCTTCCTACAGAGTTAGTAACTTCTACTTCAATTTCTGGGATATGAAACGCATAATCACGTGTTAGAAGTTCAAACGCTAGAATACCCCACGCAAAGACATCCGATTTTGTTGTTAGTAATTCACCCCGTGCTTGCTCTGGCGTAAGATACCCCGGGGTTCCTACAATCCCATCGTATTCTGACTCTGCCAACATAGTTTGAAATGTAGGAGAAAGATCAGGATAACCCTTCTTTGTCATCGCCAAGCCAAAATCTATAAGTGTCGTACGCCCCCCGCTGGACTGTACTCCTTGAGTATAAATAACATTTTCCAGTTTAATATCTCTATGCACTATTTGTTTCTGTTCCAGCGCTTCCAAAACCAAACCAATATCACTAATAACTTTTCCACTATCCTGAAGCGTAAACGTGTAATACTCTTGAAAAAGTTCATCCAAAGTTTCTCCCCTTACTTTATAGAGTATATTTTTGCTATAAAAATAGCCGCCTAAACCAATAAAAAACGCATAACCTTCTGATTGAACAACATTAGAAACACCTCTCACTTCTCGCAATATTTCTCCTTCACGTAGAGAAGAACAAAACGTTGCCAATTCTACACCGCTTAAAGAATTAAAACTATCATAAATACGTAATGTTTTCTCTCGCGGTACATATTGCAGAGCAGAAATTCCTGGAAAACAACGTAAACACTCACTATCTGGTAAATTCCTTAATCGTGTAATCGGCGTAACCTTCAAAAGCGTGAAATCATCTCTCTCATAAATATAGCTCATCCCCCCTCTTGCCACAAGTTTTAGCGTTTTATTTCCCTCGAAATACTGTTCTGAATCAAGAATAGACCCATTATTAGGGTAAAATTCTTTTTCTAGTATAAGAGTAGGATTTACCATTTTCCCAGACCTTTTTAAATAAGATTATATAAAGTATATGCCTCTCTCTCAAAATCTACCCTTTGCTTATAAACATTTCGTTTTTGAAAAAGGATATAGTGTCCGAAACCACTTCCTTGATACAAAAACTAATCCCCTATAACGAAAATGTTTAACATTTTCTATTCTGAAAATTGATTTGTAGTCCATTTTCATAAATAAGAAATTTCATACTAAAACGCGCAGTTTTACATCCAGAGAAATTTCCTATAAAAAAGGGCTAATATGAAACCCTTATAATTTTGATGAATATCAAAATTACTTGTTTTCCAGATTCTAACATTCTATCAATATTATACGCAATAATTCTACTCATCGCTTCGACTTTTTGAGTTTTAACAACTTTGGATTTAATACT
>JACPNA010000003.1 GCA_016185725.1 Candidatus Woesearchaeota archaeon | reverse complement strand
CAAAACATCAAAGAACATAAATTACTATTTACTTTTCTAGTAATCCTAGAAATAATCCTTTTAATATCCAGCATCTTTATTATAATTTTTTATCAAGTACAAATATTAACTAACCTCCAAAATATTATCGAACCTATCGAAAATGCTAATTACAACGAAACAACTCTGCAGCAAGGCCGACCCTTTACACAGGACATATTCAAAATATATAACAATTACAATCTCTTAATCAAAAATATCCTTTATCTATTCAGTGCTCTATTCTTGATCTTCTTTTTTCTCAATGGTTTAATATGGGTATATACCCATCTGCTCTTAGAACCTAAAAAACAAGACAGCAAAACCTTAACCTTTAAAGAAAAATTATTAGAAATATCCCACTTGTTTTCTAAATACGGAACTATTTATCTGATCACCATAAGCCCCTTATTAATAATTTTATATTTCACCCTCAACTCTGTTTCCTCCTTTTCTATAAACCCTAAAACATTCTCAGATATAGGAATAATAATTGGCATAACTTTCCTTATTGCCTCCTATTTTTTAATCGTATTTTCATCATTCATCAACATCAAATCTTGGAAAGAATTCTTCAAAACATCTTTACTATTAGCCGTAACAAAAATCCATTACATTTTACCAATAATCCTCCTAGATTGCCTTATCACCTCATTATTTATCTACTTAATTTATCGAACTATTCCTTTGGAACAAATCTATCTCCTGCCCTTGATTCTTACATTTATTGCACTAATTTTATTTGTGATTTTTAGAATTATTGTAATATCATCACTGCAAGAACTAAAAAAATGAAAACCGAAACCAAACAAATCATCATCGACACCAACGCCTTAATCGCCATTGGCGAATTCAAAATAGACCTGTTTTCCGAACTACATCGTATCTGCGATTTCCCTTACGCCATTGCTATTCTCCTTGGCACTATAGAAGAATTAAACCGCATCTATCAAGAAGCTAATGGCAAATATAAAGCTGCTGCTAAACTAGCCTTAGATATCATCAAAAAAAAGAACATAACCATTATTGAAGAAGAAGGCTATGTTGACAACCTGCTTGTTCAATACTCCCAAAAAGGCAGTATAATCCTCACTCAAGACATCGAACTAAAAAAACGCCTAACCAAACCTTACTTAACAATCAGACAGAAAAAAACAATAATTTTTATTAAGTAAAAACGGTATTAAATCTTAAACCCCTACCTCCTCCCTATTCCCAGCTTCTTCATCTTCCTCTGTAACGTTTCAATCCTTATCTTTAATTTCCTAGCTGTCTCTCCAACCTTCCCCTCATTCTCATCTAATACCTGTAAAAATAACTGCTTCTCAAACTCTCTCTCCGCCTCCTTCCACGTCATAATTTCTGGAGGTAAAACCTTAGCAATATTCTTAGACAATTCCGGCAGCTCCTTATACATATTTTCTAACTTGCTCGGCTGAAGAATTTCTTTATATTGCTCTAGTGTATTTCTTATAGTTTGATCAACAACTTTCTCCTGATAATTTTCTATATCTAATCCGGCGCGATAAACTTTAACATCAATATCAAACGCTTTAACCGCTCGATGTATACTGCGCCTATCCACACCCAGCATTTTTGCTAACTGTGAAACATTGCCTTCATGTTGTTGCAATTCTCTCTTCAAAAATTCTTGTTTAAACTTCTTCTTCGCCTTATCCAAACTTGTACCTGAAGCAACATAAAAATTCAATCCCGGTCGGGATAATTTATCGGAAATATCCTGCTCAATTTTCGGTATCGTAACCCCCCAGCTTTTTTCCATAGTTTCTTCTAACAACGGTAAAACTTTCTCTTTGATCGCTTCCTCTAAATTTTGCTTAGATTTTATCTTTTCCATATATAAAAAACCTTAGTTTTTTATGCAAGAAGAGATAATTTCTCTTCTGCACAGAAAACAAATCGTCGTTTGTTTTCTTGTGCTCAAAATTTCTCTTTTTTTTTATTATCATCATTTAACTTATTATTGAAATTTTGTTGGTGAAACAACGTCCCTAAAAACAAGCCATAGATAAACAACACAGAAATAAAAACCTCTAAGAATAATAAACTTCCGCTTATGAAATACACAAAAAAACTAAGTATCGATGATAACACTGCTTCAACTGCCAGCTTCTTTTTCCAAATAACATACCATAAAAAAATCATCAGCACTGCTAATCCTATCAAAAAGACATAATTTTTCTCATAAACAAAAAAAGCAGCACTAAACATCCCTAAAAAAACCAACAAAACATTCTTCCCTAAAATAAAATAATTTTTTCCTTGTTCCAATTCATCTTTAGCAATATAACCTAATACAACACCAAATAACACCCCGCACCACCCCAATACAAACATCACTGCACTCTTCCACTCCCACATCCCTCTCACTTCCCTTTATCAAAAGATAATTCCTTGATTTGTTCTTTAAACGTCTCTAAAAACCGATCCCAATCTTCTTCTTTAATCACCGCTCCGCAAGCATTTTCATGCCCGCCGCCATAACCATTTACTCCTACTAACGAAGCTTGTACCGCTTTTAAGATAGGCACTTGCCCTCGTAAGCTGCATTTATATTCTCCTGACTTGCGTCGAGCAATAATTATAACCTTATCTTGATATAGCGCGGTTAGCTCATTCGCTAAATTAGCCGTAAATGACCACTGATTTTCCGTATAATAAAATAAAACAATCCTGCTTCTAGTAACCGTCTTCT
Organism: Candidatus Woesearchaeota archaeon; assembly: GCA_016185725.1. Lineage (GTDB taxonomy): Archaea > Nanobdellota > Nanobdellia > Woesearchaeales > GW2011-AR9 > JACPNA01. The sequence continues at coordinate 2,294 of JACPNA010000003.1, read as the reverse complement.
TTGCTTCTTTCAACAACGATTCATAACGATGGTTGACATCAGTAAACCTTTTGAATAAAAACTTACCTTGTGCGCTTTCCTGCTTAAAAATCTCTGCCGGAGAAACAATCCTTGTCAAAATTTTAATCGCCTTATGCACATCATTGCTCGACCCTTTTAGTAAAAAGAAAAACATCTTTACCAACATACCTACTGGTTGCTTATACAACGCATCAGCTAAATCTTTTTTCTCTGCCAACCATTCTGGATATTTTTCTATAAACCTCTCCATAAAATCTGGCAGATACCAATCAGCAAGACACCCCGCCATCGCAATCCATAAATCATCTTCATTCGCGCTGACCTGATACGCCATTCTCGTTGTTGGCACATGGATTAAACTCTTGAACCTTTACCGCTAACCTCATATCCAGCTTAGGCGAAGTTTTCAACACAAACCCTTTGCCCTTATGATGCATCCTATATAATAATAAAAACGAACAAAACCCATCGCCATCATCATCAAAAATAAATAACGGATTTTCCGCGCTGGCTAATTCCTCCCTAAGAAGATTAATTTCTTTCTCATTAAGCATAAATGAGGTATTTTGCTTCCCTTTTTAAAGATTGAGGTTTATAGTATCTATTTGACTTTCTTAGAAACAGACCACGAATATTCATTTCTAGAAAAATTAAAAATTAAATTAAGAGGAAACAACAACGTCAAAAGAATAGAAGTATCATCACCTTTTCTCTTTCTCATCTGGCACCGAAATCTTTATAAATAAACTCAGAACAAACACAAATACAAGTTTATATATTAAAAGATAAACAAAGGAGGCATATAATATGGCTAAAACAAAAGAACATATCAACTTAGTATTCATCGGTCACGTTGATCACGGTAAATCTACCTCCGTTGGTAGATTATTATTCGACACCGGCAACATCGACGAGCAAGCGATGAGAAAATTAAAAGAAAAAGCAGAACAATTAGGAAAGAAAGGATTTGAATTTGCCTTTGTTATGGATAACCTTAAAGAAGAGCAAGAACGTGGAGTTACCATTGACCTATCACACAAAAGATTCGATACTGACAAATATTACTTCACCATCATTGACGCGCCTGGACACAAAGATTTCATTAAAAACATGATTACTGGTGCTTCTCAAGCAGACGCCGCCGTTATTGTTGTTGCCGCTAACGATGGTGTTAACGCGCAAACCATTGAACACTTAAGATTATCGAAAATTTTTGGCGTAGGACAACTTGTAGTTGCCGTTAACAAAATGGACATATCTGGTGTAGACTTTTCTGAAAAACGTTATAAAGAAGTTGTGGAAGACGTTAAAGTTCACGCTGGTCAAGCTGGTTGGAAAGTTGACAAACTACGCTTTATTCCCATTGCTTCTTTGCCTGGTGAAAACATCACTAAAAAATCTGCTAAGATGCCTTGGTGGACTGGCGACACATTATTAGAAGCATTAAACAAATTCGAAGTTCCCGTAAAACCTACTAACTTGCCTCTAAGACTGCCCTTGCAAGATGTTTATAACATCACTGGTATTGGCGTAGTTCCTGTTGGTCGTATCGAAACTGGTATTATGAAAGTTGGCGACAAAGTAACTATCGTTCCTGGTAGGGAAGGTAAAGGAATCAGTGGAGATGTTAAAACTATCGAAATGCATCACGAAGCTGTTAACCAAGCTGAACCTGGTGATAACATCGGATTTAACGTCAGAGGAGTAGCTAAAAAAGATATTGCTCGTGGAGACGTACTTGGTCACTCTGACCATGTTCCTAGTGTAGCGACAGAATTTACCGCTCAGGTAGTTATTATGAACCATCCTAGCGTCGTTACTGTGGGGTATACCCCTGTATTCCACATCCATACCGCGCAAGTTGCTTGTCAATTTGTTGAGATTGTCAAAAAAATTAACCCTGCCACTGGTCAAGAGATCACTGAAAATAAAGATTTATTGCGTAATGGAGACGCTGCTATTGTAAAATTAAAACCAATGCAGCCTCTTGTCATCGAGAAAAACTCCGAGATACCGCAATTATCTAGATTTGCTATCCGTGACTCTGGTGTAACCGTCGCTGCTGGTATGTGTATGGATCTGATTAAAAAACAAATGTAATTATTTTTTTATTTTATCCTTTTTATTTTTCGGGGAAAAAGAAAAGCTTTATATAAAAGCTCAAAAAACAATAGTTAAGCATGACGAAGAAAAGTATCATCACCATGCTTTAAGTTAAAAAAATGGCACAACGCGCAAGAATTAAATTAGCAAGTACTGAGATTGAAAAAATC
>JACPNA010000025.1 GCA_016185725.1 Candidatus Woesearchaeota archaeon | reverse complement strand
AGTATTAAATCCAAAGTTGTTAAAACTCAAAAAGTCGAAGCGATGAGTAGAATTATTGCGTATAATATTGATAGAATGTTAGAATCTGGAAAACAAGTAATTTTGATATTCATCAAAATTATAAGGGTTTCATATTAGCCGCTTAGTTTGGTTCTGTAGAAAAACCATAAAAAATCGCCTTAACCGTAAAACAAGTGCTCCTTGGGAAATGTTTTTGAAGAAGTGCATCAATTAATTCTTATTTAAAAAATAGTTCTTGGTTTATATATTGGTCTAGGCTGCGACTTTTTCTACAGAGCAGCTTAGTTCGAGCTAAAAGTTTATAAAATAGCTTTAAAATAGGTGAGTTATGGATAATTATGAGCAGTTATTGGATAAGGCAGTAGAAGAATTGCCGGAAACGGTAGCGGGAGGGGATAGGTTTAATCTGGAAAAAGTGAAGGGACATATTGAAGGGAATAAAACTGTCATTATCAATCTTAAAAAAATTGCCAAGGATATAGGCAGAGATGAAAATCATTTGTTAAAATATTTGTTGAGAGAATTGGCAACTCCAGGCAAAATAATAGGGGAGAGGGTTATTTTTGGCACAAAAGTGGCAGCTTCGGCAATTAATAAGAAAATCAAGAAGTATGTCAGTGAATTTGTTTATTGTTCTGAATGCGGAAAGCCAGATACTAAGCTGGTTGAGGAAAGGGAGATCAATTATTTGCGATGTTTGGCGTGCGGAGCTAAGAAACCGGTTAAGACTGTATTGTAAAATGTTTATTGTTGCTGAAAAAAAAAGTATGCATGGATTATTAGTAGTAATTACAGATAAAGAAATTATAGGAAAAGTATTTTCTGAGGGGAATTTACAATTGGATTTGACGAAAGATTTCTATAAGGGGGAGGAAATGAACGGCGAAGAAATTGAGAGAATATTGGGGAGAGCTTATGTAGTCCATTTTACGGGGGAGGGGGCAGTAGCACTGGGGAAGAGATTGGGGTTGGTGGGGGAAGGTAAAGTTTTGGTTATTGAAAATGTGCCGCATGCGGAAGTTGTTTTGGGATAAATTATTCTTCTGATAACAATTCTTCGGTATTTGAGAAATCGGGTTGTTCTTCTATTGATGTTGATTCGACGGTGGCAGGCAAAAAACTGCCTAGACCAACTTGTTTTTCTTTTTCTTTGCCAAAAAAATAATCAACATTGGTCTTTAATATTTGCAAAGTTTGTTTTAAATAGGGAGAAAAATTGTATTTTTCGGCGAGTAATAAGGAAGGTCCAAGATATTTTATGACAGAGCCTTCCGTAATAGTAAATAAGAGTTTTCCGCCACATTGAGAACATTTCCCTATTAGGGGTGGACGACGATATTTGGTATTGCATTTTACACAACGAAATTGCTGCATGGAAAATTTACGTAAGTTTCCTTTGATGTCTTTGAGAAAATGTTTTTGGATTACTAATTTAGCAACGTCGTCCATATCCACGGCACGTACTTTACGGGCAATTTCCATTTGACCAAGAAGCTTTTCTTCCATAGATGGTTGAGTTTTATACGCAGAGCAACGCACACCTTTATTGAAGTTGTCAACATAATGGGTAAAACCAAATTGTTCATATTGCAACGGTGTGCCTAAGCGATCATTAATTTGTTCTATCTTCTTTTTTTCTGGACCATAGCGAACTTCCCAGGGTGATTTCATTTCCAAAGTTGCTTCGTAAAATTCCAGGGGATAGCGCCAAACGATATCTATACCAAGAACTTGGTCATCTACTTCGGCAGGATTTAAGATAGAAGTCAAAACCAAAGGGGCATCCATAGTTTTTGCGCCACGTTTTTCTGGCAAATATTTACGTGAAAAATTTAAGAGGGCGTCCATTAAGAGCATTACACAAGCTTCATCGCCATCGCAATCGCGACGCATTCCAGCGTGGTACAGGGGATGAGTAATAAGACCTTGGGTGTCAGAAAATCCTATTATTCTGCCAACCATACCGGCAGAAATGTGAGGTGCCAAACCAATAACTAAATGGCCAATCAAATCTTCTTCTTTTTCGATTTTGTAAAATTTTTTTAAATCATAAAAGTTCACTAATAAATCATCAATAAAATTGCATACGCGAGAAAGAACTTTGGGAGCAGATTCATCTAAAGAATTGAAACCGGGAAGAATGATGTCTTGCGGTTTCATCTCCAAAATTTGATCTTCGTGAGTTAATTCTTGATTATAAATGTCATGGGTGAAGCCTAGTTCTTTTAATTTAGTTATAGAAGTTTTTATTTCTTTGGGTTTGAAATGAGTGATGGGCAATTCGGTACAATCATAACGGGTAGTACCATCTTTATTTACATAAATATTATGTTTAGCGCGCAATATTCCTTTGGCAAGATGTTCAACGAGATGATTTTTATTGGAAGTTCCGCGAATGCCTTTAATTAAATCCGGATGTGTTTTCTGTTTTAAGCGTTCTTTGGCTTTAGCAAAATAATAATTAATATCGATATCCATAACTTTGTAAGGAAAAGCTTGGCCATGGCGACATTGATCTTTATCCAAATCGCCGCAAAAACGACAATGAAATTTTTGAAGGCATTGAGAATTGCATTCTTCACAGCGATGGTAAATCATTTTTTTTTTGCATGTTTCGCAATAAAATAAAGGAAAATTACTATTGATTTTGCTGACTTGCATGGCTGATTGGAAGCTGCGCAGACGATCACCTTCTTCACCTACGGGAAACATGACTTGCGGTGATCCGGTAAGCTCGCGCATTTTAGCTTTTTCGGGGCGGCCCATCCGGGCACCGATAAAAGTACCGGCTTTGTCATTTATTTTTGCCGGAGAAAGTTTGTTGATTAGGATAAGGGTAGAATCCTGATTACTGCTTAAATTTAAAGATGATATTATGGGGGAAATTGTTTGGTGTAATGATTCCATTTCAAGCTGGGTTTTAAAATTTAGAGTATAGGTAAGAATTTGAGCTTCGGTTTTAGAAATGATAAGATTATCTTTATTAATTATTTGGTGCGGTAAACCCAAATGATCAAGAACTTTTTTGGCTTTGGCATGCAATTCGTTTTTTTGGTAATATGGCAAAAGAATTTTGTTTAATCCTAATTGGTCATATTTTATTTTTCCTTCTTTTAACCAAAGCGAGAGATGAGAGATATCTTTTAAGGAGATTAATTTCCAATAAAGAAGACAATTAGGATGTAAGGGGAGGGATAATTCTTGACTAAGAAAAGTTGCCTGTTCAAAATTTGGTTGGAAAAAAAGTGGTTTATTAATTAAATTTTGTAGAAATTCTTGATTGAGACTTAACTTTTCAGAAGCTGTTTGGGCAGTATCTTGGGGATATTTTTCTTGCAGTTTTTTTTCTAATTCTAAAGACCACCATTCAGGACAATAACCCGCAGGAACGAGGGATTGACCATTTTCAGAAAAATCGCCATAATTAAATAAAATGTCCCCCAAAAAAATTATTTCTTCTATTTCGGAATTATATTTTTTGGCTTCTTCTTCTGTTTTTAAATAAAGAACAGAGCCATTTTTTAAACGGATGATTGGTCCATCAATAGTATCACAAAGAGTTACAGTTCCAGCTTTGCCAGGACGTTCGACTTTTAATTGTGTGCCGATGGCAATATATCTATCTAAAACTATTAAAGTAGCCGGATGAACGGCAAGAGCGGAGAAACCAGAGGTGCGGACACGACCATAACGTATCCTAAACCCGCCAGTGGCGAGAGGATGGGTGAGAATAGGACGACCGGCAACTAAATCCATAATAAAGGTATTATTGGGTTGGACTGTTTTTTTTTCTTCTTGAGATGTACCCCCTTTTTTTTCGGTATTGGTATGCGCAGAATGAATTTTTTCTTTTAATTTGATAAAGTCGCCAAGCCATTCCCATTCTAAATCAAAACTTTTGCCCCATTTGGAGAGACGTTTCCAAAGCTTCGGCGCTTTTTGGGTTAAACCTTCGGCGACAACTAAAGAGACGCCACCCCTAATCATGTTAGTTTCTATACGGGGAAGATCTTTATAATTAGAAACTTCTAAATCTTCGGTGGGATCTCCATCCACTTCTACGGGTAGATGAGAAACCATAAAACGTATTTCTTCATCGGAAGGACGATATTGTAAATTGGTAACGCGTTCATGATAATCGGAAATTTCAATGACATAACGATTAATTTCCATTTCATCGGGATCATAAGGCGCATAACCAAGCTTAACACGAACATAATCGGAAAGAATGACAGAAGTGGAAGCAGCAGTTCCACCGGCAGCACGAATTGGACCGGCATATTGCAAAGCTAAGTATTCTTTCCCGTCTTTACGTTTTTTTATTCTTATGCCAATAAATCCTTCTAAAGGCGCGGAAACAATGCCAAGAGTTAAATAGGCAAACCCAACACGAATGCCGGTTTCTACGGCTTCTTGTTTAGAATTGAATTTGCAAAATATTTCTTTGGCAACTTCTTCGGCAATTTTAAAACCAACACGCCAATCTAATAAACCATATTCTTGTTCTAATTCGATGATACGAGTAGTTATAGGTGTGCCAATAATTTGCGGAGAAATTACTGAGATTAAACCAACTACACGTTCGGCCATGTTTTTAGCAAGGGGAATAGGCACTTCTTCTTCTGGGTCAAGGCCTTTTTTACGAGCTTTTTCGGCTAGAGAGTAACATTTAGCAATTTGATTGTTAATATCATCAAAATATTTCTGCATGCTTGGTGTTGTTGCTAGGACCATATTAACCAAAACGTAAAATTTTTACTTCTCTTGTTTTTAGATTTACTACGGGAACACGGGCTGGCTCTGGTTCGTGACCAAGTTTTTCTTGGAAGGATGTTTTGCCCTGCCAACAACTGCCACTAATCATAGTTACTCCTTTGTAATTGGCGACATTGGAGTAATGAATATGACCGGTAATAAAAAAATCGGGTATTTTTTTTATTAAGAGGGAATCTTCTTGGTGTCCGGGAAAATAAGGAGTTGATTTAAAAGAAGGAGCGAGATGACGGCGTTTGAGCAAAAATTTCATGATTAAATCAGCACGATGATAGCCACCATTATTACGAATTGATTCAACATTGGCAATATAATAATCAAAACTATATCCATGATACAATAAAATATCAAATCCGGAAAAGGTTTTGGTTTTGCCTATATTTACCATTCCGGGATTAGTTATCAAAGTTACATTGGGAAGTTGAAATAATTCAGGAGCATATTCTAAATAGAAAGCTGGCTGCGGTTCGGCTAAATAAATCATATCATGATTTCCAGGACAAATAATAATCTGTTTATCAATAGGTATTTGTTTAATTAAATTAATGAATTCTTTATATTGTTCGTTAATGTCGGTAATGGCCAATTCTTCTTCTTGAGACGGATATATGCCTATCCCATCAACTAAATCTCCGGCAATGAAAATGTATTTTACTTTTTGAGAAATTTCGCGTTGACTTTCACTGCCAGTAGAACTATTAATCCAGCGCAGAAAACGTTCGAATTCTTCTTTTAGAAATAATTTTGAGCCTACATGGATATCAGATAAAAAAATTGCATATTCTTCTTCTTCGCTTTTAATTATTTTATGGTCATTGGGAATGTCTGGCCAAATAATATTTTCAGTAAAAATTACTTTATCGCTACAAGTTCCAATTAAACCGATAACTTCATCGACAACTAATTCTTTTCCCAGAGAATATATTTCTTTTCTGTTTTTGGAAATAATTGTTTTAATTTTGCCGGTTGGATCCTCTAAAGTTATTATTAAATTACCATTTTTAGTTTCAGAAATTTCTTCTACAAGACCAATTAAAGAAACTGTTTCTTTCTCCTTTTTAGTTAAGATACGATTGATGGTCATTAATCCCTGAAGTTCTTGACGGTGACGAAGAAGTCCTTCTAAAAAACGATAACGACTATGAAAAAAATTAGCGAAATCGGGAATAGAATATTTATGAGGGATATTTTTGTAAGAGGTAATAAGGGTTATAGAAGTTGATGGTTGGTTGATATTTGGATTGGGAAGAGATACTTCTAATTTTGTCTCTGCTTGATTCAGTTGTGAAGTAGTAATAAAATTAGATGATTTTTTGTTATAATCTAACTCTATTTCTAAGCTAGAAACTTGTTGATTCTGCTGAAAATGAGGGGATTCTACTTTTAAGGAAGATTGTTTGAAATGTTGTAATTGTGTTTGGTAAAGTTCGTCATCACGATCTTTTTCTGCTTCAACGCGATTTTTGTCTATTTCATACCAATCTACTAAAGTAGTTTGTTGTTTTAAAACATCAACATAATCAGAATTTAGTACAATCAAATCAGCTTCGCTTTTAATTTTTTCGATGGAAGATAGATCTATACCTTTTTCCAATAGTTCTTTATTTACAAGAATTCCTTTTTCGAACAATTCTTCTATTAATTTTTCTTTATCCATATTAAATTAAATATTAGTTGGATAAATGAAGGGATTTTTCCAATAATTCTTTGATTTTAAGATTAATATTATCATCGACTGATAAAGCTATTTCGCGGGTTCGACCATAACGTCCTTTAGATATTATTTTTGCTTTAATTATTCCTAACATGTCAAATTCGGCAAGTATATCAGAAACACGACGCTGGGTTAAAACATTAAGTTTAGATTGTTTGCATAGAGAAATGTAAACATCATAAATTTCTCCTGTGAAAAAAAATTTCTTTTGCGGAGAAATCAATAAAATTGAATATAATATCAATTGAAATTGTTTAGGCTGATTGATTATAGAATTGATGATCTTGTCGGATTCTACTTTTTGTTCTGCTTCATCTAAATGACATATAGAAATAATAGTTGAACCACTACGTTCGGCTATTTCTGCGGCGACACGCAATAAATTGATAGCGCGACGGGCATCGCCATGCTCACGAGCAGCATATGCAGAACATTTTTCTATTACCCCTGGTTCAATCGCATCTTTTTTAAAGGCAATATTGGCGCGTTTGCGCAAAATATCCTGAATTTGCAGGGCGTTATAAGGAGGAAAAACTATCTCTTCTTCAGAAAGGCTACTTTTTACACGCGGGTCGAGGTTTTCGGAAAAAACCAAATTATTAGAAATGCCAATGAGGCAAATTTGAGAATTTTTTAATTCGGAATTGATACGAGTTAAGTTATATAATATTTCATCGCCTATTTTTTTAGCTAGTTGATCTATCTCATCAAGGACTAGAAGAATCATTTGTTTTTCTTTATCCAACAAAGAATAAAATATATTATAGATTTCATCGGTAGGTAAGCCTGTTGCGGGAACTTCCTGGCCAAACTCTTTAATTAATTGAGCGATTAAACGATATTCTGTATCAGCGACGCGTTTTAGTTTGCAGTTTAAATAAATAGATTTAAGATTAATGTTATTGCTTGTGGCAGTATCATGCATATATTTTAAAATATAACGTACGGAAAGAGTTTTTCCGGTACCGGTTTTCCCATAAATAAACAAGTTAGAAGGTTTTTCTATTTTTAAGGCAGGAGCGAGAATATTAGCTACTTCCTGAAGTTGTTCTTCCCTAAAAATAATTTCTTCTGGAACGTATGAAGATAATAAAACTGACTTATCTAAAAATAAAGAGTCCTGCTTTAAAAAATTTTCAAAAAATTTTCCTATTTTAAGCATATTTTAACCTCTTGTTAATATGGAGTGACACCCCTTGATTTCTTATGGAAAAAGCAATATTATTAATTTTAGATTGTGTTTTGATGGTGTTAACCGGTGTTAACCAGTGTTAATATGATTATTTAAGTAATAATATATAAACAAAACGCAAGTGAGAGATAATGATTATTGTGTGTATATTTTGGTAGGTATATTGCAGATGGAAACTTCTTTAAATAATTATGGTTATATTGAAAAGTGATGACATTTTTGTCGTTTTTTTATGGTATAATTTATTGTGATTATTTATGTTCTATATTGAAAATATATTAATATATAACATAACGTTATAAATTAATAATCTAATAATATATTAATAATTATAATAAGTAATAAGATAAGGGAACAGAGAGAAAAATATAATTCACAATTTTGTCAAATCATTTAATCTTTCTTTTTGTAAATTTGATTATGATTGCATTTAACTAAAATGCTTATCTCTTTCTAGAATAAAGATATTATCTTCTTTGTGTTCATAGGAAATTTCGCTGGGTGTAGATCAATCTACTTCAATGAGAAATTTTCTATTCAAGAAAGATGTAGTCTTTCTGAACAGAAAAACTTTGTTTTCCTTGTTCCGAACAGCAAATTTTCGTTATTTTTTTAGGGATAGAAATCTCCATGAGAAGAGATGGGGAGGGGGACATTGTTTTAATTATTTTTTAATTGTTTTTTAGTAAATATAAATTTTTAAGATTAATTTACGAATAAGTTAAAGATATTAATTTGTTTTAAAGGAAATGTTTAAATACGCTTATAATTTAATGGGTATATGGTGTTAGAATCATTACTTAATCCGTTTGTAATTAAGAAGAAACCATGGGAGATGTTTTTTGCAGGGATGTTTTTTTCTTTAATTTCATTAATATTATCTTTTTTAGTATTTAAAGAAGGGGCGGGCATGCTCACAGTATTTTTGATTGTACTTTCTACTGTGCCAATATTATATACTACTATTAAAAATGAGGAAGATTTGGATTTAAAATATGATCAAGAATTTTTCTTATTAAAGGAGCATACTAAAGTTTTATTTTTTTTGATGTTTTTATTTTTAGGAATTACGTTTGCGTTAACAATAGCTTATGTTTTTTTACCAAATTCAATAGTTAATTCAGTTTTTAATATACAGCAACAGGCTATTTTAAATGTTAATAAAAATATACAAGCAACATTGACAGGAAATATAATAAAATTTGATTTGTTTTTGAGCATATTGATGAACAATCTTAAAGTTTTGTTTTTTTGTCTGGTGTTTTCTTTGTTGTATGGGACAGGCGCGATGTTTATTTTAGCATGGAATGCTTCAGTTATTGCTACAGCAATGGGCAATTTGATTAAAACTCAACTAGTGCAAACAGCTACAGCGGTAGGTATTTTATCAACTTCTCATTATTTTGGGGCAGCAACGTTTAGTTTTATACGTTATATGACACATGGTTTATTAGAAATAGCAGCTTATTTTGTAGCGGGCATGGCCGGCGGAATAATTTCCATAGCTTTAATTAAACATGATTTGAAGAAGGATAGGGTTTTGATTGATTCTTTAGATTTGATATTAATAAGTATAGGATTAATATTGGTTGCGGGTATTGTGGAGGTTTATATAACTCCTATCTTTTATGTATAAATGTTTATATAAAATTTCTTAGGGTGTAAAACACCGCACTTTAGCATGAAATTTCTTATTTAAGAAAGACTACGTCTTTCTTAACAAGAAAACTTTGTTTTCCTTATTCTGAACAGTAAATTTTCGTTATTTTTGGAAAATAATCAGGTGTTACAAATGTTAATATTTTAAGTTATAATACTTTGACCTTTCCCGGATTATTTTGGAAAATGTCACCGTTTTGCAGCATTTTTTCAAGAATATTTTCGGTTTTATTGAGCGGAGATTTTTCAATAATTTCTTCAATTAAAACACCGTCACCACAATCTAATTCTTTAATTAATTTAATTATTTTTTGGAAGGGCAGTAATGGTTCTTCCTGAATAGTTTCTTCCATGATTATTTCTTTATTGTTTTTATTTTCTTGAGCGGTTATTTCAAGGGACATATTTGTTTCTTTAGCCGTGTTTTCTTTTTGTGGATATTCTGCATTAGAAAATTTTTCTTTTAGTTCTAAAGAGCGAAGTTTAAGCCACAAAGGGTAAATTCGTTTGATTATTTCTGGTGAGATATATTTTTCTTGGTTGAATGCACGTAATTTACCTATAATTATAATAACATCGCCAATATTAAGAGTATGAATTGTTTTATTTTCTTCGAATGATCTCGTAATTATCCTGCCACTACCATCATCTATTAAGAGATTAGTAATGGTACCAACCACTTCTTTTTGCACGATGATAGCAATAACATTTAGACGGTAAATTTTTTGGTTATTTCTAGTCAGGAGATAATTGGGATTTTGTTCATTTTCTTGAATATAAGTTCCGGAAAGAAGTTCGGAGATGATAATTTTAATTGCTTGGTTTCGTAAAGGTAATTTTTGTTCCATCATGTCATTTCAATGAAATTTGATTTAATTTTTATAGGCGCTGGATATGGCCGCGTTTTGGTTCGTAGATATCACCAGAGCGACGGAGTTTTTCTAAAATGTCATCAACGGTTTCAATATCTAAATTTTTTTCTTTAGCAGCTTGCTGTAAATTTTCTACAGGGATTACTTTGGTGCCCAGTTGTTCTTCCAGAGTGTTAATCAAATCCTTTATTATGCCAATACCGCTTCTTTGAGTAGCAGTGATGCGGCTGCTTAATCGATCTATATCAATTTGTCCTGTATCTTTATCTTTAGCTATTTGGTTTAAACAATAATCTGTTAATTCAATGGCTTTTTGTGCGTCTTTTTTTGTTACGGTTTTAGAAAGGCGGATTTTCGCAGAGGCTTCAGATAGACGCACTAATCCTTCCAGTTGACGAGCAGTGATGGGGATAGTTTTAATTCCTCCTTCTGCAGAAGAACCAGAATTACGCATAGTGAGATAATATGCTTTTAATTCTTCAATGGCAGCATCAGTTATCTTGGGCTGAATTTTTTGCCTAATGTAAGCAAAATATTTTTTTAAAAGGTCAGAGGAAATTTCTGATTTGGCGTTCTCGGGATTTTGATGCAAGCTTAAAATAAAAGTAGCTGTCTGCTCATCTTTTTCACGATTAGGCATATCTTTAATGGGAAAAATCAGGTCAAAACGGTTAATTAATGTCGGCGGCAAGTCAATCTGTTCGGCAATTATTCCATAAGGATCGAAACGACCATATTTGGGGTTGGCAGCAGCAATCACAGTAGTTTCACATCGAAGAGTGGCTTGAATATTGGCTTTAGCAATACTTACTGTTTGCTGTTCTAAAGCTTCGTGTAAAGCAGAGCGATCCTCTTTACCCATTTTATCCATTTCGTCAATAACAGCAAAACCATGGTTAGCTAAGACTAAAGTTCCTGCTTCTAGACTCCAGCCACCAAGAAATTCATCTTTAACAACGGAAGCAGTTAAACCGGCGGCGGTTGCGCCTTTACCAGAAGTAAAACGCGCTTTGGGAGCTACTTTAGTCATACGTTTAAGTAATTGCGATTTACCACTACCTGGATCACCAATTAGAAGTACATGCATATCTCCTCTGGTGACGACACCATCAGGCCGAACTTTTCTACATCCACCGGCGAGTTGTAAGACAAGAGCTTCTTTGACATGATCGTGACCATAAATAGAAGGAGCTAGACTGTTAGCTAAATTATTCAAAACGTTAGGATGTTTTGCTATTTTTTTTATTTCTTCCAATATTTCTTCGGAGATAATTAGTTCTTGCATTTCTTCCTGCAATGGTTCAATATAATTTGCTTCTAAAATCAAGTCATATTTTGTGGACTGACCTCCAGTTCTCAAAGTAACGGGAACTTCAGAGACAATTCCTACAATTTTTACACGAGACCCAGGACTGCTTCGTCGTTCAGAGATGGGAGAAACCAAGTCATCTTTAAGAAAAACGTTAATACGTTTAGGCTGGGCAGAAGTGTCCATATCGTCAGGAGATTCTTCTAGTACTAAACCCTGACCATCAACCAATTCTTTAGAAATTTCTTTAAATTTTCCTTTACGTCCACAAGGACAACGAGATGGTTCTTTGTATTTTTTATCAACAGAAATTTGCAAGACGTTGAGAATATTTCCACAGGAAGGACATTCAAATTTAGAAGCAGTAACATGCGGACGCACATCGGATTTTTGTCTGACTACGCCATCTGTCCAAACTAATTTATTAAGGTGTTTACTCCGTATTTCACTGATGCTTATTTTCTGCGATTCGGGAAGGTTTTTTAAGCGAATATTAAATTTAGGATTTTTTTTGGGCAAATCGAATTCTTTAATGGTTAATTCGGCAGCTTTAAGCAGTTCTTCAGGCGATTCAAGGAGCTCTTCACATATTTCGGTATTGAATTTAATTAGTTCTGAGAAATCTAAAACTAAATATGATTGGCCTTTCCTTACAGCTTCCAGAAGTTGAGGATAGTAATTTTGTTCTATGAACTCCCTGAAAATTTTTATTTGTTCTTCAACTTCCATACACTAACCTTCCTTCTGTTTACACTGAGCTTGCCGGCATAACAAAATGAAATAAAAATAAGAGAATTTAAAGATTTAGGTTATAGTTTATCTATTTTTCCAAGAGTTTTTTAAGGTTGTCAATAAGCTTATCCGTAGCATCATTGACTTCTTGTTCAGTCTTAGTACCAGTACACACTATTTTTCCGTTGCTAAATAAAAGGAAGGTGGCGTTAGTTCCTTTTAATTTATGAACCAGTCCAGGAAATTGTTCGGGTTCATATTCAGTATTAGGTAATTTTATACCTAAAATGTTGAGGTTTAAGTCCATACCAATGCTTCCCGAAGCAACAATATTTTGTACGGTTATTTCTGGTTTGATAGTAACATGAATGTCTAATTTTTTAAGGCTTTTAATGATGCTTTGAATGCTGCGATCTACTTCTTCCAAAGTACGAGCACCAGTGCAAACAACTTTACCACTAGAGAAAATCAAAGCAGAGGTTTTAGGTTCTTTTATTCTTAATACCAGTCCAGGAAATTGTTCAGGGTTGTACTCAGTATTAGGCAGAGTAGCAGCCATTTTTTCTAAAGGAATGTCTTTTTCTAGTCCAGTAGAGACTACTATATTTACAATACGAATGCTTTTTTTTGCTTCTTTTTTAGCCATATGTCGAACCTCCCTAAGGGATTTGTATTCTTTCACCGAAAATCACAAGATTTTCGAAAATTACTTTGGTTTATACCAATGATAATTGTTTATAAATACTCCGTTGAGTATTTAAATATTGCCTTTATAAATAACATTTTCTGGTCGGGGTATATGGTTTATATGTCTTCGCTCCTTAATTTTATATGCGGATTATGTTGATAAAGAGTTGTTTAATATCCAAGAGTGACGAAGCTTTTTTAAATAGAGTTAAAGGTGAAGTTGAGTATGGAGTATACACATATTTTGTTGCGTTATGGCGAGTTATTTTTGAAGGGAAAAAACAGGATGTTTTTTGAAAATAGATTGGCAAGTAATATTAATAAGTTAATAGGGATTAAAGTACAACGTATACAGGGAAGATTAATTGCGCCTTTTTTTACGGAACATGACAAATTGAAGAGAGTATTTGGGTTGACATCTTATTCTTTAGCGGTTAAAACGGAGAAAGATATAGAAATGATAAAATCTGCGGCAGTTAAATTGGCTGAAAATTTACAAGGAACATTTAAAGTAGAAACACAACGTTCAGATAAACGTTTTCCGATGACTTCTCCGGAGATTAATAGAGAGGTCGGCAAAACTATGGAAGAAAAGACTTCGTTACGGTTTGCTATGAAAGATGCCGAATATTTAGTCCGTATAGAAATTAATCAGGATGGCGTTTATTTATTTTTAGAGACTATATCTTGTTTTGGAGGATTACCGGCAGGGGTGGAAGGGAAAGTTTTAGTGTTGGTTGAGGGAGAAGAATCAATATTGGCTGGTTTATTGATGTTGAAGAGGGGTTGTTTTGTTTTACCAGTAGGGTTTAATGTTTTTGAGATTTATTTATTAAAAAAATATAGTCCGTTGAAGTTGGAATTTAAGAAATTTAAGAATTTTAAGGAGTTGGAGGAGTTTGCCGTTGGCAGCGGTTATTCTATTTTGGTCAGCGGACAGAATTATGACAATTACCAAAAATATGAGACTAATTTGCTGGTAGTTAGACCGTTGATTGCATATGATGATAAAGATATTTTGGAACAACTTAATCTGTTTTGCAGATAGGACAATTTTTGTTTTTATGGATAGTAATTATTTTTAATTCCGGCGAGTAAATGTTGTAATAATACAATTTTGATTCAGTTAATTTTTTTGTGATGATTTTTATTGCTTGGGTTATTTGCAAGGCGGCAATGGAAGTGGTGATGGTATTTATAACACCACTTGTGGAGCAAGTTTCTATGGGAGAATTTTTGAGAAAACAGCGTAAGCAAGGTCCGTCAGGCAAGATAGGCAGGACATAGCCATAGGTTTTTATGGCAGAGGCGTAAATCCAAGGTAAATGGTGCTGTTTGCAAAAGTCGTTGATAAGAAATCTTGTTTCTAAATTGTCAGTGCAGTCGAGGATGAGATGAGATTTTTTAAGAATTTTTAGGTTATTGTCGTTTAGACGTTTAGTTAGGGCAGTTATTTTTGCTTTTTTGTTTATTTTTAGAAGATGTTTTTTTGCGGCGATTGCTTTATTTTTTTTGAGGTCTGATTCTTGAAAGAGAAGTTGACGCTGCAAGTTAGTTTCTTCTATTGTATCATTGTCAATTAGCGTAAGATTAGTTGCTCCGGAACGGAGAAGGAGTTCGGCAGAGACGGTGCCAAGAGCACCGAGACCGATGATAGATATAGTTGTTTTTTCTAATAATTTTTGACCTTGCTGACCTATTTCGGCAAGAATGGTTTGACGATGGTATCTTGGGTAGGTTTTCATCTTAGTAAGGATTGGATTTTGCAGGTATTACAAATATTTTGATGCGCTGGTTCTTGACATTGTTGGCAAACTTTAATTTCATTGGCGTTATTTTTTGCTTGCAGTTTTAATAAAGGGAGTAAGGCGAGGAAGGAGTTGATAATGCCTTGTTTTGTGCCTTTATATTTTGTTTCAAAGTCGTTAAGCATGTCGCGAATATTTGATCTTAGGCCTTCGTTAGCGTATGGACATTCAATAAATTGCACGGGAAATTTTTTGATCAAAGAGTATAATTTTGTTTCTTTTTCTGTACAAAAGTATAAGGGTTTAACACGCTGGACAAACAGTTCATGTTCGTTAATACCAGAAATTGGACCGAGATGAGCAGCGAGGTCAGTGTTGGCTTTGAATATATTCATAATTATGGCTTGGGCTTCATCATCAAGATTATGACCAGTGATCACTTTGGTGGCATTTAGTTTTCGGGCGTATTTGTTGAGGAGGTATCTGCGCCAAACACCACAGATATTACAGGGTTTCTTTTTTGTGTCTTTGTTAATTTTAGGATATGCCTGGTCGAGCGTGTAGTTAAATTCTTTTTTGGCGGCGATGACATTTAATTTGATGCTATAGTCTTTACAAAATTGTTTGAGATCTTTGAGGGTAGATTTACGGTAATTTTTGATACCTTCGTCGATAGCGAGGGCGAATAAAGGAGTATTGAAATTGTTTTTTTGGAGGTACTTTTGGGCGAGATATAAAATTGTCAAGGAATCTTTACCTCCAGATGCAGCGATGCAGAGGGTGTCGTTTTTTTCGATTAGTTGATAGCGTTTTATCGTTTTGAAGACTTTATCTTCAAAGTAGTTAAGGAAATGCAATTGGCATAAAGAGCCGTGCTGCAGGGTGATTACGGCGGGTTTTTGGCAGTGACAGAGCATTTTTAGCCGCCGGAAACGACACTGAGAAGTTCGATTTCGTCATCATTTTTTAATAATTCATCTTCGGTGATAACTGTGTTGTTTCTTATTATGATAACGGTTTCGGAGTTGATGTTTAATTGCTGTAGAAGATCCTTAACAGTTTTTCTGGGAAAGGAAATAGTATGGGTCGTATTAGTACGTTCTTGTTTAAGAGTAATGTTCATTGTTAAGATTCATCTCCTAATGAGGTGAATTTAAGATTAAATTCAGGGCGTTTTTTATAAATATTTCCTTTGTGGTGGCTAATATGAAACCCTTATAATTTTGATGAATATCAAAATTACTTGTTTTCCAGATTCTAACATTCTATCAATATTATACGCAATAATTCTACTCATCGCTTCGACTTTTTGAGTTTTAACAACTTTGGATTTAATACT
>JACPNA010000012.1 GCA_016185725.1 Candidatus Woesearchaeota archaeon | reverse complement strand
GGTGCTTTCGCCAGCAGTGTTGGTTATAACACTGTAGAAGTTGTAGATAATTATGTGAGAAATCAAGAAGATATCCATCAACTAAAGTTAGGAGCGTTCACGGCTGGAAGCCACGCACTTTAGTGCGGGGAGGAGGTCACTCTCAAGGAAAACTGAGCACTACTGGTCAATATCTAGTCACTATACGGGAGTTGCTTGTTAGCAACGACCAATGGCACAGGTTGATTTTTTGACCCTGCTTTTTCCAATTAATACTGTGAGATTAATGTTTTGCCGCCGGTGAATACAATATCACTACGTTTATTGGTTTGTTGAGGCAAACTACTGTGAAAAAAGCATATTTTAAGTATTAATTAAATTGTATAATTT
This sequence comes from Candidatus Woesearchaeota archaeon, assembly GCA_016185725.1. Lineage (GTDB taxonomy): Archaea > Nanobdellota > Nanobdellia > Woesearchaeales > GW2011-AR9 > JACPNA01. The sequence continues at coordinate 3,187 of JACPNA010000012.1, read as the reverse complement.
TAGAAGTTTTAAGTTATGTTTAAAATGTTTATTTTGTTATATTCTTAAACGTTTTAGTATTAATTAAAATATTTAGTGCTAAATTATTAGTATTTTGCTAAAAAGTTTTATCTGAAATAACTGTTTTTATTCTTTAATATTTAAGTTATGATTTAATGTTTTGTTTCCTTAAGTTTTAAGTAATGATTGGAACTTTTATTGATATAACATTTTAAAGTGAGGTAGTTGAAGACTTATTTTTCCTTCAGGGAGTATGGTTTTTGATAAAAATAGGGCATTTGCTTAAATTTAGCTTAAAATGTGCATAAAAAATTACGTATAATGTATATTATACGTAATTTAAGGGAGGGGTGTGAATAAAATTTAATAAGTTTTATAAAAATAGATGTTAATTTAACACTATGTCTTATGAAATAAAGATAATTGTTACGTCTCAAAAGGGGGTTCTGGATCCGGAAGCGAGGACGATTGAAAAATGTATTAATGATGAAATAAGTGGAGGTGGGCTAGGTATAGAAAAGGTAGGTGCTATTGAGCGGCTAATTGTGGGGAGATATTTTCAATATATTAGTAAACAACCTTCGAAGGAGTTAGCAAGGCAGGAAGCAGTGTTCTGGGCAGAAAATCTGTTTGCAAATATGATTATTCAGAGTTATGAAGTGGAATCGATTAAGCGGATTAGAAAATAGAGGAGAGTCAAAGAAAACCGGCCACCACCAGTCAATAGACTGGTGGCATGCTCGACTGCGGGCTCGGGTCGGTTTTCTGACCATGCTTTTTCCACTTTATGTGTTAGTGGATGTGTACCACCAGTGAAACACACTGGTGGAAAAAGCATATTTTAGTTGTGATTGAAAGTTGTTGTTTTTAATTGTTTAATTAATGATCGAATTATTAGGGTTATGTTTGGGTTTAAAATGTTTAATATTTGATATAATTATTTATTTAGTTTTTGTTTAAAATAATTTAAGAGATGATTATATGTTTTGGTGGTGTACACAATATTTAAGATATGATTAGAATATTATTACTACAAGATATTGTTTTTATATTGTGTCAAAAAAATCGCCCACCACTGGTGATCGCCTGCGGGTTCAACATCAGTGGCATATGAAAATAAAAAACTATTTGTTTTCAGTGCTGAAATTTGATAGTTTTCAAATTTCATGCATGCTCGCTTCACTCGGGGCGATTTTTCGACCATGATTTTTCCAATCTATGTGAAGATCGATGTGGCTACGCCACAAGAAATGAAGAAACTACTTCATTTCTGTGCAGACAGGAAAACTATCCTGTCTTGCACCAGTGGAACTATACACTGGTGGAAAAATCATATTTTAGTGAGAATATTAGAATAGAAAAAATTATATTCTTTTTTCAACTACAGACCAATTTAGGGCGTTGAAAAAGGCGTTGATGTAATCAGCACGTTTTAGTCCGTAGTCAAGCATAAAAGCATGTTCAAATACGTCCATAATTAATAATGGTGTAGTACCGGCAAGATGACCGACGTCGTGTTCGTTGACCCAGATGTTGAATAGTTTATCTGCTTCTTTATCGTAGCAGAGAATAACCCAGCCAATTCCTCGCAGAGCACCGGTAGCACGAAAGTCTTTTTCCCATTCTTCATAGGAACAGAAATTGGCAATGATTTTTTTTGCTAATGGGGAGGTTGAAGATATTTTTTTGCCGGTTTTAATTATATTGCCAAAATAGAGTTCGTGCAAGCGCATGCCATTAAATTCCCAGCCAAAGCGACGTTTAAGCTCGGCAAATTCGGGGGTTGTGGTTTTACCTTCTGTAGTTAATTGTGTTAAAGAATCTAATAATTTGTTAGTATTGGTTACATAGCCTTGGTAGAGGGTAAAATGGTTTTTTAACAATTGATCGCTAAAACCAGCAGTGCCCAGAAGGTGGTCAAAATTTTGTGGCGTATATGTCATAGTTATTTACCTCTTTATAGTTTTCCGACTAATTCTAAGTTTGGTTTTAATGTTTTACTGCCAGGCTGCCAATTTACAGGACATACTTCCGTGTCGTGTTTATAGACAAATTGAGCGGCGTGTAATTTACGAATTAATTCTGGGGTATTGCGTCCGATGTTATTAGCGTTGATCTCATAACAGCGTAGGATTCCTTCGGGATCGATGATGAATGTGCCGCGTAAACTTAAGCCTTCTTCAGGAATGTAGGTGTTATAGGCACGGCTAATATTTCCAGTAGGGTCGGCAACCATAGGGAATTTTATTTTCTTGATGGTTTCAGAATGATCGTGCCAGGCTTTATGAACAAAAATGGTGTCAGTACTGATACTGAGAACTTCTGTGTCTAGTTGTTTGATTTCTGCGTAATGGTCGGCAAGGTCGCCAAGTTCTGTTGGGCAGATAAAGGTAAAATCGGCAGGGTAGAAGAAGAGAATGACCCATTTTCCCCGATAGTCTTTTAATTTGACTTTTATTTCGGTATTGTTATAGTAGGCTTTTGCGTCAAAGAGTGGCGCGGAAGCATTAATTTGTACTTTTTGTTCTGTTTCCATAGTTGTTTTTTCCTCCGTTAATTATGACATTTTTGACAGTGACCGTAACTTATGTAGGATGTGGTGTTGGGTTGGAATTGATTATTTTGGAAAATTTTTTCAAATTTATGGTGTAGTTCACTAATCATTATGTCATATATTTTATTACATTTTTGACAAATGAGATGGAGGTGGGGTTGGGTTGTTCCATCAAAGTGCAGCTCATTATTGAGGTTTAAGGTGAGGATTTGTTTTTCTTCAGTTAAGATATGAAGGTTACGATAGACGGTAGCAAGAGTGAGGTTGGGGATATATTTTTTTATTTGGTGATAGATATTTTCGGCAGTAGGATGGGTGGGGTGATTTTGCAAGTAGTCCAGTATTAGTAATTTTTGTTTAGTGTTACGTCGAGGAATCATAGTTATTTATATTGATTATTAATAATAAAAGAGAGGTTATTAATAAATGTTGCGGAAGATTTTGTTAAAAAGTAAAAAGAGAAATTTAAAAAAATTAAAAAATTTAACTGCGTTTTCTTAATAGCATGAGCCAAAAATCTCCACACTTTAGTGTGTGAGATGAATGGCTCCGTAATTCTTATCAATTCTAAAAATAAATAATGCGTGGCGAACGAAAAATTTTGCGCCACGCACTAACCTCTAAAAGTTAGCG
>JACPNA010000011.1 GCA_016185725.1 Candidatus Woesearchaeota archaeon | reverse complement strand
GAAGTTAAAATTGCTGACAGATTTTCAATCATTTGTAAGAAGTCATACAGGATTAGAAGCAAAAGTGAATGAGAGTGCCGAACAAGAAAGTTAAGAAACAGTTTTTACATCAAAAGCGTTCCAGTGTTTCACAATTTCATACAACATTGAAATTCCTGTTCTATTCTCCCGAATACTTGGAGGGATTGATTTTTAGTGTAGCGATGCCGAAAGCAAAAAATGAGAGTTGCCGAATAATCAGTGTTACCATCGTTAAAGTTTTTTCGTTCTCATAGGCTTGGGCAAGTAAGAAAGTATCTCCTCAACTACTTGAAGAAGATTTTTGTTCTCAGTATTTATGATTATACCATAATCAAATCTTGAAACGAGATTATGAACAGCCGTGGCCGCCAGTATACCATAAAGCTTTGTCCTCTGTTTATCTCGCTCAATACATACTTTTAATGATGCTTTCAAGGTAAAGATATAGTGTTCATAATCCCATAAATTATTGAGTAAATGTTCTATTTGTTCTTTGTGATAAAAATTACCATCGAATACGATTATTTTTCCATCATCTAATCTCTTTTTTACTTTGAGAAGTACGTATTCCTCTGCTTTAATGAAATTTTTGGCAGGAATGCACTCTTCAGTTTCAGGGACTTTATCCAAACCAAGTTCTTCAATAATAGAATCTATTGAAATGTATTCAGCATTTAAAATTTCAGAAAGCTCTTTGGCTACGGAAGATTTTCCAATTCCTAAAGGTCCTCTGATAATAATGAAATAACTCATTTTAATCTGTAACTTTTCCTCATATTTTGAGGTAATATTTTTTCTCTAACCATTTTTGCTGCTTTTTGTTCCACAGTCATAAAGTATGGTTTTTCTTTAAAATGCCTATAAAGTTCTTCGCAGTTTTCTTCAAGCGAATCTTCCAATGTACCGCTCTTAAGAATTTGGTCTGTTGCAAGCAATTTTTTAGCTTCCATAATGTCTGAATCAGTTTGATAAATGATAACCCTGATTTTGCAGCCAGCCAGCGTTAAAGCAGTAGTCCTATGACTGCCATCTAACATAAAATATCCTGCAATAGGGTTTTGACGTTCAAATATTTCAAATTCTTCCAGAAGTTTATCATCAAAATATTTTAAGACTATATCTTTTCTTATGACTGGAACAAAAGGCACTTCTTCCCCCGATTTACATTTGGCAAAATATTCCATTAGAACGCTATCGCTATGAACAGGATAATCATTCAAAGTAATAATCTGATTTGGTGCTAATTCTAGTGTTTTCATATCGTATAGAAATCAGGTGATTCTTTAAATAGTTAGCGTTCTAAATCCTCAATTATTTTTCTTAGTCTATTTATGTCTAAATTCAATCGTTTAGAAATCTCTGGTTTAAGTTTTTTATTCAATTTTCCCTCTTTAACTAGCCCTAAACGCCAGACAGAATATCCAATATCCCCACAAGTGTTTAGTAAAGAGATTATTAGTAATCTTTTCTTGCCAGTTTTAGACGTTGGATATCCATAAGTTTTTAGGAATAAGTCTTTTTGCTTGCTGTTTAATTCTAAACTTTGCATAAAATAGACAAGATCCCATTCGGGAAAATGGTATCTTGAGAATTCCCAATCCAAAAGTCTAATTTCTTTACCATTGTAAATTATATTTTCTCTTGATAAATCGCTATGCAATAAACAAGCTTCTTTTCTGTAAGCAAAAATGCCATCATTCTTCTTACAAAAAGCAGTTACTCTCTCGAATAAAGAATCAATTTGGTTAACAATTTTGGAGGTAATGCCATTTTTGTGATTATTAACGTTTCTAAAATATGGTTTTATTGCTTTTAGCATGGAATGTCTTTTGCATGCCTTCTTTTGTCGATGTAACTTTTTAAGCCATTTAGCTATTAGAATTATGAATTTGTCATTTAGTTTATGAGGGTATTTCCCCTCCACAAATTCCTCTACGAAATAATCATTAGGAATAACTTTATGAGATTTATCTAGAAAATAGACTTTTGGCCCTAATTCTGGTTTAAGTGATTTTAAGAGATTATATTCTTTTTTTAGGTTTTTAAATAGGGGATTATTTTCTATACGTAATACATACTTCCCACGATTAGTTTCTATTGAATAATTGTCGTTGTGGTTTCCCCTCGCAAGGAAAGAAAATTTGATTAAATCTTCATCGAGTTTTTTACAAATAAGTTCTATTTGTTGTTTCGTTATACCCATCATGTATTGAGAAACCTATTCGTTTATTAAGTTTGCCTAAGCCTCGTTTTCTCCGTTAAAATTGATATGGGCGACTCCCGTTCAAAACTTCGATGTTTACGTTTTGGAGCAAAATACATTAAAAAATGACAAACTAAACTTACACACACTTAAAAATACATACATTATCCATTCCTCTTACTGCTTCTCCCACTACTGCTTCACTACGCAAATTGAAGTAAAACAACAAAAACAAACCGAGTAAAATTATTATAACCGCTGCTAAAAAATACCAAACTTTCCTGCCTTCAAAAACAATATGATCTCTAGGAACTTCTTTTTTATTAACTATTTTCTTTTTCTTGACCATAACTAACACCCTTTAAATCTAATAACCTCAGAATAATCTTCTAATTTATATACTTAACTCAACGAAAATTCCTTAACTGCCGTATAAATTGGTCCTTTTACCGTCAACTTGCTAGAAAATAACACTACTTTTTCAACCTTCATTGACCCAAAATCTTCCTTAGCAAATTTCTTAATCACTTTTTTAATCAGTTCATTACTTTGTCCAGACTTATTTCGTGCTATTGTTAAATATGGTATATTTTCCTTCACCTCATTGAGAACATAATTTAAAGAAATATTGATCCTTTTCATTAACTCCTTTAACTCTAAGCTTTCCACACCTATCCACACAACTTTTATCTCATCTAAACTAGGAAAAACCCCTGCTCCTTTAAAATCCAACGAAAAACTCTTCTGATTCTTAATTAAAACCTCCACTTTATTGACAATCTCCACAACTTTATTCTCTTGAACATCACCCAAAAATATAATAGTTAAATGTAAATTATCCTTTGAAACAAAAACAAAATTTGCCCCTGTTTTCTTCAGCTCTTGATAGACTGGAACAATTTTTAGCTTAATTTCTTCAGAAATAGGAATTGCAATAAACAATCTCATTAACTTATCTTATTCGCCAAAGTCTTCCGTCTCTTCATATTTTGTTTGTTCTTCTTCATCTCTATGCCTAAACTCTTCTTGACTAATCGTAGCATATTTAGATTCACGCATTGGACGTTCTAATTTTTCTAAAACTTCTGCAAATCCTAGTTTTAGCAGGACCTTTGTTATCCTAACTTTAACATAATCGCCTTTTTGTACATTGGGCACAAACAGCACAAACCCTTTAACCTTAGCAATACCGTCTCCTTTTTCACCAACAGCATTAATACTAACTTCATACATTTCTCCAACTTTAACTGGAGCAACTTGTGTATTCTCATTCATTGATATATCCCCCCGTATTGTTTATTTACGATCAAAAAACTAAACCTAATTAAAGAATTAATTGATAATGATATACATTGCGACATAATTTGATAATTTATTAACCTCTTACACGCTACAAGCTTATCCTATTAATAAACCTTACGCAGAAAACGATAAAAATGTAAAAAAAATACAAAAAAGAAAAAAATAAACCTAAAGTACTTCCTTAATCCCCCCTTCTATGACCTCAAAGCAGCATTCGCCATCAGGTAAATTAGGCGCATCGATTAATCGCGCTACCCTCGTGCCCTTCTTACCCTTACGCAGATAAATTCTAAATGTGGAAGCATGTGCTACAACATGCCCACCAATAGCAGTAGTAGGATCACCAAAGAATTGGTCTGGTTTGGCCATAACTTGATTAGTGACATAAACACAAATATTATTTGAAGAAGCCAATTTTGCTAAAATATGCATATGTCTATTCAATTTCTGCTGTCTCTCCGCTAACGTTCCTCTACCGATAAATTCTGCGCGGAAATGTGACGTTAACGAATCAACTACCACTAACCGAACTTTCTTTTTCTGTTCAGTTATCAGCGTTTCCGCCTTTTCTGCTAATAAAATTTGATGATCCGAATTAAACGCTCTCGCCACCATAATTCTATTCAACGCATCTTGCGGATCAATACCAACCCCTTCTGCTAATTGCTGAATTCTTTCTGGACGAAACGTATTTTCCGTATCAATATAAACGGCATATGCCTCCGAATCTTCTTTCAGAACATTTACTGCTAAGATATGCCCGATTTGTGTTTTACCGCACCCGAATTCACCAAAACATTCAGTAATTGCGCCGGTTTCAAATCCGCCGCCCATCATCGCATCAAAACTATTGCTCCCTGTTGTAATCTTAGACACTAATTCTCTCTTTTTTAAAACGTCCATTCCTGTCTCAAAACCCATCTTCATACTATCTCTTGCCGCATTAATCATCTTTCGTGCTACTGCTTCAGAGACTCCTGCCGTTTCCACCAACTCGCCTATATTTGCTACTGCAATTGCCATTAAGTCGCGATATCCTGCTTGTTCCAATTTTTCCGCTGTAGCTGCTCCTACCCCCGGTAAATCATGTAAAGTTAACTTTTCCATTTTTAATTCCGATTTTGCTTCTGCCATATTAATTACCTCCTTTAAATAAATCTTGCTCATTTAAAACTAAAAATTCATACGCTTTCTGTAAAACCACCCCTGCCTTAGGCAAATCCGTGACTCGTAACGAATTAGTGCTCTGCCAATTTCCCTCTTTATCTGTATATACTCGTTCTATAGAAATCGTTCTATACTCTGTACTTTCTCCAGTAGGTTTGTTGCTTTTATTAAGCCATACTGTCGCAGAAATCGCTCCCGCCCTAAACTTCTTTTCTGGTAAATTGCCCAGACTCATACTATTTTTCAACTCTTTTTGTGCTTTTTGCACCACTGTTTGTGTGTTCATTTTTAAACACCTCTTCCTTATCGGTTTTTATTTCAACACTTCAATTATTGAAGTGGAGGCGCAATCGTTTTAGCAATTGCTGATAATACAACTGCTTACGGTACTACTTAAACCCTGTCCGAAGTTGTCCAGTGTCCAGTGGTTATACCATTAAAGGCTATAACCTTAAAATTTAGTGATTTCAAGCCCTGTTAATTAAATTTAGAATCTGACCAATGGCCAATAACAAATCATATAAACCTCTTCTCTTTTCTAAACGTATCAACCAAGGAGGTTACTACACCATGTTATCAGTTCTACCTATAGATTTAGATAAGGTAAAAAAAGAATACATTGACAAAGAAATTCTTCGTGTGGGCATAATCGCTGAACTAGATGCTATTAATCTCTATGAACAAATGGCTGCTCGTACCAAAAGCGATAAAATTCGTAAAGTTTTATTGAAAATTGCTAAAGAAGAAAAAACCCATATCGGCGAATTTCAAGCCCTTCTTTTAACCTTAGACAAACAACAAGTGGAAGAATTGGAAAAGGGCAAACGAGAAGTAGAAGAATTGAAATAATCTTTTTATTTTATTATTTTCCAAACTATTAATCCCAATAATATAACCACAACAACTGCTTCTAAAATACCACCAACTCTTACCGGTCCACTGATCCTCCTTTTTGAAAATGGATACAAAGGAGCAACTCCGTCTAAAGTTAGCATATCGCCCATCAGATGTGCAAAATAACCTATTAGCAAAGCTAAACCATAATACGCTCCAAAAAAATAGCTAATTGCTGCCGCTAAGAACACATACAAAAACATCGCATGAAAAAAACCTCTGTGCCGCGAAAAGAACGTTATTATTCTTCCTATAATTCCGCTCCAACGATGTATTTTGCTCTCTTCCGAATCAATATCTGGTAAAATACTGCCTAACAAAACTAAACCAAAAATAATAATCGCATTGCCGCCTTGCAGAAAATCTTTAGTGAACAAAAACAACGCCAATCCTAATAATAAATGCGTAAAAAACAACATATTTGTGGTAATTAAAATAAATTAATAACTTACCTTTGACGTTTTAGATAATTGTAGTCGATAGTTCTATATATTCTTTCCGTTTTCATTTATAAAGAGAGGTGAAGTAAGGGGGCATAGGCTTCACCTCCAGGTGAAACCCATGTCCCAAAAATGCAAGAAG
>JACPNA010000002.1 GCA_016185725.1 Candidatus Woesearchaeota archaeon | reverse complement strand
ATGCGCTAACCGTTAAACAGATAGAGGATTTAACTCTACGATTGCTGGAACAAGGTACAATGTACGAAGGAAGATTAAAAAGACTTGCAGAGGAGAATAAGCAATTAGAAGGCAGGATTGCAGAACAACAAAAAGAAGCGGAAAGGAGAGCGAAAGTTGGTACTATGCATAAGTTATTAGAAGAAACTGGAGATTATTTGCCTCGAAAGAAGGAGCAGAAATCAGATGAGAGATATGCATTAAATTTATTGTTAAATTCAACTGAAAAATCAAAAATTTCTGAAGCTGCTGCTATTGCAAAAAGATTACGAGATGAGAAAAAAATATCAGAGAGTATTATAATATATGAAAAACTTACGGAAGTTGATCCGAAGAATCATATCATCATTATTTTTTAGCTACGGCGTATGAACAGGCAAATAGATTTAAGGAAGCGAAAGAACAGTATTTGTTAGCAGGAGAGGGTTCTTCAGCTAGTACGGGTTTAGCGCGAGTTAATAAAAAATTGGAAGTTACGGATTAAATAGGTCGGTATTTATTTGATAATTATTTTTATTATTATTATAAAAGACAAGATAAGAAAAAATGTATGGTTAATACTGTATAACTACTTTGTAGTAATAAATTAACAAAAGATTTATAAACAAAGCTTTCTTCTAGGTGTTAAAAATGAGGTAAATATGTATTATACAAAAAATGATTATACTCCGTTGGAAAAACTTGTTGACCAGTACGAGGTAGATGGAACTTTCTCAAACCGAAGTTGGCAAGATCAAGCAAAAGTAAGTATAATTATCCCAACTTATAATCAAGAAGAACAATTGCATAAACAACTTCTTGCTTTACAGCAACAAACTTATAATCCAAAAAATATTGAAGTGGTTATAGCAGATGATGGGTCTAGACGTGGTTATGATAGCTGTATGGATATTGTATCTAAAGCAAATCTGCCTTTTGATGTGAAATATGTATGGCAACCCGATAAGGGGTTTAGATTAGCTAAAGTAAGAAATGAAGCTTTAAAACGGGCTACTCATAATAATATTATTTCTCTTGATGTAGACATGATACCTGAGCACACTTATATAGAAAATGTTATGAAATGGCATTATGCTGCAAAAAAATATGGCACGAAAATTATGACAACTCAGAATAGAGCTTTTGTAGAACCAGAAGATATGTCTGATAAAATAATTGCACAAAAAGAATTGTTAAAAGTAAAAAAATCTAAATCAAGACGTTTTGGAACGGTAGAAGATTGGAGAGATGAACGTTATAAAAATACAAATAATTTGAAGAAAATAAAATATGATACAGAGGGACCTTCTTATATTATTGGAACAACTCTTTCGGGTGGTAATTGCAGTTTTTCTAAATCGGATGCGTTCGAAGCTGGTTTATTTGACGAAGATTTTCAGGATTATGGCGCGGAAGACTCAGAATTTGGTTTACGCTTATATGAATATTTCAACAATAAAAAATCACAACAATTATTTTTTGTTCCGGTAAACACAACGGCTTATCATCTTGAGCATGGGGAGAAAATAAATAATGAAAAGAAAAGAAAGGCACAAGAATTATTCTGGTCTAAAGTTGATCAATTTCGGGAAGAAGAAATTGTGATGAAACCGGATGTTTCTGTGTATATCCCATGTCATAATCAAGAAAATTTTATTGGAAAAGCTATGCAAAGTGTTGCGCAACAAAATTTTGATTTAAGTAAATTAGAAGTGGTGATAGGAGAAGATGGCAGCACGGATAATACTAAAAGAATATTAGAACAATTGAAGCAAGAATATAACAGAAAATTAAATATAAAAATAATTGATGATAAGAAAAACTATGGTATGGCTGATAATACCAATCGCACCATTATGGCTTGTAAAGGCAAATATATTGTCCAACTTGATCCCGATGATGAATTTTTGCCGGAAGCAATAAGTACATTATACCGAGCAATAAAGGATAAGCCAGATATTAGTTTAGTATTTGGAGATTGTATTGATAGAAACGTGCAAACTGGTGAAGAAAAATTACACTGGAGTTGTGAAGAATTTACTGAAAAATGGTATGCAGAACGTAAAAACAATGTTACTAAGGAAACCTTAGTAGATATTTTAAATAAGAGCATGAGAATTCATCCTCCGCGGATGTTTCGCCGAGATGCTTTTTTCCAAACAGAAGGAGTAAATCCTAACTTGCAAAATGCGGTAGATTATGATTTGTACACAAAATTGGTGGAAGTGAGAAGACCCTTACATATTAAAGAACCATTGTATGTTTACAATATTAATCATGGAAGTAATACTACAAATAAAGGTAAATTGCAAAGAGGCAATGATAAAGTTGTAAAAAGATTGATGGAGATTAGAAGTAATCAAGCCCAACCTAAAAAGGAGATGTATATCATTGAAGAAGGAAACACCAAAAATCGTGTAAAATATTTTGATTTGGTTAATCCTAGCACCAGAATTGATGCTTTATATGAAGTGTGGGCAGAGGAAGAACAGAGTACGCGCGGAACAAAATTGTATAAGGCATTAATTGAAGAATTGGAGAATATGGTTTCTTTCTTTAGATGGGCTAGACCGGAAATTTCACAACAGCAATTAAATAAATTATTAGAATTAGAGCATAATAATAATACGGGTAATTATTATCAAGCAACATTTTTTCATTCGGTAGGGAAGATGGAAAAGGCATTAAATACATTAGCAAAAATGAAAAGCAAACATCCAACAGCTATTTCTTTAGAAGAAAAAATAAAATTAGAATTAAGAAAAAAGGGAGCGGGCATAAATTATGGAAGAAAATGCTGATAATTTAAAAAATTATATCCAAAATAATTGGGAAAAAATTGAATTGACCGTATTGCGAGAAGGATTGTCTAACGCTTTTTATGCAATTGTTTTACCGGAATATGATGATAATCGTTTTATTGATCCAAATTTACCAGCATTAAAATACGTTCCTTTAGCAACATGGAAAATGGGAATCATTAATCCCGCATTGAGTAATTTTTTAGGATTAAAAATTTCAGAAGAAAGTGCACCTAGTACAATTGGCGATGAAGTTCGACGAGATAATTTAATAAAAGTTAAGTATATTAATGCTAAGGGTGTATATTCAATAGAATGCGCTAAAGAATTGTCTGGGCAAAAAGGGGAATTATTAGAACATTATATCCTCCGAGAAATACCAAAAAAGGCAGATTGTTTAGAAGAGGAATTGCAAAAAATTTATAAGGTGGTCAGAGATATTATAAAAAGTAATGAATAAGAATAAATTTTCTAAACCGTTAGTTTCTATTATTATGCCAGTATATAATGGCGACAAATATATTTCTAAAGCGATGGATAGTTTTCTTAAACAAACATATCATAATACGGAACTTATTATTGTTGATGATGCTAGTACAGATAATACTTCTAAAATAATAAATAAATATATTGAAAATAATACAAATATTATATATTTTTATAATAAAGAAAAATTAGGGATACCTAAATCGAGAAATATTGCTTTAGCTCAATCCAATGGAGATTATATAGGCCATTTAGATGCTGATGATTGGTTAGTCCAAAAAGCTATTTCTACAGCGATGGAAGTTATAACTAAAAATGAGAAAATTGCATTAGTATATTCTGGATATATTATACATGATGAAACTGGCGGGGAAAATAGAAAATACCTTGCCAAAAAGTTCAATAAAGAAAATCTTAAGGAGTTAGGATGGCAACATTTTGGATTATACCTTAAGGAAGCAGCCATACGTGTAGGCGGTTTTAATGAAAAACTTATTACTTGCAGTGATGGAGATTTTTTTACAAAAATAGGAGAAAATTTTCAGTGTGAAAGAATTGCTAAATATCTGTATAATTATCGTTGGCATAAGAATAATGTAGGATACAAACGGCCACATTGTATTGATTGTCAAAAACAAAAAATTTGCGCATATTTTAAGGTGTGGAAGAAATAGGTGAGGGATAAATTTGAGATAATTGTTTAAGGTCTTATACCTGGTGAAGGACTGGGCCTGATGCCTGGGGTGGGACTTGGTCTTATACCTGCTCCAGAAATATTCATCTTATCTTCATCAATAAACTCGTCAATGGATTTAATAACGACACTACATCTTATTTTAATATTCTTTAAATGAGTGCGTATATTATTAATCTGGGCTGAGGTTGGAGCGGTGTTCACCTTTGGAGGATTAAGCTCAAGGTTATTTGATACGATTTGTTCGATTGTTTCTACAAACGCTCCTAATTTTTCTAGATAGTCTCGTCTTTCGCCTTTAGCATGAATTCGGGCAACTCTAATTATTCTTTTTGCGGAATGTACATTAGTTTTAACTTGTGAGATATGATTTCTTAATCGGGAAGCATTATAAGGAGTGGTACTATCCAAACCTTCTTCCGCATGCTGTTCGGATTTAATCATCCATCCTTTGGCTGGTTCTAGTAAACGTCTTCGTTCTCGGGCTTGGGCTTCTTGTTCGGCGCCCGTTTTTCTTTCAGTTTCTTTTTGTTTATGTTCTTCATATTTACCTTTGATCCAGTCTCGAGTGCCTTCTACTCTGGTTTTTTCAGCTTCTTCTTCTTCTTTTGTGCGATAAAAAACTAATTTGATACCATAATAAATTATCATGATGATTACGGCAAAGGCAGCGTAATCAATGAAATCTAAAACAGTAGTGGCAACAATCGGGCTGAATTCGACCATTTAGATCATCCTCGCTAAATGGAAACGCATGGCGCTTAAAACCCAGAATAATAATAAGCACATTAAGAATTTTAAAAATAAAGTTGCTCTCGTGTCATGACCAGCAGGCCAGTTCATCAATGCCCACCAAACACCAACAACAGGCAAGCCAACTAAAATTAAAGAGATAGCAGTAGCCCAACCCGCACCGGTAGCTAATAAGACTTGCGCGGGCATGAAAACAGCCCCGATAGTAGCGATAACTCCAGCAACAATTATAGCTTGATTGCGATTGAGGAAACTGAAAGCTGCTGCTGCCGTAGGTCTTCCGGGAGTTGCTCCGCCTGCTCCTAATGATAACATCACGGCAAAAAATACGGTGAATAACAAAATCCAAATCAATACGCGAGTGAAAGCAACAACGACAGAACCGTCAGATAAGCCTAAGAAGCTGAGGTTGCCGATAGACATGATTGTCTGCCAGACACGACCAAACATAGTTGCGGGCTCGGCGGCAAGAGCTAGGGGGGCACTTAAGATTACGGATAATACTACGAGCCACCACTTGTTCATGTTTGTTTACCTTTGGGTTTTTTTGAAGATTGAAAATAAAATAAAAAAATTAAGTTTTTTGCGGTTCTAAAGTCCAGGCTTTTTTTAACTCATCAGCTAAAATGGCTGTGTCTTGAATTGCGTTCTTTTCTTTATCTCTGGCTATGGTTAAATCGTATGTAACACTGATCATGGCATTTTTTATCTTTTCCAAACTTTGCTTAGCTACGGGCAAGTTATTCAAATCAATGGGGATATTGTCTTCCAAAGCAGTTCCTACTTTATAACCTGGCGTGGGTATATCCTTTCCTTTTGGTTTGTACTTGCCTTTGTAAACATTATCAAGCAAATCAACTACATTATTTTGTAATTTTTCGATTGTTTCAAATTTGCTTAAGGCAACCTTTACGCCTTGATTAGAAGCAGCAATGTAATCATTTAATATTTTCTTTTCAATAGCTTGTAATTTTGTTGTATCAACGCCACGTTTAGCAAGTTTCTTAATCAAATCGCGGGCTTCACCAACTTCTTTCCTCTGTGCTTTTTGCCATTGATGGTCAACATTTTTCAAATCACTCATGGCTTTTTTTAAGTTATCGTAAGATGTTTTTAAAGTTTCGAAATGATTTTTACTTTTAACTTCGGCTCCATCGCACATTTCATCTCCAGCGATTTGTTGATATATCTTACTCTTATCTAAACCGGCTAAAATTAAATTATACTCTTGCTTTTCTATAGCAATATCATTTAATATTCTGGTTTCTTCAATAGCTTCATGTTTTTTATCATTAGACCGTTCTGTGCCGGGAATATTTTGTACAACGTAACGATCAAACATTCTTTTTAAGAAGTTGGGATGATGATCGGTTGATCCTCCTACTTTAAATAAGGCAGCAATGAGGGATATTGCTAATATGACCCAACAGAAAATAATTACATAGTACCAAAGATTGCCAATAGATGCAGCTACACCACCAAAATAAGTGCCACTTACTATGCCGGAAGAAATATCAAATAAATGTCCGTTTATTTGAAGAGCTACCCAAAGAGTAATGGCGGCCAAAACAACTCTAATCCAATGATGATTTTTTAGTAGAAAAAAGCCTAAGATTAATCCGCCGACAGGTATTGCCAACATTGCTATAGAAACAACCGCCCCGTAGGAAGAAGCAATGGCAACTAGAACTGTGCCAGGAATAAAGATGGCAGAGATTAAAGAAATTACTAAAGCAATAACAACGCTGACTCCTTTGGGTAAAGCTAGACTAGCTGCCCAGAAAAATACGGTAAATAACAATACTACTAACAACATTCTAATAAATCCTTCCAAAGGATCACCACTAGAACTGTAACCTATTTTGGTCATAAATTCAAAGGTCGTTATACTCTTGATTGTGTCATAAGGTTCTACTGCTACAACAAAATTAGTAAAGAACATACCCATAAATAAAAACATTACCATTAAAGCGTTTAGCCTTTTCATAATCACACCTCAAATTTTTATTCCCAAGTATTATATAATTAGGATATCTCTGAAAAAGAATTAAGGTATTTAAACCTTTCTCTATCTCAAACTATTAAATACTCTACAAATAAATGTTATTACTCATTATTTAACGAAACGTTTATAAATAACCCTCATTCAAATTCGCCTATGACACAAATTTTACAAGTTAATCCTCACACATTAATCAACAAAACGGCGGAGGAGCTGAAAAAACAAAAATTGGTACAGCCCACGGCGTGGTCCATTTTTGTTAAGACGGGGGTAAGTAAAGACCGTTTGCCGGATAATAAAGATTGGTGGTATCACAGAGCGGCGTCTATTTTACGTAATGTGGCGCGATTAGGTCCGGTAGGAACGGAGAAATTAAGAACGAAATATGGGAGCAAGAAGAATAGGGGCCATAAACCGGAACATTTCTATAAAGCTTCAGGTTCAATTATCAGAAAAATTCTACAACAATTAGAAAAATCACAATTAATTAAACAAGTGGAAAAGGATAAACATAAAGGGCGTATTTTAACACCAAAAGGAACATCTTTATTAGGCAAAATTGCTCTGTCTATTGCTAAAGAAGAACATAAAGAAAATCAATAAACATGACATCAATAAAACATCCTTCTCGCAAGAAACGCTTAATTAAGTTAGGCAAGCAAACAAAATGGGCACCATTTTGGATTGTGTTTAAAATTCATGGCAAAGGACGTAAAGTTCATCCGTCACGACATACACACGTCAAAAGAAACTGGCGCAGAATCAAAACAAAGGCATAATTTTACAGATGGCAACTAAAAAAGAAGCAGTTACAAAGTTGGAAAGGACATATAATATTCCGTTAAGAAGAGAATATTTGAAAGTTCCTTATTGGAAGAGAACAAATAAAGCAGTTATTGCGGCTAAAGAATTTTTAGTTAAGCATATGAAATCAGAAAATGTGATTTTAGGGAAAGCCTTAAATGAAAAGATATGGCAACATGGAATCAGAAACCCTCCGCATCATGTCAAGGTGGTAGCGGTTAGAGATGAGAAGGGGGTAGTGAGAGCAGAATTGTTTGGCGCAGAAGATAAAAAGAAAGTCAAGAAAGAAACCAAAAAGAAAGTTTCTGCAAAGAAAGTAGAAGCACCTAAGGAAGAAGTTGAACAATAATTTTCTTAATTTTTGAGGAGTGGTTAGTCTGTATTTTTGATAGGAACATTAAAATATACTTCGGTGAAATTAAGCAGATAATGAATAAGCAAGTTTTTGTGAAAAGGCAAGCGATAGGAACTTTTGGCAAATTACCGGAAGAAAGAACGCCAGAAGAGTTAATTGATTATTGTATCGTTAATATTGATAAACCAAAAGGACCGAGCTCGCATCAGGTTTCGGATTATGTACAAAAAATTTTAGGCATTGACAAAGCGGGACATTCGGGAACGTTAGATCCAAATGTTACGGGAGTACAGCCCATTGCCACAGGAAGAGCGACACGAATTACAGAATTTTTTCTTACAGCACCAAAAGAGTATGTTGGCGTAATGCATTTGCATCATGAAGTGGAACGGAAAGTAATTGAAGAAGCAGTACAACAATTTTTGGGTAAAATTAAACAATTACCACCCAGAAAAAGCGCAGTCAAACGACAATTAAGAGAAAGAGAGATTTATGAATTGGAAATTTTAGAAATAAAAGAGAAAGATGTGCTGTTTAGAGTGAAATGCCAGGCGGGAACATATATCAGAAAATTGTGTCATGATTTAGGACAAGAACTTAAAATAGGGGCGCATATGGTAGAGTTAAGAAGAACGCAGGCTGGACCGTTTGATGAAAAGGATAATTTAGTTACATTAAATGATTTGCAAGATGCGATGCATTTTTATAAACAAGAAGATAATGCCAAATTTTTGTTGCATTGTTTACAGCCGATAGAAAATGCACTGAAACATCTTAAAAAATGCTGGGTGTTGGATACGGCAATCGCAAGCTTGTCTAATGGGAGAATGTTGAGTGTTCCTGGAATAAGCAAGTTAGAAAATTTTCGTAAAGGGGATAATATTGCCGTGCTGTCTTTAAAAGGAGAATTGATTGCGATTGGAGAAGCATTGATGTCGGCAGTGGAGATTAATACACAACAACGAGGGCAAGCGGTTAAGATTAAGAAGGTGTTTATGGAACAGATTGTTGTGCCGGAAAAAGATGATGTTGGATAGAAATTTTTTGAAGATTAATTTGACTAAAAACATTTATATAAAAGTATAAAGTGTATAATATTAATGCTTGCTTTTGATACAGTTCAGGATAAAATAGTATTAGGATTGGTCTTATTAGGTATTTTCTTTATTACCTTAAAATTACCTAAGTGGCAAGAACAAAGAAGAGAACAAAGAGAAACGGAAGCGGCTGGTCCTGAATATAAAAAAGTAAGAGCTGGTTTAGAATCAACAAGACAAAGCTTTAGAAAAAAAGGAGCAGAAGAACAAGTCACCAGAAGACAAACACCCAGAAATAAAGCTGTAACAAATGCGGAAAAAACTAGCGAAAAATCAATGGGAGTAGAAGAAGAAACAGCAGAATTGGCAGAAACAGTGGAAGCGGGTGTGGCGGCGTTACAAAATCAAGCTACAGAAATACAAACTTCTCTAGTAGAAAAAACCGCTTCGTTGCAAGGAGTCGGAGAGAAAATTTCGGAAATTGAAAGTCTTAAACGTAAATTGCAGCCATTATCTAAGCTTATGGCAATTGATCAAACTACAATTAAATATTTGAAGAAAGAGTATTTTGGGGTTTCTGCACAAAAATTAAAGGATATAATTGAAGCGGAAACAACAAATGAACAGCATCATCGGAAATTTTTAGATTCGATAAAGGGGCGTATTAATGATCTTAAATATATAGAAAAATTTGCTAATGGTGAATTGAATGTCTTGAAGAAAAGAGAGTTGAAAGAACATAAAAATTTTCAAAAAGAGCTTAAAGCATTGAAAAACGCCATTACTGATAAGTATAAACAATTAGCAAAAGAAAAATCTAAGGGGAAGAATGCAGATAGTACTCTGCTAGCACAGCTTAGTAAAGAGATAGAAATGCTACAACGCAATGCCGTTTCGTTACAGGAACTTAATGAACAAATTGAAAAAACTTATGTGATGATGGAGTTGGAGATAACACAATTACAGCAAATTCTTAAAGATGTTGTCGAGATAGTTAAAAATGAAAGAAAATATTCCAAAACTATTGACAGAAGAGAAAAGGAACTTAAAAATAGATTGAAGGAAATTTCTAAAAAATGGGAAGGAATAAATAAGAATATAGAACAACTTAATTCTTCGGAACTGTTGTATCCTGTAATATTAAAATATTCGCAACAGATTCAAGAATTTTATAATTTTTATATCACTCTTCTACAAGAAGATTTTAATTTTGAACAGAAACTTAAAGATATTGTCACACAGAATGGTATTATAGAAAATAAATTAAACGCTTTCTTGAAGCTTTTACTTAGTTTAAATGAATCGGAGAAAGCAGTAGATGCGGGTTTAGAATCAGTTTTGGCTATTATGAACACAATTTATACTGAAGATGTAAAGGTATTTTTACAAAAAGAACGTAAAAATATTGAAGAAGCGGCTGTTCTTATAGATTATGAAGAGAAAATAGAAAAATATCTGCAAGCTTTAGAAAAGACCGTTGAACAACAGAATAAAAAAGAATTGGTGGAAATTGATGCGCTCTTAGAGAAAGAAAAAGAAAATTTGGCACAAGTGCAAACGTTCCAGAAACAGTTAGCAGAAGAATTAGGCGGGGTAATGGCAACTAATGTCAATAGAAAATTAGCGTTAGATGAGAATTATATGAAACAAGCAGACAAATTTGCAGAACAATTAAAACAACGTAATGAAACGGCGGCAGCAGCTTATAATAAGGTTATTTCTTAATTTGGTTTCTTAATTTATAGGTATAACGAAAATTTGCTGTTCGGAACTTACATGAAATGAAACTATTGATTTCATTTCTGTACAGATAGCTTTGCTTTCTTGTATCCGCACACTAAAGTGCTTGGTTTTAAAGTTCCGAACTTACACTGCAAATTTTTGGAGTAGGAAATTTCGCGCTAATGTGTGCGTTTTGAGTCCTAGGAAATTTTCGATAATTATTTCAATCCAATAACCATCCCTTCCCAGCCAGGATTGACTAATTTTGTTTCGCCGAGATTATCAACTACCCCCGCATTTTCATGGAGATGACCGCAAATAACAATTTGAGGATGAATTCTTTCGATAAAATTACGGTAATCTTTATTGCCAACGAAACGTTCAGAAAACCAATCCATTTTTGTGCCGAAGGGCGGGCCATGGGTAATCAAAACGATTTTTTTTCCTTTGTGTGTGCCATACCATTCACGAGCAATTTTTCTAAATTCGGGATCTTCTTGAGAAAAACCGTCACCGCCATAACCAAGAAAAATGTGATTATCAATAATTAAAGCCTTACGATGGATATTTTCACAGAGAGGGAAATGCTGGAGAATTTCATTAAAATCTTTAGATTCTTCATGGTTGCCAGGTATAAGATATAATTTCTTGCCAATTTTTTTAAAGGCTTCCAGAACGTCAATCAGGCCACGGCCAAAGTTGGATAAATCGCCGGCGCAAACCATAAAATCAACATCATTTTTACCGGCACGAGAAATTAACTCTTTCAGAGCTTTTTTATTGTCATGCAAGTCCACAAAGGCAAGAAAATTCATAATAAAATAATAAAAATAAGGGTTGAACCTTATTATGCTTCCTGTTTAATTTGGGGAGAGGAGTTTTCTTCAGTAGTTTTTTCTACTAAATCTTCAACAATGGTTCCGGCTTCTCCTTTAATCTGCACTCTTCTTAAGGAAACGTCTTTAACTGGGTATAGTTTGTTTAATTTTTTTCTGGCGGCAAATTGAATTTTTGCACCTAATAAATTACCCATAAAGCCTTCAATCCCATCTTTAGCAACTTCTTCTTGAACATATTGCTGCAGCATTTTTTTAAGATTGGTACGTAAAGAACGTTGTACTTTATGTAGGGTTATGATTAATGGTTTAACAATCAATACACGACCATCTTTGGATTTGACCGTAAAAAAATCGTCTATTCGGTTAGCATTTTTTCTTACTGCTCTTTTAACGTAAGAATTAGTCAATTCATAACCAATCATAGAAGCATGTAATTGTACGCCGTTGATATTCTTAACTTTGAAAACAACATAAGCATTTTGGTCTTTAACATTTCCGGATAAATCTTTAAGATTTATTCTTAAGATACGGCCAAGGGCTTGCTCGGGAGATTCTAGGTACGTTTCTCCCAATTCTTTATTGCCAAACATTTTAGAAGCGATTATTTTGTACCAATTTTTCTTCTTAACTTTTAATTTGCTTACTTTTTCTTTTTCTTGTTTAACTGCTGCCATTTTGAATATTAACCCTCGCTAATTGTGTTTATTTTTAGATACCCGTTTTAAGCGTAATTTATCTTAAAATACCCCCTTTCCTTTAAAAACTCTTCTGTTAAGAATTAAAAAGGGCATATGCCTATTCTTCTACTTTGAAGCCTTTGGCTTCCAGAATTTTCTTTACGGAATGATCGATGTTCTCTTCAGATATTTCACCATTTTCAACAGCTTTCTTAATAACAAGAATCATATGATATATTTCGTTGGGATCATTGTTAAAATTTAGAATAATGTCTGAACCGCCTTTAAATACATCCACATACATTTTGTCATTATCTTTATAGAAATTCTTGAAGCCGAGCATATTAATTTCGTCACTAATAATTAAACCGTTAAATTCTTCTTTTAGTGGATTGATAATATTCTCAGAAGCGTCGGCGGGCTTGCCTTCGGAATCAACTAAGCCGGAAGCGATGACATGGGTAACCATCAAGCCTTTCACTTCTTTTTTTTCAACTAAGAATTGATAAGGGTAAAGATCCTTTTCTTCAATAATAACTTCTACTAATTCTTTATGAGGGTCTTTGATAACCAAAGCTTTTCCGGGATAATGTTTGATAGTAGCAATGATGCCTTGACTTTGCAACCCGAGGATGTACGCTTCGGCAAATTCGCTAATGACTTTTTCATCACCATTAAAAGCACGACATTTCCAGATTTGGTCCCCTAAATCAACTACGGGAGCAAAATTTATGCTAAAGCCTAGGCTTTTGAGCATGCGGCCATCTTCACTGCCTTTTTGAAAAGCTTGACCAACATTGTTAATAGAATAAACAGTTGAGGAATTATAAAAATTGGCCAAAGGATTAATACATCCTTCTAAATCCATAGTAACAAAAAATGGTATGACCATCCCTGATTGAAATTCTTTTAAAACATCTTTATAGACAACAGGACTTTCTTTAGCAAACATATGAATGCCACCGAGCTGTAATTTTTTCCATGCGTCCCTATTAATGGATTCACCAGCAACGATAACCATTTGGGCAATTTTTTGTTCTAAAGTTAGGGAACCTAATTCGATGATATGGCTTTCTTTAATTACAATTTTACCGGGTTCGGGCAATAACCAACCTTTAGCTTTAGCCATATTTAAACTGGATAATAATAAGATAATGATGATTAAGCCGAAAAATATTTTTTCGTGGATACTTTTTTTGTAAGTTTTAATTTTTTTTGATTTTTTCATGGGGGTAAACCTTCACAAGAATAGTATGCTTTATTGTTGAGCCAATATTTTACGGATTCTGGACCGGTGCTGCAAACCCAATTTACAGGTTTATCTTCTAAAATGCGTGTGTCTTGCTTACAATGCAGTTGCTGTCTGATTTGAAAACAGCAGCGCTCTATATCATTCCAAGAGGTCAGTTCGTTTTTCCAATCAACAATACAGGTTGGTTCGTTTTTGTCAAAGAAAGTTTGAGCTTTGCCAGAACTGGGTAAAGTAATATTAAAGAGATTTAAGATTAAGAAAATGGCTACGATACTTAAGGATATATTTAGAACTATCCAAATCTTAGCGCTGATCATATCACCGTTCATTTATCTAATAAACGAAAAAGTATATATAAACCTTACTTCTCCCCCCTATAAAAAAGAGAACAAAAAAATAGGAGGCAAGGGTAAAGATGAATGTCAAAATTTATACTACATCTAATTGTCAGTGGTCGAAAAAAGCCAAAGATTGGCTAAAAAAGAAAAAGATTATATTTCAAGAATTTAATGTGGAAGAAGAACAAAATTATGGATATGAAGTTATTCAAAAAACAGGACAATTGGCGTTTCCGGTAATTATCGTTGAGGATAGGTATGTAGTTGGTTTTGTAGAAGAGCAGGTAGAAAAACTTCTGAAGGTTAAGTGAGTAGTATAGGGAATATAATTGTTTAGATACTTTTTTAAATTAAGGATTTTATTTTGGATTGTGTCAAAGGCAAAATTCAAATTTGAAATAACGCATCGGGAAAAAAACTGCGCGGCTAGAATAGGGGTAATAACTACTCCGCATGGTACGATTACTACGCCAGCATTTATACCGGTAGCGACACAAGCCACGGTTAAGGCCCTTACTCCGTTGCAACTTAGTGAGATTGGTTTTGAAGCTGTTTTATGTAATACTTATCATCTTTATTTAAGACCGGGAGTGGAGATAGTGAAAAAGTTGGGGAAACTGCAACAATTTATGGCTTGGTACAAGCCCGTATTTACAGATTCGGGAGGATTTCAAGTGTTTAGTCTGAATAATGGGTTATGTTCTATTGATGATGAAGGAGTTACGTTTACTTCGCATATTGATCAATCCAAACACAGGTTTACGCCGGAAAAATCGATGCAAATGCAGAGGAAACTAGGCGCAGACCTTGTGTTTGCTTTTGACCAATGCTTGGATATTAATGCGGATAGACCTACTACGGAAAAAGCGTTGGCAAGAACACATGGCTGGGCGGAACGAAGTTTAAAAGAATTTAAAAAAATAAATAAAGATAAGGCACAAGCTTTGTATGGTATTATTCAAGGAGGAAAGTTTGCTGACCTTAGAGAGGAAAGTGCTAAATTTATTGCTGCGTTGGATTTTGATGCGATTGGAATAGGAAGTATTTTTGGTGACCCAAAAGAAGAAAGTAAATTGTTGGTGAAGCATACGCTTTTGTTTGTGCCTCAAGAAAAAACGCGACACCTTTTGGGGATAGGTAGTGTTGATGATATTTTTACTTATGTGGAATTGGGCATAGATACATTTGATTGTGTGCTGCCAACAAGATTGGCAAGAGTAGGATATGTGTTTATTCGACCGGAATCGGGGGGCGGGATAAGCAATAAGTATCGTTATCGTTTAACTAATGCTCAATTTAAAGAAGATAAAAATCCTCTCGATAAGAATTGCAAATGTTATGTGTGTGAAAATTTTAGCAAAGCATATATCAGACATTTGTTTAAAGCAGATGAATTGTTATTTTATACTTTAACGTCGTATCATAATTTGGCGTTTTTCCAGAGAATGATGCAAGAAATTGGCGAAGCAATAAAAAAAGATAAATATCTGCAATTAAAGAAAAAATGGCTGAAATGAAGAAGGGTTAAGGAGATATATTCATAAATTTTTTACATAATCTAAAATAAGTTCTTCCTGGAATGGCTGGGAAAATGTTGTAAAATCAAAATCTTTCCCGAGCAATTGTTCGTATAATTCAATATATCTGGCGGAGGTTTCGATAATTTGAACGTCGGTTAAACTAGGGATAATCCCTTTTTTGTCATCATAACCATTCTCTAACAATACATCCCGCACCACTTGTTTAGATAATTCGCGCATTTTCAGTTCAGGATAAACATTAAGTAATTCTGAAACAGTATTATGTTGACCAGATTGTATTTTTTCTTCGATTTGGGGCATTTTGGTCTGCCATTCGCTTTTAGCTACGTAACGGGAAGAGTCGGGCGTATGCACTTCATCGATTAGATACAATTTTCCGTGTTGGTCTACGCCTAATTCGTATTTTGTATCTAATAAAAATAGTCCTTTTTGTTCAGAAATGACCGCTCCGCGTTGATACAACAAAGAGCATAATTCTTTTACCTGGCTAGAGAAATCATCTTCGGGAAAATTAATTTTTTTAGACGCAAAATGAGACTGGAAATATTCCGGCAACTGTTTGATGTCAAGATCTTGATCATGTCCTTGTTCTGCTTTTGTTGTAGGTGTAAACAGAGGAGAATCCAAGCGTTGATAATGTAATAAACCGTTCGGCAATTCTACGCCGCATTTAACCCTAGAACCGTGTTCATATTCCTTAGCTAAATTTCCCCAGATATATCCGCGCATAACACATTCTATTCCTATATTCTGGAGAGCGCGTTGTATTACTATACGGGGATGGGGAGAGGGTAATAGGGCTATGTCAACAAGATCAGAAACTTCTTGAAAAGAATGTTCTGTAATCGCATTCAAAACTATTCCTTTAAATGGAATAGCCCGATCAAGAATAACATCAAATGCGGAGACTCTATCAGAAGCAATCATTACGACAATTTGGTCGTATTCTTTTGTTGAAACAAGATATTTCTCCCGGACTTTACCATGACCGCTAATGCCTAGCGAAGAAATGGATGGATTTAGAACAACATCGTCTAAATGGGCTGCGACTTTTTGTCTTATAACTGGGGAGGGAGTTGTCATAATAGAAGGTAAAACCAATAGATTTTAAAAGTATTTCCACACTTTAAACTATGTATTTAATAATTAATCGAAATTTGGCGTTATAAAAATGGCGGAAATAAATCTGGAATATTATAATTATTATCTACCACTGGAATTAATTGCGCAAGAAGCAGTTCATCCGCGAGATCATTGTAAATTAATGGTATTATACAATGAGAAGATAGAACATAAAAAATTCCATGAGATTGTTGATTATTTGCAAAAAGATGATATTTTAGTTGTTAATGAAACGAAAGTGCAACATTGTAAAATTCTAGGAAAAAAAGAGACTGGTGCGAGAGTAGAAGTTACTATTGTAAGAAATTTAGGCAATAATAATTATGAAACGAGAATCAAAGGAGGAAAATTGAGAGAGGGAGTCTTATTAATCTTTAAATGCAATAAAGCAAGGATTATGAAAAGGCAAGATGATTGTTTCTTTTTGGAATTTGAAAAACCATTACAAACAAAAGAGTTGGAGATTCTGACACCGCCGTATATCAAAAAGAAAGTGCGGGAGAGAGATTATCAGACTGTTTTTGCCAAGAATTTGGGTTCATTGGCAGCACCAACGGCAGGATTACATTTTACTAAGAAATTAATGAGTAAAATACAGAAAAAAGGAGTGAAAATTGCGAAGGTGCAATTGAATATCTCTTTTGAAACATTTCTCCCAGTAAGAGATGTGAATAATCATAAAACTGGCAAGGAATATTTTATTATAGATAAAAGAAATGCAGGTATTATCAATTCCAATCCCAAAAATATTGTTGCGGTAGGCACGACCGTAGTCAAATGTTTAGAAAGTTGTAATTGGAATAATGATAAGATTATTCCTACTACGGGTGATTCGCACATTTTTATCAAACCGGGATATGAATTCAAGATGCCTTGTAAAGCGATGATTACTAATTTTCATTTGCCGAAATCTTCTTTATTGCTGTTGACCGCGGCGTTTGCCGGCAGACAAGGGTTATTAAAGGCGTATGAGGAAGCGGTTAAATTGAAATATAGATTTTTTTCTTTAGGCGATGCGATGATTATATTTAGAAAATAAAAAAAATAAATGAAATAAAAATTAAATTAACTTATCTTCAGTCAAGACAATTACGCGAGATGAATCCTTCACTTTTGAATTTGTGCCAACTAAATAAGTTATATTCAATTTTTCGGCTAGGCGAACTAGATCAATGTCAATGGTTCCATCCATCACTAAAGCGTAAATGCCGCCATTCAAGCTTTTGATGGTAGTGGCAAGCTCGGTATAAGGAACTTTGCCAAGAATAGTCAATTTTTGGTCAAATAGACAAGCCCCCCTAGTGCCAAATAAGTCTTCCATGGTCTGTTTAAATATTTTTTTTTCTTCGGGGGTTAATTTTTTATCTCGAGGTGCGGAGGGAGCACTTTCCCTTACTTGTTCGCGAGGAATTTCCCGAATTAAAGGTATGCTGGAACGAGAAGGACCACTGCCATTCGTATTAGACAGGGGCATTCTTGGTTCTACTCGAGAGATGTTCAGCATTGGCTCGGATTTTTTAATCATTGGCGGCGGGGATAGTTGTTGACGGAATTGTTTAGAAAAGCCTTGTTTAGCATTATACGCTTCTTCTTTCAATGTGCCATCATCTTCTATACCCAAATCCATTTTTGCTTGTTCGGAAGTTACTCGGCCACGTAAAGCCTTATGGATTTCTTTCTTAGTAAGTTCTTCTACTTCTTTACCATCGGGAGCTTTACAGACAAAGTCAACATCGGCAACGGCGAAAAGTTCTCTGATGATTAAATCTCCACCACGATCACCGTCAACGAAAACAGTGGTAGTCTTACGTTTGGTTAAATCTTTAATAGTCTGTGGTACGGAGGTACCATTCATGGCAATAGCATTCTTGAAGCCTTGTTTTAATAGGCAAAGAACGTCAGCACGACCTTCTACAATAATTATTTCGTCGCTGTCTTCAATGGCGGGACCGGCAGAAAGTTTTTCTTTGCCGTATTCTACTACTTCAAGCATTCTTACTGCTTGAGAAACTTCATCAGCCAATTCTTGTGAATCAGGCAGAGTAGTATCAGTAAGTTCACGGAGCAATTCTTTGGCTCTATCAATAACAAATTGTCGTTTACTAGTTCTAACGTCCTCGATTTTTTTTACTTCGATCTTAGCGTTGCAAGGACCAATACGCTGGATAATCTCCAAGGCGGCAGCGACTATTGCTGTTTCGGTTTTGTCTAAAGAGCTGGGAATAATAATCTCGCCATTGGTTTTGCCGCTGGCAGTATTCATATTCACTTCAATTCGACCAATTCTACCAGAACGCTGAAGCTCTCTTAATTCTAAATCTGAACCCAATAAACCTTCAGTTTGACCAAAGATTGCACCAATTACATCAGGACGGTCAACAACACCGTCAATATTAATGGTTGAATGTACAATATATTTTGCTGCTACAGGGCTAATTTTTGCCATAATTTTTCCTCCGATATGGACAAGAAAGAGCGTTTAATAACAATATAATCTAATATTAGATAAACTTAAAACTGATTTTTTTAAGCGTAAATTATTGATTGATAGTGAGTTCATGCTTCTTTCTTATGCTTTAAATTTTATTTTTATACAGACAAAAATAGAATTCTCAAGATTGTTTTCCAGTGACTTAAATTAAGTTATACAAGGAATTTATGAACGTAAGTGTTCAATGATAGTGAATTCTATTTTTACAGTATGAATATAAATGAAGCCCGTACTACTAACCCCCGAGTTCATTACCAGGCAAGAGCCATGTGCTCCCACGGGTACTCTCGTGTCGGGCTTGAGTGGTTAAAATGGTTGTCATTTATAAATTTTTTGGGGATTTATACGGAAAATGAGAAATAAGATATATTAAATTCAAAAGGAGAAAATTAAGATGGTTTAAGATAATAAAAAAACCCCAGCGAACGTTGGTAGATGCCTAGGCTCGCTGAGGAAAAGAGGTGGTTTTGAGGTGT
>JACPNA010000021.1 GCA_016185725.1 Candidatus Woesearchaeota archaeon | reverse complement strand
TGAAGATGAAGTGGAGGAAATCTTTGAGAGGAGAGTTACACCCTATGGGAATGGAGCAAAGATTGATGCTCAGAAAAAACAAATTGGGAAAAGAGTGTATGTAATCATTCTCAAAAATTAGATTTTACTGTCCCACAGCCATATTTTACGATAAGGTTTATAAAATATAAGGTTTTTATAGTTAAAAAGAAACCTAGAATTAAACCATAGCAGGAGTATCTAAGACTTCTTCGGAAAGGGTTTATTTTAGTGTTAATATGGAGGAACAAGTAAAATGGAAGGAAGCGTAAAGTTTTTTAACAGAAAGAAAGGATTTGGATTTATCCATGGCGAAGATGGGCAAGATTATTTTGTGCATTTTTCAGCATTGCCTCGAGGGGTTTTTTTAAGAGATAATGATAAAGTGTCTTTTGATAAAGCCGAAGGAGAACGCGGATTAAAGGCAGAAAATGTGCAATTATTGGCAAAAGCTTCGGATTTGGGATTGGCTAAGCCGAGAGGAGCTCGAAGAGAAGGTTCGGAATCAGGGGAAGAAGGTGCAGAAGAAGAACAGACGGAGCAAGCGGAGGAGTATTCCGACCACCACCAGTCAATAGACTGGTGGCATGCTCGCCTGCGGGCTCGGGTCGGTTTTCTGACCATGCTTTTTCCACTTTAAGTGTTAGTGGATGTGTACCACCAGTGAAACACACTGGTGGAAAAAGCATATTTTATTTATTTTTCTACTTTTATATCTAAACATACCCTAAATACACTAGGAGAAAACTGGCCGCATTTGATTTTACGTAATATTTTTATCTTATGAGTAAGCTGGTTAGCAATATTTTTAACATATTGTGCATAATTATTAATTTGGTCATCTTCTAAAAAGGCGTACAAATGTATTATTGTACCTTTATGGGCTTTAGTAAAGGCAATATCTAAAAACTGTTCTCCGGTCTTTGGTAATGGCATGATGATGCGATCGAAAGTTTGTTTTATAGAAGGAAGAATTGTTCTTACGTCGCCTTCATATAATTTAATTTTATTTTGAAGATTGTTTAAAGTGATGTTTTGTAAGCCGTAAGTGTGACCGATAGGATTCATTTCGATACCATAAACTATTTTTGCAGGAGAGTTTTTAGCAATGACTAAGGGATACGGAGCGGCGCCAGAGAACATGACCAAAACTTGTTCGGGTGTTTTTATCTGCTGGGCAATTCTTAAACGTTCATGGGCAGATCTTGCGGAGAAATAGACTTGTTCGATATTTAATTTTATTTTTACTTTGTTTTCTAGGTGGATGGTTTCTTTAGCTGGTTTACCGGCGAGAATTTGGACTTTTCTCGTTCGAAATTCGCCGGTATGGGCATCGGCTTTTTTTACGACGGTTTGGATGTTTTTATGCAGTTTAAGATGGGCTTCGGCAATTAATTTTTCTTTGGGCTGAAGTTTTTCAGGAATTTCAAGGAGAAGAATAGTGCCAATAACTTCTTGAGATTTGGGAATTATTTTTGATTCTGCTTTAGTTAGCTGGTTTTTGAGTAAGTCTCCTATGGTTGAATCACGCTGTTTTTTTGGAAAAGAAAATTTGGTGTCAACTATTTTAGTATGAGTAATTTTTACTTTCTTTTTTATTGGGAAGTAAATAAAGCCCATCTCTTTGACAATATTATAATCTTGGTCGATGAGATTTTTTTTTAAGAGAAATTCTTTGACTTTTTGTGCGTTCTTTAAATCGGTCTGGGCGGAGAGCATGATTAAGAAAATGCTTTTTACTTTATAAGGATATCTTCATTTCTTAGAGGGAAGTTGTTAATGAGAATATCCTGGAAAACGGGGATAATTTCGTAATCGCCAATTAACGAGTATTTTTCACGAAGTTCAATAATAATATTTTGGAGTTCTTGGTTGTCTTTTACTCGTAAATGCAACATGATGCTCCAAGGACCAAAAATTTTGAGGTATTGGGTAATATGAGGATTTTCTTGGACATAACCACGTAATTTCTTTTCTTCTTCTCGGTCATAACTGCGAAAGGAAATAAGTAATAAGTAGGCGTTGTAGCCTAATTCTTCTGATTTAAGGAAAAGACGATAACCACTAATTAAACCTTGTTTTTCCAGGCTGAGGATACGATTCTGGATGGTTTTATAATTAACTTTAGCACTTCGGGATATTTCTAAGGAAGAAAGACGGCAATTATTTTTAAGGGAATGGATAATATTTAAATCGATAGAGTCAAGAGAGATATTTGGGGCAGATTTGCCAAAGTCTAATTTTAAGGAGGGATTATTATTTTTTTCTAGGAAATAATGGGAATGAAATTCTTGGTAGATAATGTATAAGGCATCATAATCACGAATGGTGTGAGGATATTTAGTAAAGATGTCTTCTAAGAAATTTTCAAGGGCATGATAATCTTTTGCCCAGACGACAATTAAAAGGTCCCATTTGCCACCGACCAAAGCGCTCCAATAGACACCAGGATATTTTTGAAGGTAGCTGAGAATATGATGTTTATTTTCTTCATTAATATTGCCTAATTGCATAAAAACGCGATATTGTTGATACCCTAGTTTGGATAAGTTGAATATTGTGCCAAATTGGACGATGATATTCTGTTCTTGGAGACGTTTGATACGGTAATCAGCTACTTGCGGAGAGAGATGATTTTTTTTAGCAAGAAGAGAAATAGCGATTTTTGGATGTGAATCTAAACCGGTGATTAGCTTGCGGTCAATTTTATCTAATTTTTGGCTCATTTTTTGATAATTAGTGTTTATTATATATAAATATTTCTAATTTACAAATAACTAAAGGGTATTATTTAATATGGTGAGAGGGGTATTAGTATCACTAAGAAGTGATAATGACTTGGATAAATAAAGTATAAACAAACAAATCGGAGGATAAAACAATGAGTAGATTTAATTGGACGGAAGAATCGGTTGCAAAAATGCTCAGTGATGAGCAGGATTTTGCAGATGAAAATGCGTTAGCCAAATGCCTAGAAACAGCGTGTGGCCTGTTGCCGGAAGAAGTACGAAGAAAAATTGATAGAGAACGTTTGCGTCAAGAACGTCAAAATGGATTAATGGAGATATATCAAAAATTATCCGAAGGACAGAGAACAGAAGTCAATGTGGCAGCGGAACGATTAGGTTATAGTATAGAAGCTATAGAAGGTGTAGGGATTCTACATCGCACTACTCCTTACAAATCTAATTTGGGACTTTCAGGTGGATACTAAAAATAATAAATGTGAGGAAAAACTATGAATAAAACAAATTATCTATTAAGAACTTTAGCTCTTAGTGCTATGGTGGGACTTGCGAATTGCGGGGGAAGACGTGCACATGTGGATTCAGAAAGAAGTGTACAATCTTCTCCTGCAAATGTAACCTATCTCTCAGAAGATCAGCAATGTCGTATAAAAAATGAAGAGATGAAAAAACAGATGCAACTGGTTATGAACGAAAAAGATAGCGCTCTTAAAGAAAAGACAGAATTGGAAGCAAAAATAAGAACGGAAGAACAAGCTGCTTGTGAAAAACGGATTGCTTCTTGGACACCACCTAAACCAGTAGAGGATAAATTTTTGCCAGATATAGACAAGCCCGTACATCCATTTTTAAAAGCATTAGCGGAAGGCAAATATAGTTCTCTGACAAATCTAAACGATGAAAAGGAATTTTCTTCTCCGGATGTTGTTATCAATAAATCTCTATTTTCGTTAGAATTTAGTGAACATTGTCCTAAGGAAAAGCAGTGTGTACAATCTCTTTCGTTTAACTATTATAGAGGCAATGGATCATACGAATTGGAATATTCTTTAGAGAAAATGGTTATAAATAAAGATACGCAGGGAGAATCTGAAGGGAGAAAGATTTGGACAGTTGTCTACGAAGGAAAAGGCCAGGTGCTGAACTATGAGGAACTCACTAAGATAATTTCAGAGTATATCGAATCTAAAGATGTCAAACAGGATGGCGAGCAACGAGTGATGAATCTCAATCCAAAACAAGTAAGTGCAGAATACAAATCGATATTTACAACCCAAGTTTGACAGCTTGCTAACTAATTCAATAAGAAAACTCAATTGACAGTTCGTTATTTTTCTTCTATTTTGCTATGTTTCTACCGCATTTTTAGTTAAAATAAGACTGTTTATCTCATCAAAATTAGAATAAA
>JACPNA010000020.1 GCA_016185725.1 Candidatus Woesearchaeota archaeon | reverse complement strand
TCCTCTTCTTGAAGATTACAGCCGTTGACGTAATAATGCTTAAGGTCGATACCAAAGACCGAGAACATATTTATCTCTGCTTTCACACAATCTTCTAAGGAAGTTAATTCTGCCATTATTCTTTAAAAATAAGCTTTATTTTTAAACTTTTCTATTTTATTTACTAACTAGTAGTAATTAACTTAAAATAATTAAACATCCCTTATACTATCAGAAATTATCCTTCTCCAAACATTCTATTGAATTTTAACTTTCTGACCTAACGCTTGTCCCGGCAAACCCTTATCAGCGAAAATAACTCGAACACTACCCTTACGACCATGCAACGCTGAAATTTTTCCGCTGATAATCTTGCCCGCCGGAGAAGTCCAACTAGCCGTCTTACCAATTACTTTCTGGGCATCTTCAACTGTATCCGCTACCTTAAGAACCATCTGATGCGGATTGACATGATGTCTTCCTTGACGATAATGAATGACCACTGCTTCCATATCAAACTAAAAATGAGGCTTATTTATAAAGATTATTATTCCATTTATGTACTGTTTCCAAATTATCCTGAAGGAGATAAATTATTAAAAACTAAACCAATTCTAAAATAAATATGCTCAAAGGCCAAGTGGTTGCTGGTGATTTCAGTAAAGTCATCATGCGTGTAAAATCAGATCAAGAGATAGAACTAGGAGAACTGGTTGTCATCGAACATCACCAAGAAAAATTTATTCTCCAGGTGTATGATCTCATCTATGCCAGCCAAATTTCAGTTCAAAATTTAGAAATGGTTGCCGGCATGAATCTCGAACAAGGCAGTTACGATATCATGGACGAAACCTTACGTAATTACCAATTAGCTTTTTTAAAACCACTGTTAACCATTTCTAACGACAGCAAAACATGCAAAAAATTACCTCCTTTTTTCGGTAAAGTAAGAGCCATCTCCCAAGAAGATTTACATTTCATCACTCAACCAAAAAATCCTCTATACTTAGGTAAACTAAGAAGTGGCAGTCAAAAATTAGACTTCGATATCAACCTTTCTGGTAAAGACGTTCTCTCTCATCACATCTTAATTCCTGCCTCAACTGGCAAAGGCAAATCAAATTTAATGTCCTGTATGTTGTGGAATATTACCCATGACGATTACGCCGGCATATTAGTTCTCGACCCCCATGATGAATATTACGGCCGAATAGGTTTAGGATTAAAAGATCATCCCCTAAAGCAAAAAGTGAGTTATTATACACCAAGCAATCCTCCTGCCGGAGCCCGAACGCTTAAAATAAATCTTTCCAAATTGAAACCAGAACATTTCCAAGGAGCTATCAATTTCAGTGACCCGCAACGCCAATGCTTGCATGCATATCATCGAAAATTCAAAGAATTATGGATAAGAAGTATCTTGGAAGAAAAACGTATTGAAGGTGTACTATTTCATGAAGATACTCTTGCTGTAGTCAAAAGGAGATTAATTTCTTTGTTAAGCCTAGATCTTAAAAACGGACATATTACTAGCACCGGAATTTTTGATGATATTGCTGGAGAAAATACTATCGCAGAAATGTGCAAAGACCTAGAACAAGGCAAAACTGTCATTATCGATACCAGTTTTTTTTCCGGCGCCATTGAAATAATGGTTGGCACCATAATTTCTTCAGAGATATTTGATAAATACAAGTATTACAAACGCACCGGACTGCTAGACGATAAACCCGTTGTTTCCATTATCTTGGAAGAAGCTCCTCGTGTTTTAGGCAAATCTGTTTTGGAACAAGGCAGTAATATCTTTGAAACCATCGCTCGCGAAGGAAGAAAATTTAAAATAGGTCTAATCGCCATCACTCAGCTGCCTTCAGAGATACCTAAACAAATCTTAGCTAATATGAATACAAAAATAATTCTCGGCTTAGAAATGAACTCCGAACGCCAAGCAGTTATTGAAAGTGCTCCGCAAGATTTGAGTCAAGA
The DNA here is from genome assembly GCA_016185725.1 of Candidatus Woesearchaeota archaeon. Classification (GTDB taxonomy): domain Archaea; phylum Nanobdellota; class Nanobdellia; order Woesearchaeales; family GW2011-AR9; genus JACPNA01. The sequence continues at coordinate 50,291 of JACPNA010000020.1, read as the reverse complement.
TAATAGAAATATTGCCTCTTTAGATAAAGGCGAAGCCTTAGTTACCTCAACTTTTACACATTTTGCCGTTCCTGTAAAAGTACCCTTGTTCAAAGAATATGTTAAGATAAATAATAATAACAATAAGTATTCGATAAATACCGATTTATTTAATCCGTAACTTCCAATTTTTTATTAACTCGCGCTAAACCCGTACTAGCTGAAGAACCCTTTCCTGCTAACAAATACTGTTCTTTCGCTTCCTCTATTTACTTGTTCATACGTTGTAGCTAAAAAATAATGATGATTATGATTATTCGGATCAACTTCCGTAAGTTTTTCATAGATAATAATACTCTCTGATATTTTTTTCTCATCTCGTAATTTTTTGGCAATAGCAGCAGCAGCAGAAATTATCGGTTCTTCTTTTGATTCAAATAATAAATAAACCATTTGAATAGCATTACCATATTCCACTCTTAATCCAATATCATCCGATTTTTTTGTCGCTTCTTCTAACTTATTTTGTAAACTAGCCATACGTTGTTTAGCTTCTTCAAATGTTCCTTTTGTTTCATCCAATTCCCTTGTTTTAGCTTCTAATTCTGCGGTTAATCGTGTATATTTCTGGTCCAATTCCACCTTACTTTTCTTTAATGAATCAACTTCCTTGGTTTTTTCTAATAAATTATTCAATATGATCTTATTCTCTATTACTACTTTATTAGCAACATCCTCTTCTAATAGTTTTATTTTTGCTTCATAATCAGCAATTTTTTGTTGATATTCTCTTTCTTTATCTGCCAATTCTTCTTGTACTATTTTAGATAAATCTTTATCCTCCGTATATAATACTCTCCACGCTCTACTATTGCTTTCCAAACCAATTTTTTTTCCTTGAGATTCTGTTTTCAACAATTCATATTTTCTTTCTATTTCTGCAAGTCTATTTTTATATTCTTGTTCTAATATTTCTCTCGATTTTCTTTCTCCTGCTAATTCTACACGTTGTTCAGCTTGTAGATCTAATATTCTCTCTTGCAATTCAACAATTTTTCTCTTAACATCAGCCACATCTCTAGATTTAGCTTCTATCAATTTCCCTTTTTCCAATTCGTATCTTACTCGGTCATCTTGAATTTGCGTTCTTAATAATTGTAATTCTCTTCCATGTTGTTCTCTCGATACACTCACAAAATTTTTTCTTTCTTCACGAATTTGTTGTATTGCTTCAATAGCTTGCAAATATACTTCTAGAATATAACTTAATGTATGCGGTGTGGCCTGCATATTTTGCATTGCTAACGTATAATCTCTTGGTTCAACATATGAACCGGAAATAGAAGATTGTTGAGGATTAGGATTTGTATACAGCTGTGGATTGACAAGTAGCCCCTTTGCTTTGGTAACATCAACACACAAAGTTTGTCCTAATTGTTTTAATTTTAAGGGAAGATCTTTTTCTTGATTAATTCTAGCTGTGATTTCATCATGTTTTTTCCGCACATCTTGGATTAAACGTTCCTGTTCATCATAATTAACCAACCCTGTTTTAAAATAATCATTTGGATTTATTCCCAAAAAAGAAAATAAATCAATCCTCTTATCTTTACATTCACCTAACCATTGGATAGGCATAAGGAAATTTTCTAAAGTCATTTTTTTATTTTAAAAAGATTTATTTAATCCGTAACTCCTAATTTTTTATTAACTCGCGCTAAACCCGTATCTATTTACTTGTTCATACGTTGTAGCTAAAAAATAATGATGATTATGATTATTCGGATCAACTTCCGTAAGTTTTTCATAGATAATAATACTCTCTGATATTTTTTTCTCATCTCGTAATTTTTTGGCAATAGCAGCAGCTTCAGAAATTGTTGATTCTTCTGTTGAATTTAATAATAAATTTAATGCATATCTCTCATCCAATTTATGCATCTCTTCTCTTTTTTCTCCAACCTGAACATCCTCATCTCTTTCCCCCTTATCACTAATCATATAAAGTTCTTTAACTTGTGGGAACAAATCAGAGAAACTCGTCCTCAACAATTCAAAGGGAGTATTCTCGGCATAATCTGCTATAATCGTTCGTAATGCCCCTTCCAGAGAATGATCTTCTGCAACGCTCCGGGCAAAATAATCTCGCGCATCTTCCAGTAATGCAGGATTCACATTTTCTTTGAGAGACTGTTCTCGAAGAATATAACTTCCCATCAGCAAACGAGCTCGTGCATTCTCCCCCATTATCTGTGAACAAGCATACACCGCCGTCTGTAGAACCTGATTATTATAGTTCAATTTCAACGCTGGATCTTCCTTGGAAATCTCTGTAAGAATTTTGTTCGCACATCGAATTTCTTCCGTATTAATCGTCACCTCCTCTTTTGTTAACGTTAACGCGAGTAAGCCTACCCGTAGTTGCTGATAAACCGGCATTTCTAAAAGCACTATACTATTGAGAACATCATAGAACATCCTTGTTTTGGTATGGTGTTGCGTAAACATCTCTTCTGCTAGTTTGAGCGCAGTATAATGATATTTACTATCTTCTGTTTCTAAAAATTCTTGGAATTGTTCGTTTAGTTCATTAATTAGTTCAGTATTATTTAATTCTTTTGAGAAATAGAATTTATCAGCTAAAGAAAGGAATCTTTCTTCTATTGGAAAACACATTTTCCTAAATCGTTTCTTCACATTAACAAAATCAACTAAATGTTGATGTTGTTTTCTGATTTTTTTGGTATCTTCCACAGAAATAAATATTAACTCTTTTAATTTCCGTTGTAGTGCTTCTTTTTCTTGTTCTGTTGCTCTTATTCGTCCTAATAATTTTCCCATTTCCATTCCTAACTGAAAATTTTTTCCTTCCTCCCCCCGGAGTTTTTTTTCCAATGTAGTGTTACGATCACATGACCATGTCACATACTCCTCGTGTTTTCTTTTATATTCAGCATATTCCCTTATTTTTTCTTGTAATTCTGCGTTTATTTCCTCTAATGCCCTCTCATTATCGTGCAGAGTAGTCGCATGACCATTAATAAGTCGTTCTCTCTCCATTTCCAATTGTTTTCCTTTACTTTGTTCAAAACACAGTTTCTCTTCTAAATTTTGTACAAGGGAAGTATATCCTAAAATAAGCCAATTGGCTCGTGAAAATACCCCCTCCAACTCCAAACTCTGCGCTTGGATTTGTTGTGATGACTCTGCCATTGCTCTTTCTCTTTCTTCTCTTTCTTGAGATAATGTTGTATTAACCTTATTAAGAAGAAGTTCATACGCGATTCGCATCGCTATATCTCTTTCTTGCACATCTTTTAATTGTAGTACAACCTCTCCCTTTTCTTCGCCTATTAGTTCATAAGCCGATTTAAGCTCATCAACTTCTTTTGCAAGAGCGTCATATTCCTTTCGAATACCCCCCACTTGCTCTTGATAATGTCTAGTTCTTTCTTCCTCTCCCCCCAATCTACTATTAAGCTCTCCATTTGCCTCTCCTAACGCCTTAATCTCTTCATCTTTAAACTTAATCTCTTCTCCTAAATCTATAATTCTCCTCTCTAGTTCTGCCTTCTCTCGTATTGGGATAGGGATGCTTGCGCTTGATCTTTTTCTTGCCATCAGTTTTCTGTATCCATTTTTTTTCTTTTTCTTTATAAACCTTTCCATAAATTACTCCCTTTAAAGTAGTTACTACATTTTATATGGGCATTAAAAATTAATTAATCCATGAAACATAACCTGAGAATTACTCTATTGGTCCTTAGTCTTTTTCTCCTCGCCCAATTTTTCGGCTTAGCCGTTGTATATAAATATATCGACGCCGAAAAAAGTCTCGCCACCGGCAAAACCGAATTCAAACAACTGCCTATCGGTGAACGCCCTTCCGTAGAAGAAAAAACCTCTTATGTCCCTATTATCCTTGCCATTCTTTTTGGCACAATCGTATTACTAGTACTAATTAAATTTAAATTAAATTTTATTTGGAAAGGCTGGTTTTTAATCGCCGTCGTTCTTTCCTTAGCTGTTTCTTTAGGCGCATTCATGAGCAAAGAAATCGCCTTTTTCTTAGCATTATTCTTTGGTATTTGGAAAATATTTCGGCCTAATTTTTGGATACAAACTTTAACCGAAGTGGTTATTTATGGTGGCTTAGCTGCTATCTTCGTTCCTATGCTCAACATCATGTCCGTAAGCATCCTTATTATTCTCATCGCCATTTACGATGCCTATGCCGTCTGGAAATCAAAACATATGATCACCTTAGCTAAATCCCAAGCCCAGGCAAAAATCTTTGCCGGCTTGTTAGTTCCGTACAAAGATGGTCATGTATTGACCCATAAAGTTAAACAAGATATTACTCCCCAAAAACATCGCAAAGTCCGCACTGCTGTTTTAGGCGGTGGAGATATTGGCTTTCCTCTAATCTTTGCTGGCGTAATCTTAAAAGAAATTGGCTTATGGCAAAGTATGATCATTCCCTTCTTCGCCATGCTCGGTCTAGCTCTTTTATTATGGTACGGCAACGAACACAAATTTTATCCCGCCATGCCCTTCATCGGCGCCGGCTGTTTTGTAGGATTGGCAGTAGGTTGGTTATTAGGGTTATTAATTTAAGATTTACCTATTCATGAGATATTTATAATTTCTTGAAATCAAAAGATAAAGTGGATTTTTTTTATTTTATGAGCACATCTATTCCATTCTTTTTCCACCAGTGTGTTTCACTGGTGGTACACATCCACTAACACATAAAGTGGAAAAAGCATGGTCAGAAAACCGACCCGAGCCCGCAGGCGAGCATGCCACCAGTCTATTGACTGGTGGTGGTCGGTTTTCTTTGACTGTATCTCTATGATTTTGTGATAGATTTAGCTAAGAAATTAAATAATTACGGTTGATATTTTACCGTTCAGAATTATATTCAATATCCCTTCACTGGCGATTTCAGTGATTCCCATCCGCCCGGAGCAATCGTCAATCCATCATACGCTGCTACCGTTTGCACTGCCGTAATCCTCTGAATCTCCCGTGCTTCTATCATCGGATCCGCTTTAAGCATATCCATCCCAAAATGAGTTAATATTGCCAATCGCGGCTGAACAGTCCCAATAATTTTTGTTGCCGCTTCCGTATCTAAATTCATCCCTTCCGCCGTATTTCCCGGATAAGGAACATTCAAGATGAGAATATCTGAACCCATTAATTCTTCTAATAAATCAGCTGATAATATCGTATCTCCTGTATACCCTAACGTGAATTTTGGGCAGAAAAACTTAAACCCTAACGCCGCATCATCCGTATGTTGCACCGGCAAAGTATGAATTTCTACATCATCAACCGCCACCTTATGATGCTTTTCCATAGGAATAATTTTTTCCACCAATTTTTGATGATATTTTGTCAAAAACGGATGCCCCTCCGTAGGCTGTATTATTGACTTGCTTGCTAAAATCAACCCCCTATGCTCCAATCCTGCATGCGTCATCGCTTCTACCACTGCGTTTAAATCATTGCAATGATTAATATGATTATGTGAAACTAATACCACACACGTATGATTAGGATTAATTCCAAACTCCCGTGCTTTGTTCAACGCCCCTGGACCTGGGTCAAGGTGAAATTGCAGGTCACCCGCCTGCAGGATAATACCTCCAGAAGAACGCATCTGCTTGCTCGTAACTGCCGAACTGCCGGAAGTTCCCAAAAAAATAATTCTAGACATGATTTCTGGTAATTCTCCTCGATTAATAAAGTTTGCTATAGTCAAAAAGATAGATTATGTATTTCATAATCTTTATAAAACTACTTTAAGCATATTCTTAACCATGACCGACAACATTCAACCAATCTTCATTTTACCAGAAGACACTAAGAGAACAACCGGTAAAGATGCCCAACGTAATAATATCCTGGCCGCCAAAGCAGTTGCTCAGACCGTACGAACCACCTTAGGACCTAAAGGCATGGATAAAATGATTGTCGATTCTATGGGCGATGTAATTATCACCAATGATGGCGTAACTATACTTAAAGAAATGCAGATTGAACATCCTGCTGCTAAGATGATTATCGAAGTTGCTAAAACTCAAGAAGGAGCTATTGGGGATGGCACTACTACTGCCGTCGTGCTTGCTGGCGAATTATTAAAAAAAGCGGAAGATTTGTTGGATCAAAATATTCATCCTACCGTTCTTGCCAAAGGCTATAGAATCGCCGAAACCGAAGCCCAAAATATTTTAAGAAAACTTTCGGAAAAAGTATCTCCCGATGACAAAGATTCATTAAGAAAAATTGCTATTACTGCCATGACTGGCAAAGGTGCCGAAGCAAGCAAAGAATTATTGGCTGATTTGATTGTAACTGCTGTCAAACGCGTTGCTATTGAAGAACATAATAAACTTATTGTTAATTTAGATGATATTAAAATAGAAAAACGTATTGGTGAAAGCACTTCTAAAAGCGAATTGATAGAAGGTATTGTTTTAGACAAAGAAATAGTTCATCCGGAAATGCCTAAAAAAATCATAAATGCAAAAATAGCTTTATTAGATGCAGCATTAGAGATAAAAAATACAGAAATTGATGCAAAAATTCAAATTACCGACCCGATGCAATTAAGTTCCTTCTTAGATCAAGAAGAACGGACGTTGCGTGATATGGTCAGCAAAGTAAAAGCTTCTGGCGCCAATGTTTTGTTATGCCAAAAAGGCATTGATGACTTAGCTCAACATTTCTTAGCTAAAGAAGGTATTCTTGCCGCTCGTAGGATAAAAAAAAGCGACATGGAAAAACTAGCCCGCGCCACGAGCGGAAAAATAATGAGCACTTGGAAGGAGCTCAGCAGCAGCGAGCTCGGTCAAGCCGGTCTGGTGAGACAAGAAAAAGTTGGTGAAGAAGACATGATCTTTGTAGAGAAATGTAAAAACCCTAAAGCCGTGACCATCTTAGTATACGGTGGCACTGAACATGTAACCGAAGAAATAAAACGCGCCGTTACCGACGCTCTTGGCGATTTGGCTGCCGTCTTGCACGAAGGTAATGTCGTCGCCGGTGCTGGTGCTGTAGAAATGGAACTAGCCCAAAGCTTAAGAAAATTCATGGCCACACTAAATGGGCGTGAACAATTAGCTGTTCAAGCCTTTGCCGAAGCTATGGAAATCATCCCTCGAACTTTAGCTGAAAACGCTGGTCTTGATCCCCTCGACATCCTCGTTAAATTAAGAGCAGCCCATGATCAAGGAAAAAAATGGGCCGGCATCAACGTCTTTAGCGGTGAAATAATGGACGCCTGGAATGAAGGTGTTTTAGAACCCTTAAAAATTAAAACTCAAGCCTTGTCTTCCGCTACCGAAGTCGCCGAAATGATTCTGCGTATTGACGATGTTATCATGGGCGGTTCAAATAAAAATAATATGAATCATATGCCTACTAGCGGCATGCCTCCTGGAATGGGCATGTAATTTTTGGTTATAGGAATTTTCGTTATACTAAATCTTAGAAAGCTTTTTAACATCTTTTTCTTTTCCTTAATGTATGAGATTAATTAAGTTAATCAATATCCTTCGCTTCTTTTTGTTATGCGCAATAATTTATTATCTCTTGCAAAACACTAAATATGGTGCCATTCTTGCCTTTTCTTTATTAATTTTAAGTATTATCATTAGATTAATTGAATTATACATACTTCGCAAAGGAGAACGCAATCATCAAGTTCACACATTCTTAGACCCCATTGTAGATAAAATCTCTATTTTGGCATTGTGTCTATTTTTTTGGATTAATGGCTTATTTTGGACTTGGGCATTAGGCGCATTCTTATTACGTGATTTAGTAGTTAATCGTTATCGTTGGCTGTCTTCTAAATATGCCGTTGTCTTAAAAAAAGATAAATTTACCCCCTTAACTAGAATTTCTCAATATGCCCTATTATTAATTTTAATTTTTCAAATAATACTGGCTTATTATGATGCCCCCTTCCAAGTATTTAGTTGGTTATTCATCACTGAATTATTAATAGCATTCCTTACTGTAATTATTGTGATCCTCTCTATGTGTTATAATCTCTATAATTACCTCCGTGGATTAAACGAAAAGAAAAAATTAGGCAAAAATATATTGTCAGAAAAACTAATAATCTTGACCAATCCCGGTGCTCGCGGTTTTATGAATATTTATCGTCGTCGTTTATTAAAAAAATTTTCTAAACGAAGAAATGCCCCTATCCTCTACTTAAATCTCCACAATCCCGACATGTTCAAAGATTTAGCCCTAAAAATTAAAAATTATAAGTATGTTATAATTGCCGGTGGCGATGGCACTTTCGAAAGCGCTGTAAGTTCTAAATGGCTGAAAGGGAAAACCTTGGGTTTTTTCCCCCTCGGTGCAGGCAATGCCTTCTATTCCTATTTTTACCGAGGCAACAAATTTGAATATCTGCAATCGCTATTCAATTTTCGTGAAATTCAATTAGATGTTCTAGAATTATCTTTTGAAAGAAAAAAGAAAGAAACTTTATTTTTTTGTCTGGGTACAGACGCTGAAGTTTTAAGATCAAGTACAGATAGAACCAAAACCGGTTTCTGGAATTATTTCAAAGGTGGTGCAATAACTGCCTTTACCGTTAAGACCAGTTATGACTTGGATATATTTATAGACAAAAAAAAATCACATTGGGATAATTGCATCAATTTAACTTTAGCAAAAATCCCTTTTTATGGGTTTGGCATGCGTTCTTTAATTGGCAAAGTAGACCCAACTGACGGCAAAGTGTATGGTCTAGCTTGTATCAACAATCACACCCCTGTTTTCAATAAAGCCTTGCGCTTATGGTCGTTGTTGTTAGTTCAATTAGGCTTAGGCAAAGCCCCCTTATTGCCCTTAAAAGGCAAAGAATTTATTGTTAAAAGCAGCAAAGATTTTCCTATTCAAGCCGGCGGAGAATTCTTGGGCTATGCTAAAGAGATTAAAATGAAAGTAATTAGAAAACAGAAAGTATTGGTAATCTAATTTTTTTAATTTTTCTAAGCAAAGATTTTTAAAGTTAAGCCAATTTATATTAAACTATGAAACGAGTTGATTGTATTCACTGTAAACAATTCTAATTTTAATAGTTTCAACACTCTAGGAAAGATTTTTAAACGAAATCAAGACACTAGTTTTAACTATGGCGGCTGTCGTATAACGGTTAGTATGGGAGACTGTGGAATTTTTGTACAGTCATCTCTCGGAGGGGGTTCGATTCCCCCCAGCTGCCCTCTATTATTTTCTAGTACAATTCATTATCATTGTTAGTTCTAACTCTCTATCTTTTTCGTAGAGATTTTTGATAGTTTAAACAAAATATGCTGACGAGCAATATACGTGGAGAATACAATGGAAAGAACACAAGAATTGGTAAAATTACAAAACAGAATAGAATTAGAGGCTAAGGTGCCAGAAAGCACTGATTGTCTTCACCTATTTGATAACACGAGATATTGTTGAAACTTTAGAACGTAAATTAGGGTATATGCTTGAGAATAATACACAAGAACAGATTAAGTTATTAGAAGAAAATTTCTTGTTCAAATTTTGGCCGTATATCCCTCCAGGAATTATTAAGAAAGAGGCTACATCTAAAGATGTTTCACAAAAGCTTAGTTGTTTAGTTGCAGAACGTAATCAACCTTTCATAAGTTTAGATAGGATTTATTTTCCTCTTGCCGAGAGATATTTGGAAGCTACACGAATTACTAATAAAATTACTGGGGAAGTAACTATTGGTGAACGTTGTGGTGCATTACCCTTAGAGGAACAATTAGATTTGTTGAAGCCATACAAATCAATTATATTAGGCGATGTTGGTTCTTTTGAAGGAACTACTCTTCTTAAGGTCTGTTCTTTGTTAGAACAAAAAGGGTTGAAGATAGAAGAACTGGTTCTTGGATTTGTAGGAAAAGTTGCACAAGAAAAATTAAGCCCAAAATACAAATTATCTTCACTTTATACTTTTGAATTTTATGAATGGATAGAATTACGAGATTTTTTTGGGATTGATGGAAGAAGACAATTTGGGACTAATAATTTAATGCCTTATTGGAACAATCTCTCTTCTTGGGCGAGCATTTCTTTAAAAGATGATAAGAATGTTACTTCTTTGTGTAAAGAATATAATTCCAAGTTATTGGAAGTTTTGGAGAAAGGGGGTTATGATATACAAAGAATAGACACAAGAATAAAATACATGGAGAGTGAACAAAATGAGTAAATATAAATTAATAATTTTTGATATGGATGGAACATTGTACAAATTTGATGGCAGCGGTAGTAATAACGCGATATTTAATACGATGTTTTATGATGAAGTTACACAAAATGTAGTAAAATTTTTATCTAACAAGCTTTTTGTTTCATTACAAGATGCTAAGAAAATACGAGAAGATATTTTTGAGAGATATAAAGGAGATATTAGTATAGGATTAGAAAAAGAGTTTGGATTAGAGCGAGAGTTGTATTTTACAAATACTTGGAATATTTATGCCGCTAAATATTGTAATGAGGATGTGTTGTTACAAAAAATGTTATTAAATATTTTAACAAAAAAAGTAGTATTAACCAATGCACCACAAGTATGGGCAAAAAATGCATTAAGAATGTTAGGTATAGCTGATCAGTTTGAGCGAATTTATTCTGGTGAAGGAGATATTCGAAAACCACAGAAGGAAGCTTATTTGCAAATTTGTGAGGCATTTGGAATTAAACCTGATGAAGTAATGATTGTTGAAGACGAGCCGCAATATTTGAAACCAGCTAAAGAATTAGGCATGACAACTGTGTTGATTAGTTCTTCAAATCTATTATCAAATGAATCCTATGTGGATTATACTTTAAAAAATATTTATGATCTTGTAAAGATTGTTAGGGAGAAATAAAATGTTTCAACCTCACTTAAAGATAGATAAGATTGAACCGTATGTTCTCTTGCCCGGCGATCCCGGAAGAATAGACAAGATTATTCCCCTATTGACCAATGTTCAAGAGATAAATTTCAATCGTGAATTTCGTATTTGTAATGGTGAGTATAAAGGGATTAGATTATCCTTAGTTTCCACTGGGATCGGCTGTCCTGCTGCTGCCATAACTATTGAAGAGCTTTCCCAGATTGGAGCAAAAATAATTATTCGAATTGGAACTTGTGGAGGATTACTCCCTGAAATGCAATCTGGTGACATTATTATACCTACCGCTGCGGTCTGTGCTGATGGTACAACCAGAGAATATAACCCCTCAATTGTAACAATTGCTGCAGATGATAAAATTAACCAAGCGTTAAAATTAAATGCTCAGAAAACAAATGTACGTTTTTTTCTGGGTGTTAATCGAACTCACGATGCATTTTATGAACCAACAAGTAATTTTGTAAAATTAGCTGGACAGAGATTGATCAGCTCCGAAATGGAATGTTCCGCAGTTTTTTTGGTTTCTCAACTTCGTAATCTAAAAGCCGGAGCTATTTTGGTTGTTAATACACCAGAACCTCCTGAAGAAGTTATGAAAAATCCAGAAATTATTTATCGCCTTGCCGATGTGGAGAAAGTAAAAAATGGAATGAATCAAGCCATTTATATTGCTCTAGAAACAATCCGATCATTATCCTTATCCGATAAGAATGCTCTAGACTAATAAAAACATATATAAATATACTAAAACTTAATGAACTGAATACAATGGAATTACAAACGGCTAAAGGCGTACGAGATATTCCGCCGGAAGAAAAAATACTAAAGAACAAAGTAATGGATACACTAAGAGAAGTATTTGAGTTATACGGCTTCATGCCCTTAGAAACACCGATATTAGAACGTTTTGAAACTCTTGCTGCCAAAGGTGGTGCCGGTGCTGATAGTGATGTTTTAAAAGAAACATTTACCCTTAAAGACCAAGGCGATCGTAAGTTGGCTTTACGTTTTGAATTAACCACCTCTCTCGCCCGTTATGCAGGCATGAATCCTACCTTAAAAATGCCCTTCAAACGTTATGAAATGGGTCAAGTATTTCGAGACGGACCTATAAAATTAGGTCGTTATCGAGAATTTTGGCAATGCGACATTGATACTATTGGCAGTGCTTCCCTGCTTGCTGATGCCGAAATATTAGGTGTTGTAAATAATGTTTTCAAAAAACTAGACTTAAATATCATCATAAAAATAAATAATCGTAAATTACTCAATGGTATTTTAGAACAAGCCGGAATCAAAGAAAAAGAATCCGCAATCATTGCTTTGGATAAATACGATAAAATTGGTCCGAAAGGCGTTATCTCCGAATTAGAACAACGCGGTTATTCCGCCAAACAAATCGATTCTTTGTTTAAGATTGTTACAGATTCAATGAGTTTAGAAGATTTGCAAAAGAAAATTAATAATGAAGAAGGCTTGAAAGGAATTAAAGAATTGGAAGAGTTATTTGGATATTTGAAAACAATGAAAATAGAAAATGCCGTTTTTGATGTTTCTTTAGCCCGTGGCTTAGGCTATTACACTGGCACGGTCTTTGAAGTATATTGTCCTGACAGTCCTGTAAATTCCTCATTAGCTGGTGGCGGTCGTTGGGATAACATGATTGCTAAATTAGTAGGCAACAATAACGACATTCCCGCGGTTGGTTTAGCATTTGGCTTAGAACCAATCATGGACACTTTGAAATCCATGAAAAAAGCAACGACCAAAACCGCTTCTAAAGTATACGTCTTGCCGATTGGCACAATCACTGAATCTTTAAAAATAGTTCAACAATTGCGCGAAAAAGACATCGCCGCTGATTTCTGTTTAGGCAAAAAAGGTGTCTCTAAAAACTTAGATTATGCTAGTACTTTAGGCATTCCTTATGTTATGATTATTGGTGATAACGAACTTGCCAAGAAAAAAGTCTTGCTTCGTGATATGAACGATGGCACAGAACAATTATTAACTCTTAACGACGCCATCAAAAAATTAAAATGAATTCTAAAACATTAAAAACATTTGGAATAATTTTTGTCATAATCTTATTAGCTAACATGATTCTTTTTGCCCTTAAAACGATCAATGGGTTAGTTTTTTGGCTGATAATTTTAATTGTAGCCTTAATAGCTTTTTTTGTTATTCCCAAATTTAATAAACCATAATCTTATTAAAGAAACCTAATTATCAAATAATTATGGTAAATTTGAGCAAGTTAGTCGATCTTATCTTACATGTAGATAAATATCTCGGCACAATCATTGCTCAATATGGTATTTTAACTTATATTTTATTATTCTTGGTTATTTTTGCTGAAACCGGTTTTGTTTTAACACCATTCTTACCTGGGGATTCTTTACTATTTACTATCGGGGCTTTTTCCGCTCAAAAATATTTGAATATTTTTATCATTTGGCTTTCCCTTTTATTTGCCGCCATACTTGGCGATTCCGTAAATTATTGGATTGGCAATAAATTAGGAGAAAAATTCTTTTCCGGAATGAAATTATTCAAACCAGAATACATGGAAAAAACCAAAGAATTTTACGCTAAACACGGAAAGAAAACTATCATTTTAGCAAGATTTGTTCCTATCGTAAGAACCTTCGCCCCCTTTGTCGCTGGAATTGGTAAAATGAATTATAAAGAATTCTTGACTTTTAACATCTTTGGCGGTTTTCTCTGGGTCAGTACTTTCTTATGGACTGGATTTTTCTTTGGCAATTTACCTATAGTAAAAGATAACTTTTCTGTATTTATAATCATTATCATCATCGCTTCATTTATTCCTTTGATTATAGAATTAATCAAACATAAACAAGAAAAGAAAAATAACCCTTAACTAATCCTCTTCTTTCGTATAAACAATCGGCGTATCCTTCACAATCATAGAATTCTCAAACTGTGCCACCATCCCCTTTGAAACTTCCACTAACGGCGGATAAGCTTGGATTATCCTCTCTTGTTGTAATTGTTTTAATCCTAATAACGTAGGAGTTTTCCCCAATGTTCTTGTCAACCATCTGGTTGTAAACGGTAAGCCATTTTGTGATTTTACAGATTCCAATATTTTTTTGCCGTATAATGAACGGGATGACCGTAGTTGCTCCACCATAAAAATTGTCGCAGGATTTCTTTCCTTGATTAATCCCGTGCCATTCGTTACAAACGGTTCAATGGCAATGACTTCATTATCTTGTAACTCCCTTTTATCTTTATTATTATACGCTGGAATGGAAGTCCCCCCATGTACTTTATATTGATTTAACGTATGTCCAGAAAGATTTTTTACCGTCGTAAACCCCAACGCTTCTGCCTCTGAAATTTGTGCTTCGCCCAATTGATACAACGGCGTTCCCGGTCTTGCCAATTTCATCGCCGCTTTCAGTGCGTTTTGTGCCGCTGTAATATAATCTTTATATTGTTTCGAAGAACCCACCTCTACTGTCGCCGCCGTATCGGCAATATATCCATTGATATGCACGCCAACATCAATTTTGATTAATTGCCCTTCCTTGCTTACTGAAGTATCATCCTCTTCCGGACAATAATGCGCCGCCACCTCATTCACCGCCAATTGCGCCCAGGCAATTTGTCCTTTCAATTCTATAATACGTTTCTCGCAATAATCCATTACTTCTAAAAAAGAAGTATCCGGAATAGCTAATTTTTTCAAACCTTCCTTTCTCACTTGTGCGGCAACTTTACCCGCTTTAATATAAGAACCCAATATCTCTTTATCCATGCTCTTATTATAATACTGCAATATATTTAAAAGTTATGTTAAGAATAATATTACCCTAGTCATTAACTAAAATAAAGCAATTTTTTTGGATATAAAAATAAAGCAAATGATTATCTTTATATCTGGGCATATTTATTTTGCAGTGCAAAAAATAAGAATTGCTTCCTTTTAAGAAAAAAAGATTTTTTCTCCAGAAATCTTTATAAATAAACGTTAGAATATTAAACTACACCTCATAATTGAGATAGATCTGGAGGCGACTCAGATCAGAAGAAATAATTCTGATCCTTAATCGTTCCGTAAAATTAAATTGAATAGGAGAGATAAATATGCCCAGAGGAAGATATAAATCCAGAACTTTAAGAAGAGTATTTGTAAAAGTTCCCGGCGGAGCTGTAAAATTACAATACCGTAAACGCAAACCAGCTAAAGCTAAATGTGCTGTTTGCGCAAAACAATTGGCTGGTGTCCCCAGAGAACGACCGCACATCATGCGTACCCTGAACAAAACCGCCAAACGTCCCGAACGACCATTCGGCGGAGTATTATGTTCTGCATGCACGAGATTATTGTTACAACGTAAAGCGAGGGGAGTACAATGAGTATCTTCGAAGTAGGACGGATTTGCGTTAAGCTTGCTGGTCGCGATGCTGGTAGAAAGTGTGTTATTGTTGAAGAATTGGATAACCATTACGTTCTTGTTGATGGCGATGTTAGAAGAAAAAAAGTGAACATTCGTCATCTCGAACCATTAGAAGAAATTCTTGACATCAAAGAAAAAGCATCTACTGAAACAGTGAAAGCCTTCTTTGCTAAAAAAAGCTGGACCATTTGGGATAAAGAATCAAAAAAAGTTGCTGACAAACCTAAAGCCATAAGAAAAGGCCAAGGAAAAGAAGCAACACCCACAACTGCTAAAGCAAAAGAAACTAAATCCATCCCAGAAAAAGCCGTCAAGAAAACATCTAAGAAAAAAGAAGAATAATTTTTTATTATTCTCTTATTTATTTTTATTTAACCAACCTAAACAACTTCTCCACATCCAACTCCAATACAATAGTCGGCATCATTAAATTCCAATTCTCTAACACTTGTGGATGCAATTCTCCAATACACCCTATCTCTACACCTTGACAAACTATCTTCCCCACTCTACCTGGAATATAACTAGGCAGTACGCATTCCTTCACTTTATATTCCCAACCTAACGTAGAAATCAACAAATCCAACATTTGTTTAAGTTCCGTAAAATCAGCCTTCTCATGACAAACCGCCATCGCTAACTTCTCTATCTCTTTAACTCCCGTCTCTTCTCTCTCATCTAAAAAGAACGTTCTTCCCATTTCAAAAATATTCTGCGGATACTCGTTATGCTGATTTTCCATAAGAGTCTTCAACAAACTCGGAATGATTGCATTCCGCAAATGATTGTAATCTCCTAACGCATTCTTCAGCGGAATAAGTTTCTCTTTAAGATTCATCTTCTCATTCAATTCTAAAGCCGTAATCAAATGATAATTTTTGACCTCGATTAATCCTACCCCAATCAATATCTCTCTTATCTTAACCATGAATTTTTCTAAAGGCAACTCCTCACCAACCGTCGCCACTTTCGGAATAATTTCCGGAAAATGTTCATAACCATACGCTATTGCTATATCCTCTGCCAAATCCACTTGATGCAGCACATCCACTCGATATGCTGGAACCAACACTTCAGATTTTCCTGCGCCATAACCCATCCGTCCCAATAATTCTTTAGCTTCCTTATCTTTAAGATTCAATCCCAATCGTTGATTGATATACTTCAAATCCAACTTCATTTTTCTTGGCGTTAAATTAGGTGTCGTGATAGTTTTATTATGATAAACAACATCAACACTGTAAATATCTCCTCCCATATCCGCAAACATGGCGGCAAAAATATTTAAAGCAACCAGCACGTTCTGTAAATCTGTACCAGTGCATTCAATAAATACTTCTTTGGTGCCTTCATCCACCTTTCCCATATCATGCGAGTTAATATAGGGGAGCATGGACATTATTTTTCCAGAATTATCCCTAAAAAAAGGATATTTACTCCACCCTTTAGCAATATCCTTATACTCTTTTCCTTTAGGATGAAGTTCCTCCACTTGCGCTGCCGATATTTCCCTATCAAACCCTAACGGTCTGAAATATACTTTAGCCGCATCCTTAGCAATATAATGTATCGGAAATACAATTTCTTTTGCAGGATATATTCCATACGCTGACTTTTTTCTATTCCGGCCATGCGTAGTAGCTAATTTTTCTTGGGCTTGCATAATTTCCCTGATTTTTTCATCATTAAAAGAAAGTTTTTTCACGATAGCGCAAGCCGTATATGGGCGCATAGAAACGGATGAATCAACCACCACTTTTAATCCCGATTTTTTAACCTCATACTTCCGTAATCCTTTTTTCACACCGATAAATGAACTAAAAGCTCTAGCTAATCCCTGCTCTGACAACAAGTCCGGACGATTAGGAAATATTTCCACCTGAATTTCATTATCTTCAATTTTCTCCAACCCCGTACCTAACATACTAATCCTATTCTTCAACTGCTCTAACGATAGCTTCTTACCTACTAAACGTTCAAATACTGTTTTGTTTAAGGTTATCGTTGGCATTTTATTTCATCCACATTTTAATTTCTCGCAATTGTTTCAAATCATTCTTATACAAATCTCGGATATCCTGCAATTTCCAATATTCTCCGATAATTCTTCCCATTCCCTGACCCCAAGCTAGTACTGGACAATCAAATCCTAATAACGGCACAACCACTTCTGGTCGGAAAATTCCTGCTCCTCCTAACTCTACCCATTCTTTCTTAACTGGATGAAACACAGAAACTTCTAAGCTCGGTTCAGTATAAGGAAAATGCGACGGCGTCATTTTCACATCAGTATAGCCCATCTTCAAATAAAACTCGCGTAGATACCCCTTAAGATGCTGCAGATTAGCCCGAGGATCAACAACAATCCCTTCCACCTGATAAAATTCAAATAAATGTTTCCAATCCAATGCTTCATTTCTAAATACCCGATTAACCGCAAATAATTTCACCGGCAAATCTTCCTTTTTTAATTGTGCAAGCTTTCGTGCGGATAATACCGTCATATGCGTTCGTAGTAAAACCTTTTCTGCTTCTTCTTTAGAAAATTTATATTTCCATCCTGTACTTTTTGTATCCCCGCCATTCTCATGCGTTTCTTTAATTTTCTCCCATAGTGTAGGCAACTTCGCTTTGCCTTCCAGATAAAATGTATCCTGCATTTCCCTTGCTGGATGATCTTGGGGTACAAATAACGCATCTAAATCCCAAAATGCCGATTGCACAAAATTTCCTGATATCTCTTTAAATCTTTGATATATTCTAACGCTTGATTATCAAAATGTTTTTTCCCCGCCGTTATCTTCGGCACATTAATTTCCACATCATACGCCCGGAAATCTTTCTGTTTCCAACTCCCGGTTTTAATCATCTCTTTAGTCAACCGATTAACTACATCTTCTTTAATATTCATATGCACTAACTTATACCCTAATTCCATCAGAGTAATCGTCACAAATTTCTTTTCCTCAATCTTAATAATTTCTTTTCTTTTACGTAATTCATCAAACGCAAACTTATCCGCATCTTTTATAGCTTCCAATTCTAACGGAAATTCCTTTTGTAAAAATTTCTCTTCTAAAGTTACTTCTTGTTGCAGCTTCTTACCTTGACCAGTTAATTTAACCATTAACTCTTTATCTTTAATAATCTCAATTGCTACTTTCCGTTTAAGCCGTCCTAAACAAACACTTAACTCATCATTAGACAAATTCGCTTTCTTAGCTAAGATTTCCGCACTTTGAAAACTCTCGGTTAAAACCTTCAGAAACGCTCTTTCTGGCAGACCATTTTTTTTATATTTCAACCCATTATTATCTAATAACACTAAATTCTTTTTCACAGAATTTATTTTAAGAACATCTTTATTCTCTAACCATTGCAATGCTCGCAGAACTTCCACTTCCCGCAATCCTGATTCTAAAACTATCTTGCTTAATTCATTATATATTTTCAAAGTCGGCAAAACCTTCCGTTCTAACGGATGCAATTTCGCAATAAGCCCAGGATCCATACTTTATAGGTATTGACATTATCTTTATAAAATTAACTTATAGAAAAAATAATGAAAATAAAAAAATCTAACTTGATTTACTCGCATCCCAAACATGGTCAAACATGTCATCCATCGCATTAGTGAAATAAGGCGTCTTTACCCATACCCCCATATCATACGAAGGATGTACCTCTTTATCATCTAAAGTCATAAATACCATATCCTTGCCATCTACTGTAACAAACCTTGAATTTACTTTATCATTATGTTTAATTTCTACTAAACCCTTTAATGAATCTGCAAACTTACGATTATCTTTGGTAATGGGTGCCGAAATTCTAATTCTTACTCCCTTCTTCTTTGCTTTTTCCAAACTAGCTCTTAACCCTTCAGCTTTGCGCATAAAACCTTTTTCTGTAGTCATAATATTAACACTCTTCTTAGCTTCTTTGATTAACAAATCTAAATGGTTATACAAATTATTTCTTCCCCGTAAACAACCGCTCATCTCTGAAGGATCAACTAAAGCAATACCATTGGTATGTAAATTTTCTAACTCTGTCAATAACGGCGAACCTTTGACCGTTTCTAACCGCTTGATTTTCTCTTGTGATTCCACATGCATATTTTTCTTAACTCTGTCTACAACTTCACTGGGCGGAATGGCAATATACTTGATTGGTTTGCCTAACTTCATAACTACAAATCCTTTTTTCTCTAAAGATTCTAGTACATCATAACTTCTAGAACGTGGAACGTCAGCAATATCTGAAAGTTCTCCTGCCGTAGAAACTCCTCGGCTTAATAGTGCCGCCCATAACTTTACTTCATACAAGTTCAAATCAAAATATCTTCTTAACTTCACCAATAAATCATCTTTTACGATCATTTTCAAAACCTCCCCTCTTTTTCTTCAATATAAATTAGTTTTTGTTACTTGGTTATAAGTAAATACAACTACTATTAAAAGGTTGTGGTTTTCCAAAATAGTAAATGCAACCGATAATTAGTATTAGATACTATTAGATAATTACATTTATTGTTGAGTAAGCAAAACGATTTATTGATCATTTTGCTCACTAAAATATGCTTTTTAAAAAGGTTTTTCTTGACTGTACGCCAAAAGTATATGTTTTATATTACTCTTTCTTTTTACGTCCACATTTTATATTTCAATAACGCTGCAATTCCCCCTAATCCTTTCAGCTTTTTACCTGCATCTACCCCCTCGGAAATAATGTTCATCTTGCCGTGCCTAGAATAAACTTTTTTAATTAGTTTATCCAACTCATCATAATTCTCCGCATTACGCGCCTTTTGAATAAATGTATCTGTGATTAACAATATTTTAATCGCTCCCTCTTCAACTTTTTTCTTGACCTCTTCATATCCATAAACTGCCGTTCCCTCCCTGCTTATCTCTTTTAATAATTCTTCTACAATAATCTGTTCTTCTCTTGACCTGCTCATCTTCAATATCGCATTCAATTCTGGACTAGCCATCACCTCTGTCAAATTGCTTTCCGTTACATCCGAACAAGTTGCTAAAACAATTTTTTTCTTAAGATCTTGCTCAGCAATCTTTTTCAATAAATCCTCCTTATAAAATGCCGGCGAAGCTAAAATAATTTTTTCCGGATTAAATCGTTCATAATAAGATTTAAGCAATGCAATAATCTCTTCTTGAAAATCCTTTTTAATTTCCACATTTTGGCTTTTCTTGGGTACATCCCCCTTCAGCTTCAGAACCACCTCATAAGAAGATTTTTTTGTTAGTGCTAACAACACTTCTTCTCTATCAAAAAGACAAATAAGATAATTATATTTTTTCTCTGTTGCTTCTTCTAATTTTTGCAATTGATAATCTAACCACTGTTTTTTTTCTAATGTAAATTCTTCATTAACCTCTAAAGAAATAGTATGATAACTGCCTTTAGGTATATCTTCAATCGGCAACAGCACTTTCCCATTTACTCGTAGCATATCTGCATTAGAACTAAACTCGATTTTTTCCGCTTCAATTTTGAGCGTATACGTTTTTTTAACCACTTTAGCATTTTCCGCATCCCCTATTTTAACCTTTCGCGTCGTCTTACCAGTAATGAAATCATGCGGTTCTATAATCGTGCTTAAATACCACAAATCTTCTTGATCAGTTACTTTTACTGTTAATATTCCTTTTTTCAAATCTTCGTGTATAATCTGCATAAAAAAGAAAATGTATCAGAAGTATAAAAACTTTGGGTTGATTTATGTTTTATTTGATAATTAATCACGTGTAAAAATAATTTGTATCTATAAATAAAGAATTCAGGCAGATTTTAGAACATATCTTTTAAAAAGTATTTTTTCTTCACCATAATTATTTAATAAGTGCCCGTATAAATTTCTTAAATCATGAATAAAAGTAAATTATTCTTAATTTTGATGGCTTTATCCTACTCTCTATTTCTTGGTTCTTTTGTTTATATATCCCCTACCTATAAAGAACTATTTATATTTTTGCAAATAGTCACACTGCCCGCCATTTATGCTGTCGGATTTGAAATTTTAATGGATAAACAAAAAGAAGAATTCAATTTATCATATTCAAAATTAAAAAATGATTTTGAGAATATAAACTCTGAAAGAAAAATATTAACAGAGAATATAGAAAAAAATAGAAAAAGTTAAATAGTTTTAAAATAATTTAATCTAAAATGTCCAGAAAAGATAATTTTAACAATAAAAATGTCAATGAATTGTTGCAAGGCTTTGATAAATTTATTAGTGGGACAACTCCTTCCATGAATCGGATTAATCACGAATTAAATATTCTTAAAAAAAAGATTGATAAGTTATAATATACCATTAAAAGCTGATTCTGTGCAACAAATATCCTAATTATTACCAATTATTACCTCAACCTTAATTTCTCTCATTTCTTCACTTAGTTTCTCTGAAACAGAATAGTTTATATATATCAAAAGTTTTTTTCCTTGTATGGTGCTTAGTACTAAAAGAGGTCAAGCTGCTGCCGCTGCTGTATTGCTGGCCATAGTTGCGGGATTGATTATTATGTTTATAGTTCTCATGCCCCCTGCCGAACGAGCTCAATTATTAGGAGAAAGTAAAACCACTATAACTTCTACAAGTGATATAGCCGTTACCGGCGCAGTTTTATTCAAAACCTCTCCGGGGCGAATCGATTATTTTTCTAATAAAGATTTAGAACATACTTTATCAGACATTAATATTTTCACAAAAACCGAAAGCAAGATTATTGCTGAAAAAAATAGCATCTACGCCAAACGTTCCTTATTCTCTAAAAAAACCGCCGAATTCTCCTTTAAAATAAAAAATTTAGGACAAACCGACAATGTTCTTCTTTCCTTCATGGCTAAAAATGCTCAGGGCAGAGTTATAATTACCTTGAACAGCGAAGAAATCTATAATGGTATTATTAATACCAAAAATGTTAAACCAATTGCCTTGTCAAAATCATCTTTAAAAGATGACAATCTTTTAGTATTTAGTTTATCCTCGCCCGGATTAGCCTTTTGGCGCACTAATGAATTGGTTTTAGAAGATATCAAAACATTGGGTGATATTACTAGTTTAGACACACAATATTCTAAGAACGTTTTTTTAGTTTCTGATACAGAAAAAAAGAACATGGAAAAAATGATTCTCAAGCTTTATCCAGAATGTCAGTCTAACGATGTTGGTCGATTAACCATAAAATTAAACACCCATGAAATTTATAATAATATCCCTGATTGCAGTCAAACTATTCTAGAAGTAGAAATAGCTCCTGAGATTATAGTTTCAGGAGAAAACGCGCTTACATTTAGTATTGAACAAGGAGCATATCTTTTAACCCATCCTAAATTACAAACAAAATTGAAAGAAATCGATTACCCCACATATTATTTTGATATCCCTCATGAACAATTCAATACCATTAAAGATAAAACCAAAAAAGTTCGTCTAACCTTGAACTTTGTCGACATTACCGACTCCAAACAAGGTGAGTTTTTAATTAACGCTAACATCCAATCCTTTGACACCAAAGATACTTCCTTCATTTATGATATGAGCAATTATGCTGTAGAAGGAAATAACGCCATTAAAATTAAACCCAAGAGAAGCCTTGATGTTCGCGAATTAAGAGTAGAATTGATTAGTTGATTATCTTTCAACTATTTTAACGATGGGCTCCGTAGAAAAAGTCGCCTCGGCTACTTTTTCATAGATTTTCTACAGAGCCTTAATGATGATAAGGTTTTTATATATAGAAATTTTCTTATTCTAATATATACAAAAAAGAGGAAATAATGGGTATAAGCGATTTTTTTACAAGTGCAATCGATAAGACCAGTGCTACAACTAAGAAAAACGTTGGTTCTGGCACTAGCAAAACATATTTTCCCGCCGCTAGAGTTGCCGGTTCCGCCGTTAAAGCTGACGTTGTTGAAACCATTACTGATTATGGATTCATCTTATTCTTTATTGGTTTAGCTGTTTGGCTTCTGAATATTTATCTTAATCCCGCCGCAAAAATAATCATGGGAACAATCTTAATGTGTTATTCCAGCCTTTTAATTTTCCAGCGCAAAGGAATACTTTTAATTATTTTATTTTGGACTTGGTATATTTATTTTGGCGCCCGAACCGACCAAACATTTGCCCTGTATTTTGGCATAATCAGTCTTTCGACCTTATTTATTTATTATAAGCTTATTAATAAAGAACGTAATGTAGGTGACGAATTAAAGGCTGGCGCTATTCCCATTATAATTTTCTTTTTAGACATAGGATTAATTAGCCTACTCACAACAAAATTCAATCTTCCTTTAACTGATTTAACTCAAAGCTTGATTTTATTTATTCCCTGGTGGGCATTATTGGGATTATTCACTTCGCAAAAACAAAGCAATCTTTTATCATTCTTCAAAGCAGTAGGTATACTATACGTGATAGTAATCTTAGTTATCGGGTTAATCCCCAGTGTAGGATATACAGAAATAAAATCAACCCTGCCCGGAGCCGAACAATTTCTCGCCGCTCAAGAGAAAGTCCAATCGCAAATTTCCGGGAAAGAAAACCCCTTTGTTTCCAATTTAGCGTGTATTACCGAATTCGAAAACTTTCAAGGCTGTGTCAATAAGCGCCAAGAAGATTCCGAACTAAACAACATTTGTAAAAAACAAGAAAAGAAACAAGAAGGAACAGAAGATTTCGCCAAATGCGTTAATGACCAGCGCGAAAAGAAAAAGAAAGAAGCCGCTTCTGTATTAGTTGGCGGAACAAATGATCCCACCATCAGCCAGCCAACAAAAGCCGAATTTATTGAAACAAAATTTTCTACTAAAAATGCTTTCACCGAACCGGGCAAGCCCATTCTCCAACAAATTGAATTTAAAATTAACAATCCCCGTAAACAAATTATTGATTTAGAATTTTCCTGTTCCTTTGTCCAAGGCGATAAAAATATCGAAGCTAAAATCTTAGGCAATTCTCTAGAAAAAAGTGTTGGCGGAGAAACTATTCGTAGAACCATTGTCTGTCAAGGTCCTAACACTTTCAAAGGCACTTTTAATATTGTTTACGAAGCAAAAATTAAAGGTTTAAAGAGCGTCTCCCGTTTACAACGTGCTTTTATACCAGAAATTAAAGATTATTCCCAGAATGAAGAAATGAAAAAAGAAATTCTTAGCACGTATTTTAATAGCAACAATCAATGGTCTCAAGGGGCAGAAGATTTATCCCGTGTTGACTTTGCCTTTGGTAATCCCGTAGATAATCCTATCGTAGAACCAACATCTATGATCATTTTTTCCTCAGTATTGCGTAATCCCGGCAAAGGAAAAATAATCGCTATTAAAAATTATAAATTTACCATGAATAATGCTGAACTAGATAGTCTTGGCTTTAGTGTTAAAAGTGGCGATGAAAATTGTTTAAGCGGCACTTCCGTAACTTTACCCCCACTAAAAACTTCTTTCATAGAACAAATTCCTTTATCTACTTGTATCATTAATCTCCCTGATAATTTCAAAAACCTTAAAGAATATCAATATCGCGAATTTGAAGGTGCGGTAGAATATGATTATTTAGTGCGTAAAGAAATTTCCATGACCGTTAAAACTTTAGAACTAAGCTAAATTACACCATGAAAATAATAATAATATTAACAGCAATAATTCTTTTGTTTTTGATAGGTTGTACCTCTTCACCAAATATCACTAGTCCAACGTATAACTTTAAACAGGGAGTTTCCGAACTCAATTTCCGTATGTTGCCTAATGCACCTCCTGATAAAATTTATCCCGAATCTAATTTTAAACTTATTTTAGAAGCCGACAATAAAGCCGCTTACGACATCAACAATCTTGCCGTGAATATCGTAGGTTTAGATGATAAATATTTCTTATTAAATGTTTACGAACAAAAAATTCCCACCATGTATGGGAAAAGTCTTAACAGCCCAATTGGTGATAAACAATTCTTAGAATTTGACGGCGTCTCTAATAAATTATTTCAAAATGCCCAATATTACACTGGAAATTATATTGTTAAAGCCTCTTACCAATCTAAAATAGAATTTGCCGATACCATTTGTTTAAATCCTAACTTATATTCCATTAATGATGCTGGTTGTAAAGTACAAGATAAAAAATCCTATGGCGGTCAAGGCGGTCCTTTGGCTGTTGATGGAATAGAAGAAATAACCTACCCCTCCGGTACGGGCGGTCTAGTAGAATTCCGCGTTAATCTTGCTAATAAAGGCCGCGGTAAAGTCAATACTGTACATTTAATCACTTCTAACTTAGGCGGCGAAGAAATGGAATGCGAATTTTTAGGAGAGAATGTAATTACGCAAAAGCTAATCAAAATGACTAACGAAAAACAACAAGCCACTCTACGCTGTAAAACCTTCATCAAAGAACAAAACTCTTACGCTAGTTCTTTAAGTTTAAGTTTCACTTACGATTACGAATTCAAACAGCAATTTAAGCTTAATTTGGTCAAGTAAATATTCCCCCTAACACAACAGCAATAAAATACAATATAGAGGTTAAAAGCGATAGGTTTAAATATAGCTTATATTTTTAATTCCCTATGAACTATACAAAATTATCATCTACAACCCTCATAATTGTGGTGTTTTTATTTTTAATTTCCTGCTCACCGCAATTAGCTGAAAAACCAGCTGAAATAACAACAGAAAAAGCAACTCCCTCCTCTGAAGTTTCATCAGATGAAACTCCGATTGTATCCAATTCTAAACCAACAATAACCATCGTTCCACCGCAAGAAGAAGCTAATGATTACCCTGCGAATATTAAACCAATAATTGAAAAAGGTAAAAAACTAACTTCTTACAAATATGTTTATGATCTTCCAAGTGGCGACTCTTACGAATATTCTATTAACGGAGCCAATGTTAAGAAATATTACACTACCACTAGAAAATCCAATATCCTAAATGTTTACTATAATGAGATTTATTTCAACGTAAATACGAAAGAAGGCTATGCCATCTGCTCCATGGGTGCCTCTTCTTGTAAGAATGTTTGGGAAAAAGCCTTCCCTATCAGTTATGACCTGGAAAAGGTTGCCGTAACACCTTCAGATTTAATCAATTCTATCGGATATGACGCCAAAAAAATTGGCGAACAGACCTACGATAATTACCAAACAATCATTATCGAACATACCAATGCTCAAGGCAAGAAAGAAGAATTATGGCTTAACTCTTATTATGGTTTACCCATGATTCAGATTATTTATGACACCGTCAACGGTGAAGATAAAGAGATTGAAAAGCACACCTTTACCCGCTTATCTTCTCCGGTAATGTTATCAGAAGTTACTTTATCGGAAAATTTTGAGATCCAGAGTGAAGTAATTCAATAATTACTTTTTTTAAATTCTTATTAATAATCTCCAATTTTCCAATTTTTCTTTAATAAACTATTTAAATTAACTATTAAATACAAAACTCATGAACATTTCTATCTTAGGAGGAGGAAGTTGGGGCACCGCTTTAGCCGTCCATCTCGCCAATAATAAACATTCCATCAAAGTCTGGGAATTTTTTATCGAACAGGCCCAAGAAATGCAAACTCAACGTAAATGTAAATTACTCCCCCATGTTATCATCCCTAATAATATTTTCATTTCTTCTAATATACAAGAAATTTTACATAATACTGAACTAGTTATTTTGGTTGTACCTTCTGATAAGGTAGAAAATACCATAAAAAACGCAAAAACTTATCTCAACAATCAACCAATAATTATCTGTTCTAAAGGATTTTCTGCTGACGGTAGATTATTAAGTGATGTAGTAAAAGAACAGATTAATGGTGAAGTTTATTGTTTATATGGTCCAACCCATGCTGAAGAAGTAGGTCAAGGATTGTTTAGTGGCATAGTTTTAGCTGGCGGCAAAAATAAAAAAAAGTTAAAAAAAGTGTTTGCGAGCGACAATTTAAAAGTAGAATTAAGTTCCGATATCATTGGGTTGCAAGTCTCTGCCGCCCTCAAAAATATTTTAGCTGTATTTATTGGAGTTCTTGACGGAATGAACCTTGGCGATAACGCCAAAGCCTACGTCATGACCAAAGGATTAAATGAAATTAAAACAATTGGCTTAGCCATGGGTGCCAAGAAAGAAACATTTTATGGTCTTGCCGGCGTTGGTGATATAATCGTTACTTGTACCAGTGCCCATTCGCGAAATAGATTTGTCGGTTTAGAAATAGGCAAAGGTCGTAATCTCGATGAAGTCTTAGTTGAGATGAAGATGGTCGCTGAAGGTATAACTACAATTAAAGTTGCCGAAAAGTTTGCCGAAAAGTATCACCTGGAATTACCCTTAATCCGAGGGTTGTATGATCTTTTATTCAAAGGCAAACATCCAAGAAATGTCTTGAAAGACTTGTAATTTTATTTTGCTTATTAATTTAGTTTTTTTTCATTTTATTTTTCGATACTTTTTTAACCATCAATTAATTCTATCCTTTTATGGTGTTTGATGTAATCATTGGCCGTTCTCGTAAAGACGTAGAAAAATACGGCAAAGAAGGAACAATACTTTTAGCGAAACAATATATCCAGATGGGTCAAACCACTTCTCTCAGCAATCCCGTTTACTTTGACGTTGCTGGTTCACACGTTGTTCTTATCGTCGGTAAGAGGGGCAGTGGCAAGTCCTACAGTTTGGGAGCAATCGCCGAAGGCTTATCCGATTTACCTACGGAAATCAAACAAAACCTTTCCATAATCTTACTCGATACCATGGGTATTTATTGGACTATGAAATATCCCAACTTTCAAGATGCCGATTTAACTAAAGAATGGGGTTTTGATCCCAAAGGATTGGATGTCAAAATATATACCCCTTCCGGATTCTATGCTCAATTTAAAGAAGAAGGGATCCCTACCGATTTCCCTTTCTCCATTCAACCGAGTGATGTTAATCCGGAAGATTGGTGTACTGCCTTCTCTATTAACCCCAACTCTGCCGATGGTGTTCTAATCACAAGAATAATCCAAAAATTACAGAAAATAGTGGCAATTTATTCCATGGACGACCTCATCAATGAAGCAAAGAATGATCAAGAAAGCGATAACGTCATAAAACATATCATCATCAACCAATTCGAAAAAGCTAAAGGGTGGGAAATCTTTTCTCAAGAAGGAACTCCTTTAAAAGATATCATTGCTCCCGGTCAAGTTACCATACTAGATTTAAGCCCCTATGCCACTATTGCTTCCGGTTGGGAAATAAAATCTCTCGTAATAGGTTTAATTTCACGAAATTTGTTTAATCAACGTATGCTTGCCCGTAAAGCTGAAGAATTCAAAACCGTCGATGCCGCTATGCATTATTTTTCTAAAGACATCGAACAAAAAATGCAAGAACCTTTAGTCTGGCTTGCTTTAGATGAAGCCCACGAATTTCTCCCTCGCGAAGGTAAAACCGCCGCAACCGACGCTTTGGTTACTATCCTCCGCGAAGGTCGTCAACCCGGTATATCATTAATTCTCGCCACCCAACAACCTGCAAAAATTAATACTGATGTTATGACCCAAGCCGATACAGTTATATCTCATCGCTTAACTGCGAAAATTGATACCGATTCCTTAGCCCAATTAATGCAGAGCTATATGCGTAAAGGCTTGGATGCAGAACTAGACATTCTACCTAAAGTCAAAGGCGCTGCCGTTATCTTTGATGATGCTAATGAACGCCTCTTTCCAGTACAAATGCGTCCTCGTTTTACCTGGCACGGCGGTTCTTCACCAACTGCCATAAAAGAACGTAAAGAATTTTTTAAGAAAAGCTTGCAAGAAATAAAAAGGATATAGATAACTTTATATTTTCCCCAATTTTCTCCAATACCCATGAAAAAAAAACTTCCTAAGTTTGAAAAAAATCTAGAACAGGAAATCAAACAAGAAGAACGCCTCATTTTTCATCAATTTATCTATCTAAAAAAACACCATCAAGTAATCTTTGCCATAATAATTACCCTAAGCATTATCTTTGTTTGGCGTGGCATCTGGGATTTAATTCACAGCTATTGGTTCCCTAAAAACCTCCTTTTTTCCGACCTTTCCGGCATTTTAGTTGGTTTAATATTATTATACCTCAGCCATCAAATCATGAAACAATTAGCCTCTGGAGTATAACACATCACATCTCATCCAATTTCTTAATTCGTTCATCAATATCTGGGTGCGTACTAAACAAATTTTTCATAAAAGATTTTTTTTCTTTTCTAAACGGTGAAGAAATAAATAAATGCGCCGTTGCTCTATTCGCTCTATCGACCAAAGGATCAGGATCATTCTTAATCTTACGTAACGCATCCGCTAACCCTTTCGGATATCGTGTCAACATCGCTCCTGACGCATCCGCCAAAAACTCCCGCTTACGTGATATCGCTAACTTCATCAGCTCCCCAATCAACGGAGCTAGTATCGCCAACACTAATCCTAAAACAATAAATACAATTGTTAACTGTCCACTATCCCGGTCGTTATCTCCTCTGCCCCATAAAAAACTCCGTAATAAAAAATCTGATAATAATAAAGATAAACCCACCATCACGGAAGCTAACATCATTACCCGAATATCATAATTCTTAATATGTGACATCTCATGCGCAATAACTCCTTCTAACTCCAATTTATTCAACTTTTTCAATAAACCGGTAGTGACTGCTATTGAAGAATTTTCCGGATTCCTTCCCGTAGCAAACGCATTTAACGCCGTATCCTCAATAACATAAACTTTTGGCATCCTTCCCAGTCCCGCCGCAATCATTAATCCTTCCACTACATTAATTAACTGCGTATACTCCGGCTTCTTCGCTTCCTTCGCCCCCGTCATTGTCAGAATCATACTATCTCCGCTATAATAACTAATCAAGAAATATATCCCTCCTCCAATTATTGCTAAAATTAATCCCCCATACGCATTACCCCAATATACTCCTAACACTAACCCTATAAATATGATAAACACTAAAAAAAAGAATATTAATAATACTGTTCTTCTCTTATTTGCAGCAATTTCTTCGTAAAAACTCATTGTAAAAAATAAAAAAATTTAATCAAATTTAACCTTTACATTCTCGCGTTCTTTCTTTTCCACCCCAAAAAATTCTTTTGCCGTATACCCAAACAATGTCGCAAAGATATTTTTTGGAAAAACTTGCCGTGCTTGATTAAAATCCATCACCGCATCATTATAAAACTGGCGGGCATAGGCAATTTTACTTTCTGTTCCGGATAATTCTTCTTGTAATTGTTTAAAATTCTCACTTGCCTGTAATTTTGGATAATCCTCTGCCACCGCAAAAATGGATTTTAACGCCCCAGAAATTTGATCAGACGCCTTAGCCTTATCCGCAGTACTGCCACCCAATAACGCTGTTCGTGCTTTAGTCACACTTTCTAAAACTCCCTTCTCATGCTTCATATACCCTTTAACTGCCTCAATTAAATTAGGAATCAAATCATACCTTCTCTTCAACTGCACATCAATCTGTGACCATGCATTTTCCACTCTTAATTTCAACTTAACCAAACTATTATAAATCCAAATAACAAATAATACTACCACTGCTAAACCAATAGCTCCAATAATTGTCCATGTGACCATATTAATACCTCCTAAAAGCTGTATTTACTTCAAAACGAATTCCAATTATTAAATCTTATGTAATTTTTATACCATTTTCTTGCCGTAACATATATAAATCCAAAAATAATCCTTACTTAAAAAGAGGTTATTTATGGTCTTAGAACACATTTTCCCCGAAGATTGGCTTGAACAAAAAGGTCGTTACGCCTTTATTTTAGGAATAATTTACTCCATTGTCGGATTACTTTTAGCTTCTATCCTATTTCCTAGCGATCCTGCTCTAGTTGCTGTTGCCTTAACTTCTATGCTATTACTTCCCGAGATGTACAAAATCTTTGCCATCGAAGAACGCAAAGAAAGTATTGAAAAGAAAATAACATTTGGTGAACTTTGGAAAGATGACATTGAAGTCGTGCGCATTTATGTTTTCCTCTTCCTGGGCATTATTCTTGTTTATTCCTTGGGTACAATCCTTCTTCCCAGTTTACAATCAAACAATCTATTTCGCGAACAATTAGAAATACGTCTTGGGCAAGGATTTGCCGGCAATGCCGTTTCTATTGGTGAATTTACCAGTGATCTATTTTTTAGTCTATTAAGCAATAACTTTCTTGTCCTCATTGCTTGTTTTATCATGGCGTTGTTAACGGGTGATGGTGCTATTTTTTTAATCACCTGGAATGCCTCTGTCTGGGGCACTATTTTTGGTCTAACTGCCCGCAGTGCCGCAGAATTTGCAGGACAACATCCGTTATACCTCTTTCTACTCATCATGCTTATCGTTTTCCCTCATATGATGTTAGAAGCTATTTCCTATTTCCTTGCCGCCATTTCTGGCTCCGTCATATCCAAAGACGTCTTACTGGAAGAATTCGCTTCTGAGCGTTTTTTTGAAGTATTTAGTTTTAATTTATATCTCCTCTTCGTCGCTTTAGTTTTCCTCGTTCTCGGCGCCGCAGTAGAAACATGGGTTCTAGATAATGTAGGCATATATCATCAGATAATCCAAGCCAGCAGCACAGCCTTAGGAATATAATAAATATAATAAATAGGATAATCTAAGAAAATCTGAAAAACTAGGTTGATTTCTGGTGCGGTTTGCAATGATCATAAAAATCACATTGTCCACTACTCCATTTACAGAGAGGTGTTATAGTTTTAGGATAATGTTCAATTTCTTCAAAACAAGAAGTATGGTTATGAATAAATTCAATTTCTCTCTTCGCCAAATCCAATAACGTTTCATCCACATTCATCCATTTAACTTTATGCCGTAAAAAGAAAATCCCCACTTTTGCTGGCAATTTTCCCTGCACTTCTTTATACAACAAAGAATAAATGGATAATTGTAAAATTATACTCTCTTTAAATTCAAAACTAGAATTAGTTTTATAATCCAAGATATGTACTTCCTCATCACGATGATGGATCGCATCTATAAACCCTTTAACAGAATATTTTTCTGATTTCAATTCTAGCTCTCTTATTGGCGTCAATAATAAAAAAGCTTCCTGCAGAGAAACATTTTTTTTCCTCATAATATCACTCCAATCCTCAATAAAATGATTAGCCCAATTTAATATCATTAGCATCGTTTCTTCAAAATAAAATCTTTCTTGATCCTTATTCAGATTCAATTCCTGCAATTTCTTCTTATAATCATTCCAATAATGGACAAATAATTTTTGTACGCTTTCCCTTACTTTAAAAGCATAATTTTCTTCATTAAACTGGCTTATATCAATATTATAGAAATTTTCCAATATAGAATGAGCAATATTACCTCTAACTTGATGTATATTAGCAATAGTAGGCAATTTCTTAAGATATTGATAATAATACTTCCTCTTGCACTGCTTAAACGTATTAATTGACGATGGCGATTCAATTCTTTTTGGCATATGAAACCTCTTTATACCTCCTTCAAGAAAATGCTTTCTTTATATGTCTTTCCCGCACCTGACTAGTGACCAGTGCTTATTTCAATCCTATTATCATAATCTCAACTCAAAATTCTTCTTTCTAAAACTGCATCCTCAAGATATATTTCGCCAAATGTTCTTTTCAATTCTCCTGATATTCTTAGACAAAACATATTTATGTTTTTATCTCTAATAAACAACAAAAGTTTATAAATCACTTTCCTTTTCGCGCATATACATGTCACAACCATCTGAAGAACCGCAAATGATTCGTGTTAGGATACCGCAAGGTAAAGAAATCCTAGGTATCGTCCAGCAGCGTTTAGGGGGCAGTAGAATGCGTGTTCTTTGCTTGGATGGAAAAGAACGCATCTGTCGTATCCCCGGGCGATTACGTAGAGAACTTTGGGTAAGAGAAAACGACGTTATTTTAATAGAACCATGGGCTTTGGGCGGTGATGATAAAGGTGACGTAGTATACAAATATCGCGGTAAAGCCGAAGTAGAATTCTTAAAAAAGAAAGGCTACCTTAAAAATCTTGAAAACGAATTCTAGAACATTCACATTTAAGTATAATCAATACAGTCAAGAAAAGTTTATATAACAATTTTATCTCAATAATCTATGTTTTTAGAAAAAAGTTTCCAAAAATTATTGTTTAATAGTATAATCTTAATTTTACTTTTTTTTGGTCTTATTACTATTATTACCCCCATAGATGGAAAATTCATGCAATTAGAACTTCTCGGTTTTATTCTCCTTTTAATTTTAACTTTATTTGCCTTATTTAACTATCATCACCCTAGAGGAGATTTTTACTTTTATATAATTTTCTTATGTTACATCCTAAATCTTCTTGCCCTCTGGTACGTTAATAAAACCTTTTATCTATCTCTTACCTTTTTATCCTTAGCCGGCTTTTTCTTCAGCATTCCCCATAACACATCAAAACCAAAAACCCAAAAACCACAACCTTCACATAACTTCATTTTTGAAGAAAACCCTTCTATACCTAAACCCGAACTAGCCAAAACAAAAATTGCTAAAACCCCTAAACAAGATACAACTATCTTCACTAATTTTGAACAACCTAAAGAAACAAAAAAAATCACCCCTTCTCCAAAAACCAACCCCTCCGTTAAACATATTCCTGGCAAATATGTCGCCAGTAAACGCAGTAATACCTATCACGAACCACGGTGCGAATGGGCTAAAAAAATTAGCGAATCCCATCGCCTCTGGTTCAAAGCTAAAGAACAAGCATGGGAAAAAGGCTACAAAGCCCATGAATGTGTCAGATAAAACTAATAAAAAATAATTCTTATTGTTTCTGTTGCTAATTAATATAAAATTGATAAGTTGTATGATCTCTTACCTTACATACCATATAATCAATACTTATACCACCATACTCTCCTAAATCTTCAAATCGTTGCGCTTTGCATTTATATTCCCCCACTCCAGGACAGTGTACTAAATCCTCTCCCATCCATTCTATCTGCGGACAATTTGCATCCTGTGTTATTGGCACAGGATACGCTAATCGTAGAAAACAACCTAACACTTTATCATCTAATCCCTCTTCAACCATAGAAAATCACCTCTTATTTTTTCCTAAAATAAAGAGATCAATAAAGAACTATAAAAAATTCCTAGCCTTCAAAATAATTATTCTAAAATAATTATTCTAATTTACTCTTTCCACAAATAAATAACTAATCCTATCACGGAACTCGTAATCATCGCATCAGCAATATTAAACGCCGGCCAGAACTTAAAATCAATAAAATCGATAACATAACCTCTGAACATCCTATCTATAAAATTACCTACAACCCCCCCTAAGAACAATCCCATTAGCACTTGCACCCATTTATCTTGTGGTATTTTCTTGTAGAAAAAAACAATCAATAACACCACAACAAGAGAAACTATCGCCAGAATTAACGTCTTATCTTGCAATATGCCAAACCCGGCTCCCGTATTAGAAATAAAATGAATTAATAAAATTTTAAAATCCCAATCTGGTCTAAACCTCACCACTAAAAATTTCAACAATTGATCAACAATAATTACCATCAAACTTAAACTAATAAACCACCGCAAATACTTCTCCTCTTTAGTTACCATAATCGTTCTTGCTTCTTCTTCTGTTCTATTCCTGAAGCTCGTTCCATTTCTGCCATTCTCTGCTCAATCGTTGTCAACATGGCTTTCAACGTATCTAACTTGCTATTAATCAATTCTAAATCTCTATTTTGACCATACCCTTGCTGTCCACTTTGTTGCTGAATTCCTGGATAACTTTGTCGTTGCATTCCTGACGGTGGCATTGCACTCCTCGCTCCTAACGATTCCTCTTCATGTGGTTCAAACGGAGATTTATTCTCCGGAAACATCGATTTCTCTTTAAACGGGTCATTTTCTCCTAATCCTTCAGGCATGGTTAAACCACTGGAAGGCATTTGCTTATTAGCCATATCTTCAAAATCAAACTCATCCCTCTTCTTCCAGAACAGTATCTTATCCAACAAACCCATTATAAACAGAATTTTTTTTAAGAATTTAAACCTTTTCCTTTCCAAGTCCAAAATTAACCAAAACCTTAATAAATAATTCTTATAATTATCTCCCTTATGGCAAAACAAGAATCAAATACCGAAATGTCTAAAGAAGAAAAAATCGGCTTCCATAAAGGATCCCTGGCAACTTTAACAAAAGAACGCGAAGAAATGCTCCGCATCGTGCAGATAGTAGAACAATTAATGCAAATGCACATCAAAGAACTCAAAGACGCTGGTGTTGACTTAGTTGCTCAAGTTAAAGAAGCCAAACAACTAAAAGGCAAAAAGCCTATTGAAGACGTTTTGAATTAGTTTTTTCTTCTTCTCTATTTATTAATAATCATTAGAGAAACAATAATCAAACAAAAAAAAATTAAAACATCACCACAGCCATCAAGAATACAATCACTGCCATTAATATAACAATTCCGCCGATAAGCAGTGCCTTTGCTCTTAAATCATTACTATTGTTAACATCTTGAACATCTTCTCTAGCAACTCCCTCCCCAGGCATTGTACTCAATTTTTGTACTTCTACCTGTTTTTCAATAGAAGGTTTAACATTACTAGTCATGCTAGCTTGTGATGTACTTTCTTTAACCTGTTCGCCATCAAAGATTTTTTTAATCTTTGTTTGTAACATTTCTGCATCTTTTTGCAAATCTTTAACATCATCATACAACACATCCCCATCTGTTAAGGAATCAGCTTCATCTTTCAAATCTTTTAAATCATTGATTAAATCCTTAACTTCATCATCAAGACCGTTAAGTTCTTGAGTATACTTTTTAACATCGCTATAATCATTATTCTTTACTGCGTTATCGTAATTTTTTTTATAGCTTAAATAATCATCTTTGTAACTTTCGAATTTATCTTGATAATTATTGAATTTTTGCTGTGCTTCCTGCAGCTTAGTTAACGGAGTGTTTGCGCTAACCGTAATCTTTACTGCTTCTTTTGCTTCCCCTCCTTTTCCATCCGCAACTTTAAATGTTACTGTATAGATCCCTGCTTCGGAAGCGGTGGGTGTCCAGCTAAATACTTTATTATCAAACGTGGCTGTAGTTGGTTTATTTTCCATCGTGAATTGTAATGTATCATTATCCGCATCCGATGCACTTACGGTAAAACTCAACGTACCGCCGATAGTAATACTTTTATTGCCTATACTTATCAATACAGGATTATTATTAACTATGCTGATATAACTATCTAAACTTACCTTCACTTCTGTAATTGTTTTCAGCTCAGCATCCATCGCATCCACTAAGTTCGTTAATTTTTTTTGCAATGCTGTATCCTTAATAGCAATGGCTTTATGATTCACATTGGAAGCAGATGTTTTTAATGTCTTCACCACCGCTTCCTGGAGCAACAACATTTCTTTCAATTCTAAGACCTTAACCGTATTTCCTGGCACGGCCATTGCATTCCCAATATCATGATTCAATAATAACCCCTTCGTTTTTGCCGTATCTATCTGCCCTGCTAATATCTGATAATCTTGCCATAATTGTAATTGAAATCTAATCGGCTCCAACTCATTTATCTTTGCAGAAGAATCTTCTTGTACTTGTGCGAATAAATGTCCTAATGCCAAAAATTCTGTTCTCAGAGTCTGCTCTTGTGGATCTGAAGAACTCTGCGCTTGAGCAGCATACATTAAATTATAGCTTACAAAGTGCTTAGCCGTACTTTGTACTTCCCAAAAATCATACTGTAAACTTTCAACTTGAGTAATATCCCCACTAACACTAACACTATCATACTTCTCTATCACCTCATTATATTCTACGCGCAGATCATTATATTGATTTCTCGCTGTATCATACGCTTGTTGCGATTCCGCTAAATCCGC
This sequence comes from Candidatus Woesearchaeota archaeon, assembly GCA_016185725.1. Taxonomy (GTDB): domain Archaea; phylum Nanobdellota; class Nanobdellia; order Woesearchaeales; family GW2011-AR9; genus JACPNA01. The sequence goes on along the minus strand of JACPNA010000020.1, from coordinate 12,956 downwards.
AACAACTCGGCTTGTAAATAAAGCCGTTACCACTAAGAGTACGGTCATTAAAAAATATAATCTTTTATTCATATTCGAACCTCATGTTTGTTTTTACTATTAAATAATAACAATATTTATAAATCTTTCGTGTTTTCCATTACTATCAGGTAATTACAATGCCCAAATCCATAATCTCCAATGTAAATCAAGAACGCGCACATCGACTGCTGGATATAATTAGAAGTACCACGAATCACAAAGTATCTGACGAACATATTATTATTGTTGAACGTAATCCTCACTATCTTTCCTTAGTAATAGAACAAGACATTCTTTCTCTCTTTTCCATTCCGCTCGCCACTAAAAAGATTGTTCATGCTCCCAATTATGTTTCTGATAATCTGGACCTCTCTGGTTTAATTGAAGAATATGGTGATTTTTCCATTCATCAGACCTCTCCTATTATTAATATTGTAGGCCGAACAAAAGGCGTGGAGAGTATTATTGAAAAAATCACCCGCTTTCTTGCCAATGTTGAATATTCCGGTATTCACCACCCTACCCAACTTCATCGTATTGCCGTATCTGATATCTACGCCTTAAACATCGTCACCTCAACACAGGAATCTTGCTATGCCGCCAAAAATGCTCTTCTTTCTCACCCTCGTTTTCGTTTAATCGAAGAAAAAGATTACGTTACTACACCCAAAGAATCCGGCTACAAAGCCGTTCACCATTACTTGAGCTGGAATTCCATCATCCCTCAACTTAATGATTTACATTTAGAAATACATTACGAAACTCTTGAAGATCACATTCGCAATAAGCAAGGCGATGTTGCACACCCTGAACGTTCTCATATTATCTATTCTCAACAAAAATTGAGAAAAAAACATCACAATGGCGGATACAAAATATTTGTCTTTGATCATCCCCTGCCACCGGAACAAATATTCCCCCAACAGTGGATATGTACCAGAACAAAACTTTCTCCCTTAATCGCCGGAGCGGCGTATTATTATCTCTTAAAACCCATCGCAAACGGGGATTATAAAATAACTTCTCCTCGGTGAATTTTTGGCATAAAATTAATGATTTTCCCCCCCTTATATTTAGCGCAGCCAAACACATCATTCCCAAACTGCAATAATACCAACTTATTCTCCTCCCCCAAATCCTTGACCAAATCAACACCCGCAAAATAAGCCTTAACTTCTCGTTGATTTAAATCAACCACATTTCTCAACTCTTTCTTATTATCTCTAGCTTCTCTTCCTAATAATTGCGCTCCTTCCTTGCTTAACCTCACTTCCGTTTCCCGCAACTCCGCAAAATATAACCCCATTCTATCTACAATCAACTTTTTCAAATCAACCCTTGCTACATCCTTATTCACCATATACACCTTATCATTCTCTCCCTTAAGAAACGCATAGTCCTCCTCTGGGAAATAGCCAAACTGCTTAACAACTAGCTCTCTTATTTTCTTCACATCTCGTGAATTAAGTATAGTTAATTGTTGCATATATTCACCTTAATAAATAATATCTCCAGAAATTTTTTCCCATTTTTTATTCATTATTCTATCTATTTTGGCATTAACAATATATCCTTCTTTAAGTTCTTTCGTAATCAAATTTCTCTTTTTAGAATTCATCAACCCACGCCCCACACCGGATTATTACGGCGTTTAATCTCTGCAATTTCTTTAAGAACCTCCACCTCATTTTTAGAAAGATGTTTCTTTAATTCCTTCAACTTCTTAAAATCATCTTCTGGAATATCGGTGTATAAGAAATCTCCTTCATGAATCTGTCTGCCCACCGTAACATTATCTAACGACATCGCAATTTGTTTACCTTGCTCTGCTATAGTTAACGATTCTTGTTTTTCTTCCATAGCTTTAACTTGCGTTAACCGTTTGCCTTCCCCATTCATCACTGGATCTCCTGATTTAATCCTGCCAATCTCAATTTCTACACCAACAATTGCCGGGTTATTCTGTCGGAACACATACCCTTTCAAAATCGTAAATTTGCATGGCCTAACTAAATTATTAAGCTCACGTAACTCTATCTCTTTCTTTAATCCCTCTCTGAATTTCTCATAATCTTCAATAGTTTTGTAAATAACCTCATTAGTAAAAATTTTCAAATTTTTCGTCTTCCGCATCTCTTCAATTTCCGCAGGAACACGAACATTAAAACCTAATATTACTCCAAAGAATTCATCCTTCTCTCTAACCATCTCTAATTTCCCCAAATCTTTTTTCGTAATCTCCCCTAAGGAGGATGAAGCAATTGGTACCTGTCTTTCTTGTAATAAATTTCTTAACGCTTCCAGCCCACCAATAGTATCCGCTTTGATTATTACTCCTAATTCTTCACTATCTTCTATCACTACCGAAGAAATTTCTTCTTGCACTTCTTTTTTAAGCAATTCCATTTCTTCAGCCTTACCGCTGCAACCTCTTATCGGCATACCCGCAATAGCCTTTTCCAATCCCGGCGCTGAGATTTTAACTCCTGTAGCCGCAAATACTTCTTTTACATTCTGAAATTTACCTTTTTTATCTCTCATTTCTGCCAATGCTACCGGCTCGAGTAAAGCTCTAATCTTAACCACAATTGGTCCATCTATACCCCCAATAACCAAATAATCATTAACCTTCAAACTTCCATTGTATATAATAACATCAATCGTTGTACCTAAACCTTTTTCTTCTTTCACTTCTAGAATAGTTCCTTTCGCATTTCCTTTAACTTCAATTGTTAATTGCTTTTCTAAATATTTCTGTGCTAATGCAGTTAAGACTAATAGCAATTCAGGAACACCTTGCCCCGTTCGTGCAGAAACCGGCACAATAGCTAACTGTTTAGTATAATCGCCTACCCTATCAAATCTTTCCGCCTCCACCCCTAATTCTTGAAATTTCCCTACCAATTCATACATCTTCTGCTCAAATAAACCTTGTATTTTGTAATCAAGCCCATTAATATTATCCATTAAAAATTTCTTCTCATCATACTGCCAGCCGTCAATTAAATCAATCTTATTCGCAGCGACAATAAACGGAACTTTATTCGCTCTCAAGATCTCAATAGATTCTAAAGTTTGTGGTTTAAATCCTTCATTAATATCAATAACAAGTACCGCAATATCCGCCAATGACCCCCCTCTTTTCCGCAACGAAGTAAATGCAGCATGACCCGGCGTATCAATAGCCAATAAACCTTGCATGGTAACTTTACCTTGAAACACATTCATCAACGACCCGCATATTTTCTTAATAACTTCAATGGGAATAATTGAAACACCAATCGCTTGGGTAATTGCCCCCGCTTCTCCTGCTGCCACCGTAGAACTTCTAATCTTATCTAACAACGAAGTCTTTCCATGATCAACATGTCCAACAATTGTCAATAAAACTTTGCGGAGAGCCATATCTCTAAAATCGATCAAAGTTTTTTTAAACCTTTCTTCAATTATTGTCAACATGTCCCTCATTTCAGAACATTCCATTAATCTTAACATCGACTTACCTAAAGGTAATGTCAATGCCAAAATGGATATTTTTTATAATCCTTTAATGATAGCTAATCGTAATATCTCTATCCTTCTCCTCAATTCCCTCCCTAACAAAAATATGAAACTAGCCGATCCTCTAGCCGGTTCCGGTATAAGATCATTACGTTTTCTCAACGAGCTAACCAAAGATAAAATTACTGAACTACACATCAACGATAACAAAGAAAACTTTTCTAAAACCATTCAAAATTATTTAACCTTAAACAAAATAAAAAAACCAACTAATTTATTTCTTCATAATCAAGAAGCATCACTTTTCTTAAATCAAAGCAAAGGCTTTGATTATATTGACATTGATCCCTTCGGCTCGCCTAATCCTTTTCTCCCTGCCGCAGTTGCTCGAATTTCCCGCCATGGTATTCTTGCGATTACAGCAACAGATACCGCCGCCTTAACCGGAACTTATCCCTCTGTAACTAAACGCAAATATTGGGCAACTTCAATGAAAAATTATCTTATGCACGAACTTGGCTTACGAATTCTCATCCGCAAAGTACAATTGCAAGGCATTCAATTTGACAAAGCATTGACGCCTATCCTTAGCTATCACAAAGACCATTACTTTCGCATTTATTTTCAATCCGAAAAAGGTAAAGAACGCTGTGATGCCCTTGTAAAACAACATCAATACTTCTTATTCTGTCCCAATTGTTTAAACTATACATCATCAATACACAACAAAGAAACATGCGATTGTAAACAAGAATTTCAATTCGCCGGTCCCCTCTGGACAGGCAAACTCCACAACCAAAAACTAATTACCACAATGAATAAAAACAATCCCTTCCCCCAAGAACAAAAATTTCTTAACCTTCTCCAAGAAGAATCAACTAAAGATATTCTCGGCTTTTACGACTTGCATGAAATCGCGAGAAAACTAAAAATCAACCCTCCCAGAATCGAACCATTCCTTAAACAACTTCCTGCCGTTCACACCCATTTCTCGCCTAACGGCATCAAAACAGAAAAGTCAATAAAAGAAATAATTCAAGAAATAAAAAAATAAAATACTAATTATTTATAATTCACACACACTCTTGCAGAACTTCCAAATATCCTCACAATACTTACTCCTGTTCCATCTTTTAGTGTGTAAGATTTTCCTACTTCTATTTTGTTAGTCACCTCATTATTTACCGTTAACTTTGCTTGTGTACTAGTTATATAATCCAATTTATATGCATAAACTTTTGACTGTAATCCTGTTCCATAATTAACAGTGACTGGTACATCCAACTTCAAAATAAATTGATCTCCATCACAAACTTTAGATGCCGTAGCCTCTCCCGCCACTGGTCCGCTACAACTCACTACCAATAACATTATTCCTAACATTGCTAACAAACCTAAAATTATTTTTTTCATTTATTACACCTCTTACTGTATTTTTTATTCTAGAAAGTTATTCCTCTATTTAAAGACGAGTTGCCCCCCCCCCAATGAGAACATCATTTCTACTAAATTTTATAAACATAAACATAATACTTCCTCTATGTTCCCGAGAATATGCTTTATCGTACTAATACTAACCATTCCCCTTTCTTTTGCCCAAAATGATACTACTAACGTAATTCTAACTTTTGCCGATGCCATCACCCAAGAACCAATTCAAAATGCCTTTCTAAGTTTAGATAATAATGGAGAAATTACTAATTACTACCTAGAAAAAAATCAAAATCTCAACCTAAAAATGTCTGAAGGAGATCACCATCTAAAAATAATTGTAAATAATCCTACCACCCCGGGCAACGATTATTATGGTGAAACAGTCCTATCCTTAGAAAATAAACTTATCAAAGTTATTTATCTTTATCCTGTAGGAAGTTTAAGTGGTTTTGTAAAAGACAAAGTAGATATAGCCCTCTCCGAAGCCAATCTTAACTTTGATTGTAATAATGCCTTAGGTGTCAATTTTCCCAAGAAAACGGATAAATTTGGTTCTTTTTCCTTAGAGTATGTCCCCCTAGGAGAGTGTAAAATTTATAGTAGTTACAAAGATAGTTTAGGAATTAAAGAGATTACAATTAAACAAGGATCAAAACAATATCTTGAAATAAAATTAGATACACGATTAATAACTTCACAATCTCAAAATTATTCCCCCCTATTTGTCTTGCTTTTTTTTGGAATTTTACTCTTTGTCATCGGATTAAGTTTATATTATCACTATTTCAGAAAAAAATCATTAAGTACTATCAATAAAAAGACAAAAACAATAAAACAAAAAAAAGAAAAAACAATCCAGAAAACAAGCACTCGTACCGCAGATATTTTTAAGACCTTAAGAATTAATGAACAAAAAATTGTTGCCTTCTTACAAAACCAAACAGAACCAATTTACTTTTCTAAAATCCACTACCAAACAGGTCTTTCAAAAAGTTCCTTATTCAGAAATTTACGCTCTTTAGAACAGAAAAACATTGTAGAAACAACCAAAGAAGGCAAAATACGAAAAGTTAAACTGACGGCTTGGTTTTTAGAGCAATAACCCTTTGTTCCGCTATGTTCCGCCAAGCTTATTTATATTGTTCCGCTTTCTGAAACCCCTGGTTTGAGGATGTCTGGAGAAAAAATGACAACTAAAATGAAATTAAGAAAATATGTGGCGCTTGGTGCATTAGTAAATATGATGGGATGTACTTCTGAATTTACATCACCCCTCATTAGCTCTGTTGATGCGGGAGTGTATACAGATAACGGCAGACTGGGATATCCTGTAAAGAATAGACTAGACCATCAGAACCAAGATAGCACAACCCAAGAAACAAATACCGGTTGTGAACTTCTTTTCGAAGAATATAAAATAGGCAATTATCCAAAACCGTTCGTAGTTAATAATAAATTTGAAGGGCTTTTTGTTCTCGGAGAAAAAGCAGAATCAAAAGAAATGTTGGCTGTTTCGGACATAAGTTCAGCATTGGTAAAACAAGGAATAGAAGTTGTTGTTGGTTCAACAGTTTTAGACTCAGAACTGATGAATCTTCAAAACAAGAAAAACTTAGGAAAGAATAAAATTTATATTGGAACGCCTTGTAACAACTATTTTACTGGACAAGCACTTAAAGTATGTGGTGGCTCATGCAACGAAACCTTCAACAACGAGGGAAGAATTTTTGGTTATAAATCAGGCGACCTAACCTTCCTCTTCGTTACCGGAAGTTCCGCTGATTATGTGCGAAAAGCCGCCAAAGCCCTCGCGGAAGGAAGCTCAGAATTCAAAGACTGCTACAATGCACGTATTACAAACGATGGAATTGGATGTTTAGTAAAGTAACTAATTGGGATTTTATTCCCTGATTAAACAATCAAAAATGAGTAGTGACAAAAACACAGTACCAACCATTTGCCGGCGGTATTTACCAAGCAGATTTTTGCTTTGATACAAAATAAGAACAAAACAGAACGAGGTTAAAAATGAAAAAAAACATTTTACTAAGCGTAATAATCATGATTGTGTTAAGTATAAATATTTTAGCAGAAACAACTTCAACTAACACTTTACTAGAAGGAGAAAATAAAATATATACTCTTGGAAATATTCCCTATAGTATAACACTAAATTATGTGGACAATAATGAAGCAAAGTTCACTGTGAATAACGAACCAACTTCTAAACTTAAAGTGAGCGAAAGTTACATTTTATCTGATGGTGGCATCATAACCATAACTGATATTGTCAATCAAAATTATCCTGGGGTAATTAATCAAGCTACTTTTTCGCTTACCAGCACCGGAACAATCCCAGTTAAATCACAAGAAAAAAAAGATAGCCCATTGGTCTGTAAATCAACTAATACTCTTTTAAAAGGAGAACTTGGAACTTACAAAATGGGAGAAGCAGAAACAGTAATCGTTTCAGAAATCAGTAAGAATGATATCTTTATTCTTGATGGGAATACTGTAATGTATAAAGGGGCTGATAGCACCGTCAAACCATCGCCTCTTATTAAATTATTAGATAAGACTAGTGGTAATATTATCACAAGTAACGTTGAAGTACAAGATAGTAAAGCTACGTTTTCCATTCTTCTAAATGGCAAAACATATCCTTTTGAAAGTGTTTCCGATCCCCATACTGCAGATTATAAAATAAAAAGTGTAACTACTCCTACAAGCCTGAAAAAGACGTATGAAATAGTTCCATTCATCATTGAATCAAATCCGCAGATTGGAGAAAATCAAGTAAAATTATCCATCAACGGCCAACAAAGTGAAAATTTAATAGAAGGCGCAAGTTATCAATTACCTTTTGGTGTAACCTTAAGTATTCAGAATATTATCTCTCAATACTATGCTGGCGGTATCCATTCTGTTTCATTTTGTTTAAACGGTGAAAAAGGCATCAAAGTTAGCACGAAAACAATATCGCCAGAAATTGTAACCACGCCAATAACCACCCCCTCAGATTTATCCAATTATCCTAATTTTTTGATTGAAAAAGGAAAATCAAATGCTTATTTTGTCGTTGGTAGTAAATCACCATCTACTGACAATTTGGCTATGACAGATATCGCTGCCGGATTAACCAATTCAGGATATACTCTTGTGGATATTGCTAAATTAGACAGCGAAATAAATGATCCCTTACACACAAATCTCGTAGTTATAGGAAAATCTAGTGATAATGATATAACTAACATTTTATTTAACGGTGCTGGCGAATCATTAAAAGAAGGAGAAGGCATGATCAAACTTTTAGAAAATAATGGGTATGTTCAAATGATAGTAACAGGACATTCTCCAGAAGATACTAGAAAAGTAGCTAAAGTGTTACAAAATTATAAAAAATATAATTTGCAAGGCAAGGAATTGATAGTAACCGGTAGTTTAACCGAACCAATTGTAACTGAATCATCTAAACCAATTGAAATTAAACCAGCAACAAATACTTTAAAAGAAAAACAACAATTAACTACGCCAACACCAACAATAGAAGCACCAAAAGAAGAAAAATGTACTGGTTGTAAAATTGGTGGCAACTGTTTGCCCTACGGAACAAGATTAGTTCAAGATAGCATGGCTAATTTTTGTAATATCGATGGAATTTTGAAACTACAGCAGGATATTGATGCGTCATGTCAAAATAATTATGAATGTGCCAGCAATCAATGTAGTAATGGAAAATGTATTGACATCAGTGCACAATTAAAAGAAACGAATAGTTTCCTCGAAAAAATGTTAAACTGGTTTAAACAAGTTTTCGGCTAATTTTCTTTTTATTTATATTTTCATTTCTTATAATCATCACTTTCACTTCACACGTTCGTATCTTCCCATCAACTCCGTTTTCTCAATAATATGTCCCTTCATCGCCCCCTCAACTTCTTTCTTTGACACTCCTTCCTTCAAATCTAGCCAGGTATCCAACGCATACAACTTGAAAAAATACCGATGTTCTCTATCTGGCGGGCAAGGTCCACTATACGTATTATTCCCGCGTGTATTTCGGCCCATAACTCCCTCTGGTATTTCTCCTTCCTTTATCTCTGTAATCGTTGGTGGCATATTAAACACCACCCAATGATCCCACACATTCACATTAAAATTTTTCTTCGCCATTTCCGGGATATCTGGATCATCCATCAACAACACTAAACTCTTTGCCTTCGCTGGAATATCCGAAATCTGCAATGGCGGATTTATATTCTTTCCATCACACGTATACACACCGGGAATGATCGCCTTATCCTTAAACGCTGTACTTGTCAATTTCATTAGAGGTACCTCCTTATTTGTAGTATTATCTGATAAAAAAATCGTGCTTTCTGTTTCTTGTTGTATTACACACACCATAGCAAGAATACGACTAAACATACTATCCCTATTTTTTAAATATAGAATAATTTTTCCACCAGTGTGTTTCACTGGTGGTACACATCCACTAACACTTAAAGTGGAAAAAGCATGGTCAGAAAACCGACCCGAGCCCGCAGGCGAGCATGCCACCAGTCTATTGACTGGTGGTGGTCGGTTTTCTTTGACATTTAACCCAGCGCCAAATCCATCTTTGCCACTTCTGCGCTTTGCACCTTCTCAATTATACTCATTTTCTCTGCAATCGCGTCAAAGTCGCTGCCTTCAACATTATACATTCCTAAAACAAGCACCGCCTTCAATCCAAACGCTATCGGCTCTTCTTGTATCTGCATTTCTCCAATAGCTCCGCCTTCTCTTCCAATACGTAATGCCTCCTTCTTTATCGGTCCTAAATCCACATCCGGCGACTCCGGCATAATTTTAAACGTAATAACCGCCTTTGCCATATTATACCCCGCACACAATTCTCTTGAAGAACAACATTTTAATTTGGTCCAATAAATCCGCAGCCAGGACAAGTATATTTAATCGCATTTGTTCGGCAATACGTACACCGTACAATATCATATTTTGTACAACTCGGACATTTAAAAGTCACACTTCCTGGATTATTAGCAACTTTCTTCTTGCATGAAATACAAATTTTTCCTTCCATAAAATATCAAATCACTATCTTATTTATAAATCTAACTCTCACTTTTCCCCTACAGTAATTTCTCCTGCATCAACTTTAAATCCTACCGGCAGAAATTTTTCCGCAACATAAATATTGGTTTTGGTATGCTCGCTAACCCCCCTTGCTTTAATCTTCGAACCAGGCAATAATGCCATAAATTGTATTAATTGATCTTGCAAATGCATATCAACCGCTCCTTCTCCTTCTATCTCCTATATTAATTTTTTTGCCGCTTCTTTGCCGATTTCTTCTGAACTCTTGCTTTTATCTAATAATACATCTGCACCTACAATAATTGGATTAGTAAAATCAATTTTACCGTTATTACTATAAATTGCATATAATAAAATTTCTCCCCCGATACTTTGACTTTTCCCATAATCTACTCTAATTTGTATTGGCACCCCATATTTTTTTAATGCGCTTTCTGTAGCTCTTACAATTCTTTCTGCAATATCTCTATCTGCCAATTCTACAGAAACATTTACTACCCCTCTTATCTGCTCTAATCTGCCTTTATTGACCAAATCAATTTTTTGCACTTTGAATTTAATCTCTTCTAAAAAAGTTTCTAGATTTACGAATTTGGTGATACTATATTTTGGGCTTATCTCTACCACCACTTCGCCGCCACCTGCAGGGTAATACCCTCGCTTCAAAATTTTTAATTCTATCCTCCCCGCAAATCGCTGCAATTGTGGCAGCAACACTAACTGTAAATAATCCACCGAAGCTTGCCATTTCCCGCACGTTCCTCCTTTTATTTTCAATGTAACTTTTGCAGAAGCAAACAGTGCTGGTAAAATTAACGCCTGTAACAATAAGGTAATACTGCCTGCTGTTCCAATATCAATCTCATACATACCTCTCTTAAATTTACCCGGTTTAAAATACAACTCTGTAGAACCTAAATCAATTTCATTTGTTTCTGCACCAGTAATCTCTTTCAACGCCTTAATCGCCGTAAGATGCTGTGCTTTCAACCCCCCCTGTTCTCTTCCTGCTCGGATATTTGTGACTTTAAACTCTTTTCCCATTAATGTCGAAAGTGCTAACGCTACTCTCACTAACGCTCCACCCCCTTCCCCATAATTGCCATCTAATTCAATCATAACGAGCTTACTATAATTAATACTATAAAAATATAATGTAAAACAAAAATAATCCCATAATCCAACAATAAAATTAATAAACATTCTCTAATCCTAACATAAATTGTGGGGACGTCGTCTAACCCGGCAGGATTGGGGCCTCCAGCATTTGGGAGAATGAGCAGTAAAGCAATGAAAAACAATCCCCTGAAGCAAGCCTTAGGTCTGGGTTCAAAATAATATTACCATGAAAATCCCAGCGTCCCCATGTTTTTCTCTAACAAAATCATTATAAACCTCAACAATATCATCTAAAAACATGTTCAAAAAAAGAGGTCAACCCAAGAAATATACTGGTTTCTTCGCCAATAAAAAATTACTCATCGCCATCACCACTCTTATGGGCACTATTATTGGGGCTGGTATGCTGGGCATCCCTTATGTTGTGGCGAAAGCCGGTCTTCTCTACGGATTACTATTAATAATTATTCTTGGTCTTGCTTTTCTTTTCATCAACTTGTTTGTTGGTGAAATCGTGTTGCGAACTAAAGGCCAGCATCAACTAACAGGTTATGCTGAAAAATATCTTGGTCCAACCGGTAAAAGAATAGTTGGCGTATCGTTATTTATTTCCCTCTACGGTGCTCTCACCGCCTATCTTATCGGTGAGGGGGCAACCATGTATGCAATTTTCCCTGTGGGTTCGCCTATTATATATACTATCATTTTTTTTTGCCTTGCTGCGTTTATTATTTCTCGCGGAATTAAAGCCACCGGCAAAGCTGAACTGTATTTAATAACTCTCCTCATTATTGTCGTCATTGCCCTTGGTCTTTTCTCTTACGATAAAATTAAGAGCAATAACCTTACTACGTTCAATCCTCTCTTTCTATTCCTTCCCTATGGCGTAATCCTTTTCGCCACGCTGGGCTTTACAGCCATTCCCGAACTGCAAGAAGAATTGGGAAAAGATAAACATCTCTTAAAAAAAGCTCTTATAATCGGATCAATAATTCCTATTCTGATCTACCTCGTGTTTACGTTTATCGTTGTGGGCATTGTTGGCGCAGAAAATTTTTCGGTATTAACTCCTAACGAACGCATTGCCACTATTGCTTTAAGTATCTACTCTCATCCCCTACTCGGAATTTTTGCTAACCTCCTTGCCATTCTGGCCATGTTCACTTCGTTCCTCGCTCTCGGCACGGTTCTTCTCGACATCTACGAACTCGATTTCCATCTTTCTAAAAAATACGCTTTACTCTTAACTTTCTCTATTCCTTTGCTTATTACTCTTCTCAATATAACCTCCTTTATCTCAATTTTAGGATTAACCGGCACTCTTGCTGGCGGTCTTGAGGGCATAATTATTATTCTGATGTATCATCGTGCCAAAAAAAGATCTAACCGTAAACCAGAATATAATTTGCGTCATTATAACCTCCTCAGTTATCTCCTAATTGTGCTGTTCATTCTCGGTATACTCTATGAAGCAACAAAATTATTTTTCTTGAAATAATAATATATCTTATAGGAAATTTCGCTGGGTATAAAACCCCCTGCTTTAGCGCAAGAATTTCATTATACTGCTTATTTTTCCGCCGTTCTAAAATATGCTTTTTCCACCAGTGTGTTTCACTGGTGGTACACATCCACTAACACGGCTAATATGAAACCCTCCTTCTAAATTCATAAAAAATATAAAGTAGTTCACGTCGATAAACGTTTAACCAAAAACATTTTAACGACGAGGTGAACTACAGATGGAAATAATAACTTCTAAATATAAAAAAGTTGCGGAT
>JACPNA010000005.1 GCA_016185725.1 Candidatus Woesearchaeota archaeon | reverse complement strand
GTATAATTGGTTGCGGCATAATGCAAATGACGAAGTTGCTTATTTTTTATCGGAAACAGGAGCGAATTGCTTGAATTATTCTTTGTTTAGGGCACCACACAAGTTTCATTTGTGGTTAGGTAAGAAGGGATTTGTGATAGGAATTGAACAGAAAGGAAGAGGATTTCCGGCGGTAGATGTTAATGCTAAAAAAATTAAGATAAATGAAGGAGCGGCATTTGAATTTTTTAGAACATGTAAAGGTGAGATATTTTTTGATGACGCAAATTCGGCAAAAGTGGTGTATATAGAGGCGAGATTTTAAATGGGGTAGATGTGGTAAAATGTCATTTTTTTCCATTTTTCCGAATATTCTCAAAAAGAAAAAATATTTATTCCTAGTGGTTATTCTCAAAGTGAGTTCAAATCTGCGGAATTTTTAATTAAGAATGTCTTAAAACCTAATTTTTGCGGTATAACAATATCTTGTTTTTGATCATCACCAATAACTAAACATTCATCTATTTTTAGTTTTTGTTTTTTAATAAGATTTTTCCAATATACTTCTTCATTTTTCTTACAGCCAGCATCATCTCTGGAATAAATAAAATCTACGTACTTATTAAGTTTATATTTGTTAACATAGGCTTTGATTGTTCTTAACATAGAATTGGAAATTATTGCAATTGTTTTCTTTTGTTTTTTTAATCTTAAGAAGGAGTTTATGACGGGTTCATGAAGAACAGGCAGGACTTGAATTTGGTCTTCCAATACTTTATAATATTCCTCTAACAGCTTAAGTTCTCGGCATAAATCGCCTGTATCCCAACGGTTGAACTTATTTTTTTCTAAACCTAATTCTTTGGCTTTTTGATCTAATTGTTTATCAGTAAGCTTGAGCTTCTTCTTAACCATCTTAAGAATAGGTTCATAGATTTCTGCATAGATTTAAACAGACCACCACCAGTCAATAGACTGGTGGCATGCTCGCCTGCGGGCTCGGGTCGGTTTTCTGACCATGCTTTTTCCACTTTAAGTGTTAGTGGATGTGTACCACCAGTGAAACACACTGGTGGAAAAAGCATATTTTAGGGATATAATGCTTTCCTGGTGTTGTTTATCCTAGAAGAAATCTTTTTAAAGATGGAAGGGTTTTGCAGAGGTAATGGGTAAAAAATGCATTATTTGTAATGAGGAGGCTATTTATAGGATAAGAGATACTTCTGATTATTATTGTGGAGATTGCGCAGAAGAAAATTTTGGGGATTTGAACGTTTTGGTTAAAGTTGAGGAAGAGGCGCAAGCATTAAAGAAAATTATTGAAGAAAGGATAGGGAAAAATACAGAAGATGATGATCAATAAAGAGATTAAAATTGGGAAGATTAATACTTCCAAAAAGGAATTGCTGGATATTGGCAAGGCGTGGTTAGTTATATCATTGATATTCACAGTATTACATTTAGGTATAAATTTTTTTTATGTTGGATCATTAAGCAAGATATATTCTAATTATTTTATTTTTTATATGATTAGTTCTTTATTTACGGTAGGGATTGGATTTCTCTTCCATGAGATGGCGCATAAGTTTATGGCGCAACATTATGGTTGTGCTGCGGAATTTAGAGCAGATACGATGATGTTATTATTTGCTTTAGTTATGGCATTATTGTTTGGATTTACATTTATTGCGCCAGGAGCAGTGATGATTGCCGGTATGATTACTCGTAAGGAGAATGGGATTATCAGTTTAGTTGGACCATTAACTAATTATTGTTTGGGTATTATTTTTTTGATATTAAGAATAATTTTTCCGTACGAAATTTTAGAGGTGGGATTTTTTGTTAATTTTATGCTGGGATTGTTTAATATGATCCCGTTCTTTATGTTTGATGGGAAGAAAATATGGGATTGGAATATTGCTATTTGGTTTGTAATGGTAGCGGCAGGGATTGGATTTTTGTTTTTTTTGCTGCCTATTTTAGCTTCGTTTAATATTTTATAAGTTTATATATTAGTATAGGGGAGGACAATATATATTCACATAAAATAAATTGGAAGAACCAATATTAAAGATGTGATGACGCATGCTGGGCGGGACAAACAGGACCATGCCTTGAGAAATAAGAAATTTTTCTTTGCCTATTTCCACGCGAGCTTTTCCTTCGATAATATGAATTATGTGATCTCCTGAGGAGGTTTCATCAGGCCAAATATCTTTACCTGGAGCAAGGGTAACGACGCCAAACTGAGAATGGGGAGTTTGACGAAGGATTTTAACGCTGTTACGGTGCAGATTGAGGTCAAGGGTTTTCATGGAGGTAGTAAATTTAGAATTCTTTTTAATTGTTTGTATTATTTGCAGGGTAATAAAAATTTGATTGTCTATTTCTTTTTGTTTAATTTATGAACTTTTTCCAGATCGTTTATGATGTCGGAAGCGATAAAGCAGTAGCCTTTTTTGTTTTTTAATAATAAATCGCCGACTAGACCGTTAATATATGAAGCGGCGACCGAACTTTTGAACATATCTTTAGATTTTGCTAAAAAACCGATTACTAAACCAGATAAAACATCGCCAGTGCCTTGTTTAGTCATGCCTTGATTACCAGTACGATTATAAGCAATTTTATTTTTGGAGATGATAATATCGGTCGGACCTTTAACTAATAAAACGTTATCGTTCTGTAAGAAGTAACGTAGATTGCCTTGAAGGATTTCGGCTTTTTCTTTGGCGTTACTTTCGCGTAATTTTGGCAATAAAAATTCTTTGCTGCTGTTAATCAACATGATTTCCAACTCTTTTTCGTTAAGGGTTAAAATAGAATTGCTAAATTCTTTAAATGATAATGATTTTAAAATTTCGCCATCAATCACTTTTGGTTTAAGGGATTTACGAATGAAATAATGAACAAATTTGTCTCCCTTACGGGTCATGCCATTACCAACAAGAACGGCATCAAAACGTTCAGCATACTTAACCATTTCTTTAGCATTTTTTACGCTAAAAGTGTCTCCTTTCATCTTATAAGAGATTAAATCTGGATTATACTTATTTACAGCCCAAGCAACTTTTTCCGAAGAAGCTACGGTTACGATATCACAGCCGGCCCTTAAGGCAGCTAGACCAGCCAGGGTTAAAGAGCCAACATAATCTTCAGAACCACCAATGATTAAAACAGAACCATTTTCGCCTTTTTGAGAGGTTTTTTTACGTTCCATCAATTTTTTTACGTAATTTATGTTCATCGCGTCACCTCTATAGGCTTTCTTGTATTTGATTGGTTTATTTTTTTGCTTTATATATCTTTGTTGTAATTGGGAAGTAGAGTTAAGTTAGTTTGGGGGTTTATTTATAAAGGAAGTGAAATTAATGTTTATGATTTATAAATGCCACCTAGATTAAGAAAATCTTTTAAATAACTCTCGTTTTGAGTAGATTATGACCCTGTAGCTTAGCCTGGTAGAGCGCTGCTCTTATAGGGGTGCGATCTATTCAATTTGCACCAGAAGTTAAGCAGAGGTCCCGCGTTCAAACGCTGACAAATAGTTGTTTACTGAAAGTCGCGGCAGGGTCACTTTTTATATACTGAAGGCAATAAATAATTAAACTTAATAGTTATTGCCTTCAATATAGTTAAAGCAGTAGATGTTCGATTATTTAGTGCTTTAACTATATATAAAGAGATAGGTGTGATAACATGATGGATGTAAGATTGTATCTTAAGTTGTATTTTAATGCTGAAGCATGGAAGAAAAGATTGTTTACGCAGAGGATGAAGAGTATTTATGATTTAGATTGCAGGAGATTAGATAAGAAAATTAAGATTATTATTTTGGATGTGGATGATACGTTACGAGGGCATTTGGATGTGATGCCAAAAAAAACTATTGAGTTTTTGAAACAGTTAGATGTAAAGGGAGTTAGGATGGCGTTATTTTCCAACATGACTTTACAACAGAGAAAGGATTTGAAGATGCTGTTAAAAGGGGTTAAGGTAGTCTATGGACGGTTTACGAATAAGCCTAGCCCAAAGGGATATTTTGATTTGTTTTCCAGAGAAAAAGTTAAACCGGAAAATGTGATGGTTATTGGGGACAGGATTGGCACGGATATGTTTGGAGCGTATTTAGCGGGGATTACGGAAAGAATTCTAGTTGAGCCGTATTCTATAGTATTTGGGGCGTTGAAGGCGCCGATGTATATTCGGGTATTAAGGAAGATAGAGAGGTGGCTGTTTAGTTGAAAAAAAATGGGTTAGAAAGTCAAGGAAAACTGCCCACCACTGGTGTTGAGCCCGTAGGCGATCACCAGTGGCATGCTCGCTTCGCTCGGGGCGGTTTTCCGACCATGAGTTTTCCGATCGAAGTGAAGATTGTTGTGGCTACGCCACAAGAAATGAAGAAACTACTTCATTTCTGTGCAGACAGGAAAACTATCCTGTCTTGCACCAGTGGAACTATACACTGTGGAAAACTCATATTATAGTTATCGTGAATAGTTTCCGAATATTTATTCATAATAACTAAGAGCAAATGTGTATAAAAACATTTGAATATTCTCCACATTTGCTATATTTGTGCGAGTTATTTCACTAAATGTTTTGTATGTCGATGTTGAGATAGCTTATGTTTATCAAGTTCTTGATGATGAGAATTAAAATGAGGGAGAAAATGACTTGATTTGATTTTTTCTTTAAGATAATTCCATTCTAAAAGACCACGATCAATCCACATATGCTCTAATTGTTTTGACGGGGCTTTTTCTTCTTCTCTCATAAATTTTTCTAGGGAATGAATAGCATCATCAAGAATCTTTTCTTCTTTGCCGATTACAAGAGATTTATTTTTTCTTATTTGTTCTAAAAATTCTTCAACGGTTTCGGCATGACAAATTGTAAAAGCTGTGCCATGCTCAGCAAGACAGTGCCCGTCGGATCCACCAGTGAAACCTTTATGAAGGGACTTAGCCCAGGCAAGAGCTTTAGAATTCATCTGGCCTTCGCAACAGCCATTAATAACTTCTACAGCATGGATTTTTTTGAGAGTTGAATAATTTAGGGGAAATTTTTGTATACCAATGGCACCAGGACCAAATGGATGCGGAGCTGTAATCAAACAGTTATAATTGGAGGCGGTGTCTACGACTTCGTTGTGATTGATATCTAAAAACCAAGGATTTTTTACTAGTTTTTGTTTCATTTCTTTATTATAAAAATGAAGATATTCGTTGAGTTTAGAAAAATGCAATAAAATATGCACCCCATTATGACACGTTAATTCTATCCCTGGAATAACAAACACTTTGTTCTTTGCTAATTTACATGCTTGGATAGTTCCACCAATATGGTTATGATCAGTAAAAGAAGTACCTATGCCTTCCGTTTCACATTTTTTAAGAATGGGAGGAATTTTAGAAAGCCCGTCAACACTAAAACAGGAGTGATAATGCATATCGACTGCTTGATACCCTTCTTTTTTGAGAAGTTTAAAGATTGGACCTTTCAGAACGTTAACTTCTTTAATGTAAGATTCACTCATATAATAACCTCTTTTTACATTAGTAAGAAGAAAGTATTTATAAAAATTGTTATAATTAATGAGCGACATAAGTAAATCATTAAATTGTGTCGTTCATTAGATTATGGTGAGATTTAAAAAAGAATGTAAGTCTTATTTCAAAATACCATACCCGATTAATCTAAATCTGTCTCCAACTCTTCTGGAGATGGTTATCCTATCACCAGGATTGGCGCAAATGGGTTTTTTTAAGACGCAGGTAGTATTTTTCTTTGATGGATCGACAACGACACCAACGGTTGCAGCGGAATTAACGTTAAGCATTAATACTTCGGCACGGGCAAGGGGTTTGACTTCGGTTTCTTCTTTTGCGCCAACAACGCGTTCTAATAAATAGGTATCAATAGTTATTTGGTTATGGATGGGAGGAAGTTTTCCCGGAAGACCTACTAATGAGCCGGTCAAAGAATCGGATTTTACAATGTTAGGATCTAAAGTGGTGGAAATGGCCATGCTACCACCAGGAAGAATTTCAGGAACAGGAGAACCTCCAGAAAAGATTTGAGTGATGGTGGTTTTAAGAGTTTTCCATATTTTTTTGTTTTTTTCTTCTACCATATAACCAGGAGCGATTTCTATTTCTTGTCTAAGAGAAAATTTGCCTTGTTTTACGGTGCCGCCAAGAACACCACCAATTAAATTCTGCGGTTTAGTGCCGGGTTTATTAACATCAAAGGAACGAGCAACTAACATTAATGGTTCTTTATCCACATGGCGATTAGGTGTAGGAATCTTTTCTTGAATTGTTTTTAGCAGCATATCAATATTAGAATTAGCTCTTGCGGAAATAGGAATGACTGGTATATCTTTGTATTCTGTATTAGATAAGAAAGCACGAATTTCTTTATAATTTTCTAAAGCTTCTTCTTTAGAGACAAGATCGATTTTGTTTTGCACTAAAATTACGTTTTTAATGCCGGAAATTTGCAAGGCCATCAAATGTTCTTTTGTCTGTGGCTGAGGACATTTTTCATTCGCGGCTACCAATAATAAAGCACCGTCGACGATAGCGGCTCCAGAAAGCATGGTGGCCATTAACGATTCGTGGCCAGGAGCGTCAACCAAAGATATTTTTCTTAAGGGGACTGCAGGGGAATTGCACTTTAAACATTTTTCTTTTGTCGTATAAAAGTTACATTTATCACATTTATAAATGGTAAAGTCAGCATAGCCAAGGCGGATGGTAATCCCTTTTTTCATTTCTTCGGAATGGGTGTCAGTCCATTTGCCGGATAGACGTTCGGTTAAGGTGGTTTTGCCATGATCAACATGACCAACTAAGGCGAGGTTGAGTTCTGGTTGGATAGAAATTTTTTTATAATGAGCAGGGAAAGGAGTATTATCTGTAGTTGGTTGTTTTTTTGGTTCTTCGAGTATTTTCTTTTTGCCCATTAGAATAGTTAAAAGGAGGTTTATTTATAAAGATAACTCGGGTAATTAGATGTTAGGCGAAATTTGAAAACCTGTCTTTCTCGCTGATACAATAACCGAGAATCTTTAACGTTGTTGCCTTCGTTTAGCTATCCACGAAAACTAGAAGATACAACATTAAAACTTTGGATAACGTATGCTAAACAAAATTTTTTCTTACTTTGAATGAACGGGGTGGGGCGCTATTTTTCTAGAATCAGTTTAATGTTTTTGATAAAAGTTACTGCATTTTGGATAGATTGTTCCGCAGGTTCTTTATTTGCTTGAGGAATAGTTTGATAGGTAAAATGCCCTCGTTTCCATTTTTCATCTTTGAATATCTGCAAGAGTTCGTCCGCTCTGACAATCATTTTTTGATAAATCTTGAGGATCTCCATATCGAGAATTCCTGTTTTTACAAAATGTTCGTCAAATGCTTCGTATGTCTTTTTATGAACGTCCGGCATTTCAGTTTTAATGTTTTTTACGAAAAGAATTGCTTTTGCCCCATAAAAGATAGCATAATAAGAATGAGAAATTACAGAACTGTAAAATGTTGTTTCTTCTTCAATTTGGAATTCTTGCTTCTTTGTAGGATTATTGGATATCACAAATAACAATTTAGCAGCACTTATTTCGTTAAGTGCTCTTTGCAAATAAATTTTAGCCGTTGAATCCATGGTCAATCGCCTCCATTAATATTGAATAATAGGGTTTTCCTCCTGTTATTATTAAATTGTTCCTAGCAATTTCTTTCCCATAATTCTCTTCTTTAGTTGTAAGCATTTGGTAAAACTGCTCTTGTGTGAATACGTAGGGATGAATTTCTGGAACCATTAATTCAGATTCTAATTTTATTTGAGAAAGAATAGCATTTGGTTCTTGTTTATTATCACAAATTATGACTATATCCAAATCAGAGATTTCTTTTTGCTTGGCTTTAGCGTAACTCCCTGTAACGATAAAAATATAAAATGCTGTTTTAAGCTTGTTGATTAGTTTTTGGATATTTTTATGGGGAATATGTTGGGCATTGTTGGCGTTGTACTCAACTATAAAACCAATAGTGTTCAATGAGGATATCTTCTTACTTAATGAGTAAACGAGATTATTTCCTATTCTTTCTTCATGAAGAATTTCTGATGCGACAAAACGCTTAAGGACAGTGTGAACATAGTTATCCGATTTATTATGGGAAAGTTTCTTAATCTCTTTAAATGTAAACTTCTTCCATGCTTCTTTTGTAAATGGTTCCAATAGTGTGTGTTCTTTGGTTAGCATTTTCTCGTGACCCCGTAATTTCCAATTTTTAGGAATGATTGTTCCACATAAGTGGAATTATATAAATGTTTCTAATTTAGGTATTAACTAATAAGTGGTAAAATTAGAAAAGCTTATAAAGAAACAAGCTTTCTATTGGGATATGGCCACAATCGTAGCAGAGGATAAAGTAAGAGAAATTGCGGGACAAAGAGAGTCTGCTTTAGTGGGTATTATCTCAAATAATCTTGAAGGATTAAAAGCGATGGATTTTAGAAAGTTTACTTCAGATTTAAGGGAAAACGATTATGATGCGGGACTTCTTGATTTAGAGCAAATGGAACAAATTACTAATGAATTAGAAGGATATTGGAGAATAACACATGGAATAAATAGTCGTGGTACAAGAACTACAAAAAGGTTAGGTTTACCAAGTATAGTAGTCTATGAAGCATTTTCTAAAAATTTTAGAGAAGATAAGAAATATTTGGATAAATTATGGAATGATTTTCTGGTTATTTCACATGGAACCGAATGTCCATACAACAATTCGGCTGAAGCAGTTATTTCTGCATTGAAAGAAGGACCTAAAGAATCTTTGAGTTTTTTTGGTTCTATTCCAAGGACATACAAAGGGAGAACTTTTGGAACAAGGCAAGCGGTACAGGACGAGGAAAAAAAAGAGTATAAACGAATTGCACAAGAATTTATTGATGCTGTTGGTGATGAAAATAAAGCGCGAAGTCTGGCAATTCAATTTAGAGATATACATAATGCTTTTCAGGATCAACTAATAGAAGATTCACAGAGGTTAAGAGTTGGTGGATCTGTAGTTGGTGATTATTATAGTGTAGGTGAAATTAGAGTTCTTTGTTCCGCAGTAATTCGTAGATATTTAGAGCCAAACTAATAACAATAGCGCCCCACCTACTAATTTTACTCTGCTCTGCAGTAATCTAATCCTCTCAAAGTAAGAAAAAACTCCGGTAACAACTAGATTCTTAGCAGGTTTTCAAACTCCTCACTTCGTTCGAGGGCGCTGCACTTTCGCTCCGATTTTTATACTTCGTTAAAAATCTCCGCTCAGGTCACTTAACAGCAATTGCGACGTTATATTCAGCCCCACTTTTTTCTATCGTAAAGGCACACTCTCAAATGTCGTATAACGCCCTTTTTGTCTCACTTTCCCTCAATAACCTTAAATCCTTACAAAACATTTGACTCATACCATGTATCAAATGTCCCACCCTTATATGCCCATCTCATTTAATCACCCCACATATATTTCCCCTACTAGTCCTTTAGAACATATTGCCCATTCTGCTAGAGAATATATTCCTCAACAACAAAATTTCTTTACGACCCTTCACGATATTTCTAAGCCATCATTAAATGAGCTAATTAATCCTATTCCTACTCCTTACCACTCCCATAATGCTGTATATTTATCTAACAAAATTCAACCAGAATATCTTTTCCAACCAAATGATTTCCTCAAACCAAGCAGACACGCAACCTTCGTCAACGCCGCCGAAGAAATTCAAGAATATGTCGAACAAACATTCCAAAAAATCTTCCAGCAGCCATTGCCTAAAAACATCAAAATAAGCATCTTAAATAAACAAAAATTTCAAAAACTCACCCCTTCCCCTAACACCGTAGGTTTATCCATCAATCGCTCTCAACAAGGCTTACTCTCAGAAATTTTCATTCTCAACGACACTCTTCCCCGGGTTCTTCTCACCATCGGCCATGAGTTAGGTCACATCCTCACCCCGGCATTAAGCAATCCTCATGATGAAGAAGCCAAAGCCTACGCCTTCTCCCTCGCGTGGATGGAGATTATCAAAGAACACAACATCGCTAACCTTTCCCATTGCATCATCACTGAAACACCTGCTGATAACGGCTTGCATAACATCTCCTTCAACTTCGTTTCCAAGATAATTAAAACCGGTAAAACTGCCTGGGAAACGTATCAAGAGATAATTAAAAATATTCTTCATTTAAACCCAAGTTTGACAGCTTGCTAACTAATTCAATAAGAAAACTCAATTGACAGTTCGTTATTTTTCTTCTATTTTGCTATGTTTCTACCGCATTTTTAGTTAAAATAAGACTGTTTATCTCATCAAAATTAGAATAAATA
>JACPNA010000004.1 GCA_016185725.1 Candidatus Woesearchaeota archaeon | reverse complement strand
CGGAGTGCTGAGACAAACTAAAAAGAAAGAATTATTGTTTATATAAGTTTCGAACGTCTGTTTGAAAATTATCCCAAGCACATTCAGGAACATATTGTCTTGCAGTAGATAAAATATCTTCTACTGTAGGGTATTTTATTTCCTGTGGAGCGGATGGAGCCGATGGAACTTGCCCATTTTTTGCGACGTCGCCTTCGGAGACTTCACGACGTACCCCACGCAGACGGCCATCGATGTCGATGCTACGATCATCCGCGTTGAAGCTAGAGTAGTCATAGAAATCATACAGCCACGAAGCCCGCACCACTGCATTTTTTTTTGCATGTTCTTGAACATACTGAGGATTTAAAACATAAATTCTTGTTTCTGTAATACCAGCATCTTCAAGCATTTGCATATTTTCAACAAAATCAGTACCTTGACCATATATACGTTTTGCTAATTTTCGTTCTTCAGTATTAAGTTTGTCGTAGCTTTTATTTGTTACTGAAGGTTTTTTTGTAGGAATTGAGACATAACGCCATTCTTTATAATCGCCTTGTAATGTTAATTGAGTTAAATCAATGGTTACAGTATCAACAGCAGATTTGACTGCTTCAAAATCAGCAGGAAGAACTTGATAATTTCCTTTGGTTACTAACTGTTCATAAGAATTATCTACATCATCTTCAAGATGATTAAAAACAGGATTGGTTGCTTCTCTTGTTATTCGTAATGTTGGTGTGCCGTTATCTACAGAATAAACTTCACCGTCAGCAGTATAAAACCATTGAGTACGTAACTCTTTGTTGGTTCTACGTTCAGTCATTAATTGGTCAACGTGACGATTTTTTCCTTTGACTGATTGTTTGTATGCGTGTAATAAATTTCCTGTAAGATTTTCTAAAGTCATTGTATTTCACCTATTTAATATTTATAATGAGTAGAATGTTCCCTTATTTATAAACTTTTCTATTTATTTACTACTATTAAGTTAAAGCTAGGTCCTACGAAATCTCCCAACAACTAGAATACAACGAGAAGATTATGTTCGGACTGACTTTTAAACAGTTAGCCTATGCCATACTCTTTCTCCCCATAGCGTTAGCTCTGTTATTGAAAACACCGTTCGCTATGCCGTACAGAGTAGCATTAGCACTTATCCCTTCATCAATAGCCTGTATCTTCATGTTTACTAATTTACCAAAGAAAGGTATGAATTGGTTCAAATGGTTACAATGGAAAGAATTTCATTTGATGGATAAGAAGATGGTATGTGCATAGCTCATTTTTGATTAGTCGCTAAAATACTATTAATTTTCATACATTGTAAATGAGTATTTATAAGCAAGCGACGACAGACCAACTATGCACATACGATTTGCTGATTATTTTATCGTTCGTATTATCTTAAGAATTAGAATTTATATTGTATACTTTTTGCAAGCTGTGTTTCTAAATCTTCAATTTGAGAATCGCATTCTTCTGATGTTTCTCCTATGGCAACATATTTACCTATTGTGTCTTCCGTCGAAACTCTTTTTCCTACAGGCAATGCTCCAATTATTCCTGGTTTTCTTAATTCAAATATTCTTTTTTCATCTTCACAACTGTCTTTAGGCGCAGTAATTACTGTTCCTTTTTCTCGTGCTTGCATTTCTCTTCTTTTAATATATAAACCAGTTGGTTCTTCCCATAAATTAAGACCGGTAAATGTTCCTTTTTCAATAGCCATTTTTTCTAAATCCATCAAAGTAGGGTAGCCGCTGGGACGAGTTAATTCCATAAGCAGAAAACGTTCGGCAGTTGCGGCAGTATAACGGGCATTAATCTCTCCAAAATAGACTTCATCATTCTGATCGATATTTAAATCTAAACTAATATGTCCTCGCACTCCTTCTTCCACAGCAAGAGTTTTTCCAGCTTCGTAAGCAAGATCTTTTACTTTTTTTTGCACTATGGGGGAGATATTAGCAGGATAAGCATTGCCTTTACATTCTAGTTTATTATTTTCATCATAAGTTTGACTTAAAATACAGAAGGGTAAAATTTCATGCCGGTTTGCAATAAGGAGGTCTATGCTGAGGGATTGTTTTAAATCTAAGCATTCTGCTAAAACAATGTTTTCAATAAGAGAAAATTTTCTCTCATTCAGCTGTTTTTTTAGTTCTTCTTTAGTTTTAGCAACAAAGGTAGTACTTCCTCCGGCACCATAAGCACCAGCGATAAAAACACCATTTGATGATTTAATATTATCAAAACTATTTTCAGCATCCTGTACTGGTATAATTTTATAGTTAGGTAAGGATAATTTTCGATCAAACATGAGATATTGAAATACTTTATTGTTTAAACGATCAGACTGCTCTGAAGTCAATCCCAGACATTTATAATGAGAATCTTGAAATTGCGGGGCGAAGGAGGGATCATTTCGGAATGGTTTTATCCAAAGGTTTCCTTGTTGTTTAGCCAAATCTTTAAAAACACTTTGAAGTTTGTTTGATTTCAAAAGGAGATCATAAAACATAGAAAACTTAAAGAAATCAGTGTGAGATAATTTTTCACCAAGTATCTCTTTTTTATTGATATACACAAAATTGTCAGGCGGAGGATATTGTGGTTGAACACAACAAACAAAAAGAGGTTCATAACCCGTTAGCAAATTTGGTATTGGTTGTGAACTGGCATATTCAGAAGCAATGTAAACATAATATTTTTTAGAATTATCTAGTTTGATGTTATTGAAAACAATGTGCTGGTCCGTTTTGGTTTGATATGCTCCCAAGCCCCCGTTTGTAGGTATTCCACTCATTTTTCTGATATGGGTTTATATATTATTTAGCTGTAAAATACGAATTAATATATAAATGTTTGCTTTTGTAATGTTATTATTAGATGGTTACAAAAATATTTCGAGTATTTTTGGTTTTATCGACGGAAAATATTTTTCTGTTTAGACGATAAATTTGGATAAAATGTACAAAACAGTACCGGCAACTAAGGGAACAGTAAGATTATCATCAACAGAATTATGATTTAAATCTATCTCAATAACTTCGGCAGTCATAGCAACAAAGCTGGCAATCAAGGCGTGCGTCCAAGGAACAAATAAAGAAGCGCCGAGAAATCCTACGAGAGTTCCTGCAAGCGTGCCTTCAAATAATTTTTTACTTTTGCCATTAAAGATATTTTTAATCTGGCCAAAACGTTCGCCGATGATATGGCTGATAGAATCTCCTAAAGAAAGGATCATTATAGAGGCTAAAGCAATATCTTTTTCAAATAATTTCATCACTAAAAGTACGCCAATGAAAAAGAAAATCATGCCTCTTCCGGGAAATTTTTCTATCAGATCTTCTCGTTCAAAATTATCTAAAAATAAACTAAAGAAAGGCAAACGAATGCGTTTTACGAGAATACTTGAAAGGATACCAACAATAATCATCAAGAAAACGGTCAAGGAACTAATGATATCCAGATAATAAGTAATCGCGGTCAGAAGACCAATCATCAAATGCAATATTTGGCGAAATAATTCGCGTTTGGTCAGCATAAAGGTTAGTTCTTAGAATTATTTTTAAGGATTATGAATTAATTTGTAATGGATATAATTTACTAATTAATGGATGTAATGAAAAATATTCATCAAAAGATTTAAATAAGATTTAAATGCAAAAATGATTATGGATGAAGAAGAACGTGTGAGAGTAGGACCTCCTGATGAAATTAATAGGGTTAATGATGTTACGTGGGAATTGCCGCTTTCGTATAAAAAAGGAATGAAGGTTCCTGCTCGAATAATTGCCAATGAAGAATTGATTGGAGCAATGGATGAGGGAGTATTTGAACAAGTTACAAATGTAGCTTGTTTACCCGGAATTCAACGATATTCTTTTTGCATGCCTGATGGACACTGGGGTTATGGTTTCCCAATCGGAGGAGTGGCTGCATTTGATCCTGCACATGGCGGTGTTATCAGTCCAGGAGGTATCGGCTTTGATATAAATTGCGGAATGCGGTTAATTACTACTAATCTAAAAATTGAGGAAGTTAAACCGAAAATAAAAGAATTGGTTGATGAATTGTATAAATATGTTCCTGCTGGTGTTGGCTGCAAAGGTTTTGTTAAAATAAGCAAGGATGAGTTTAGGGAAGTGATGAAAAATGGGGCGCAATGGTGTTTGCAGAAGGGCTATGCTACTCTAGATGATATTGAACATATTGAAGATAGAGGAAAAATCGCAGTAGCCAATCCAGATAAGGTTTCAGACAAAGCAATTAAGCGAGGGTTAGACCAGATTGGAACATTAGGAAGCGGTAATCATTATTTGGAAATTCAAGAAGTTAGAACAGAAAATATTTATGATGCAGATATGGCAGCAGTGATGGGAATCAAAGAAAATGGTCAGATTGTAATTATGGTACACTGTGGTTCTCGAGGATTTGGTCATCAAATCGGAACTGATTATTTGGTGAAGTTCTTACAGGTTATGCCTAAATATAATATTGAAATTTTAGATAAAGAGTTAGCATGCGCACCATTTAATTCCTTGGAAGGCCAAGATTATTATGCGGCAATGGCATGCGCAGCGAATATGGCGTTTGCTAATAGACAAGTTATTACTTATAGAATTAGAGAAGTTTTTAGTAAAGTGTTTAAAAGACCATGGCAAGAAATGGAAATGAATTTGGTTTATGATGTAGCTCATAATATTGCAAAATTAGAGAAATATACTATTGATGGAAAAGAGAAAGAGTTATTAGTGCATCGTAAGGGTTCAACGAGAGCTTTCGGACCTAAACGAGGAAAAGATTTGCCTGAAGAATATAGAAGGATTGGGCAACCAGTTATTTTAGGCGGATCAATGGAGACGGGCTCATATTTATTAGTTGGAACGGATAAATCTGACGAAACATTTTGTTCTACGGCACATGGTGCAGGAAGAACGATGAGTAGAGCAGCGGCTAAAAGAAAAGTCAGAGGAGAAGAATTGCAGAAGGATATGGAAAAACGAGGAATTTATGTGCATGGTTCAACTATGGCAGGTTTAGCGGAAGAAGCGGGATGCGCGTATAAGGATATTGAAGCGGTGGTAGATAGTTTAGAAGCGGCGGGAATTACCAAACGTATCGTGGCGTTAAAACCAATTGGGAATGTTAAAGGATAGTTTAGATTTCTTTTCAGGATAGTTTAAGAAAATAAAATTGGAGTGATAGTTAAGTTTATATAGATAGTATTATTATAAAATTAGATTAGATGTTTGCAACTTATTATAAATAATAGAATTAAAAAAAAGGTAATAAAAAAAGGTGAGAAGATGAGAACAGTATTTTTTTTAGGTGCAGTAATTTTAGTAAGTTTAATCTTTCTAATAGGGTGTGTGACAAAAGTCTCAAAAGATATTCCAAAAGTAGAAGATAACAACACAAATGAGATCCTAGAGAATAATATAAATACAGAAATAGCAGGAGATAGTTCTGTAAAGGAAAGTATTAAAGAAGAGATAAAAACAGAAAATACCTTGGTGAAAAGTATAGTCGAAGAAACGAAAAAAGAAGAAGTTCCAGCGACAACTACATCCAGTACGTGTGTTCCGGGATGGAAATGTATCAGCTCAACAATGAAGGCGTATTTAAATGAAGATTGCACTTGGAAAGGCAAGTCAACATGCAAATTAGGCTGTGCTAATAATGCTTGTATTGTAGGTAGTGTCTGTACTTCTGGATTTAAATGCATGAACAATAATACTAAAGGCTTTCAGAATGAGGATTGCAGCTGGGATCAAACAGTTACCTGCGATTTGGGCTGTAAAAATGCAGCTTGTGCAGAACCGGTGAATACAACACTGGTAAATGTAACTATTTAGAGAGATTATTCTTTGTTTTTCCATTTATAAGATGGTGACAACGAAAGCTTTTAATACTTATTTTGTTTTTCAGATATATAAGTGATATATAAGTTTAATAGTAAATATCAACGGGGAGAGGTTAGAGAATATGAAAATGCAAAAATGGTTTCTATTTTGTTTACTAATAAGTTTGATTTCCACAATAGTAATTGGGGAAGAAAATTTTGTTAAACAAGTTAATGACTTGAAAACGCAAGTTGAAAATCAAGAATTAACTGGTTTAGCCGGAGCATTGTTTGCAAATGATAATATCAATATCTATGTTAATCTTAATAATGGTCAACAACAAATAGTAGGGATTGTTACTCAAGATAAGAAAGTTCTTAGTATGAATGTTGGCGCAGTTGAGAAGCCCACATTAAAAGTGTATACAGATGAAAAAACAGTGCTGGAAATTCAAAATGCACGTAGTTCTGTAGACATATTGCAAGCAGCGTTACGTGAAAAAAAAATTACCTATGAGGCAGTTGGTTTTTTTAATAAGATTAAGTTTGCATTTATTTCTGCATTTGCAAGGATGAGTTCTAAGGAGTTGAAGGAAGAAAAATTAACGGAGAAGGAGAAAAAGGAAGATTTAAAAGAAGTAGAAAAGGAAGCAAAGAAAGAAGAGAAAAAAGAAGAGCCAAAAGTGGTAGTAGGAGAAACTAAAGATAATGTAGAAGTTGTTGGTGAAGTTAAGTCGGAAGCTAAAGAAGAAACAAAAAAGCTGGAAGTAGTTAAAGAGAACGGAACGGAAGTAAATGTAGAAATCCCTGTAGAAACTAAGATAGAGGGAGTCGTGCATACAGTTTTAATCAAAAAAGATGGGTTTGAACCAAGCACAATTACCATTAAAAAAGGAGAAACTATTGAGTGGAAAAATGAGCGTGATTCCAAAGCAAGGTTAAATAAAGCGATGATAGTAGGAGCACAATTATGTTCTAAAATTAAGAGTAAAATTTTTAATTCTGGTGAATCGTTTAAATGGACGTTTGAGAATAGGCAAACATGCACATTTATAGAGGGGATCGATACGATGAAGCTGATGACGGTAATAGTGGAATAAACAATAGAATGATACTATAATGAATATTGGCTTTTTTAATGTAGAATTATGGGAACGAGAATATTTAAAGAAAGCATTTCCTAAGGATACACTTTTTTTTCATTTAGGGGATATTACGTTGGGTAATGTTAATACCGTTAGCATTATTGATGTTCTTTCTGTTTTTGTACATACAAAAGTTCCTAAGAAGATTTTGGATAAATTGCCAAGGTTAAAATTAATTGCTACAAGAAGTACGGGATTTGATCATATTGATTTAGAAGAGTGTCGTAAAAGAAATATAGTTGTTTCTAACGTACCAACATATGGAGAGAATACGGTAGCGGAACATACATTTGCTCTTCTTTTAAGTTTGAGTAGAAGAATAGTTGATTGCGTTGAACGTACAAGAAAGGGTAGTTTTTCATATATGGGATTAAGAGGTTTTGATTTGAAAGGAAAGACCATTGGTATTATTGGCGGAGGAAATATCGGACAGCATGTTGTGCGTATCGCAAAAGGTTTTGAGATGAATACTCTGGTTTTTGATGTGGTTAAAAATAAGAAATTAGAAAAAAAATTAGGGTTTAGATACGTTTCTATGGGTAGTTTATTGAAGAATTCAGATATCATCACATTACATGTTCCTTATAATAAACATACACATCATTTGATTAATACTGCAGCGTTTGCAAAGATGAAGAAAGGTGCTATTTTGTTGAATACTTCTAGAGGGGCAGTAGTAGATACAGAGGCGTTGGTAAAAGTGCTGCGTGTGGGGAAGTTGGGCGGTGCGGGGTTAGATGTTTTGGAAGGTGAAGATGCATTAAATGAAGAACTTTCTTTGTTAAGGAAAGGAAATCAAGAAGAGTGGAAATTATTACTAGAAGATCATTTGTTGTTAGAAATGCCTACTGTTTTGATTACACCGCATAATGCATTTAATACCAAAGAAGCGTTGATGAGAATTTTAAATGTTACTATTGATAATATCAATGCGTTTAAGAAAGGGAAGAAGGTTAATGTTGTGGGATAATCTGTAATTAAACTCAATAAGCCAAAGACAAGTTTAAGAATGTTAAGAATGTAAAACTTTTAGGGGCTGGCTTTTATTTTATAATTGCTTCTAATTCTGAAACAACCTGAATATCATAATCTCCTTTGACTTTTCCTTGAGAAATCCAATTAACTGAAATTGCTGGAATTCCTAACGCTTTACAACTTGTAATGTCTTTATCTCCATTTCCAATATAATATGCTGGTCTTCTATGTTCCTTAATAAACTCTTCAAACAATTCTCTTTTATTTGGATGTTTTCCCATCGGGCTTTTGTAAAGAATATCAAATAAATCAGAACATCCAACTTTATGCAAAATAGGTTCAACAGAGGATTCGGGTGCAGAAGTAATCAATGCTAGTCTATATTTTCTTTTTAATCTTCTTAGGTAATCAGCAAAATCATCAACTAAATCCTCTTCCGTCACTTCTGCGATTGTCACCATAGAAAACAAATTACGTGCAAACTTGACTCTTGTTTCTTGGTCAACATCTCCAAGATACCTCTTCATAATTTCATGAACTTTACCAAAATAATTATCTAAACTAGCATATTGATTAATTGAATCATCTTTTAACAAAACAGACATTACGTAAAACCATCTTTTGTGTGCTTCATTAAATGGTCTTGATTGTAACAAAGCACCATCAAAATCTACTGCGATTATTGGTTTCATTTGATTATATCAGCCAATTCTTTGGGATGATTGATTATATAATCTGCAATTTCTTCCTCACCACCACTGGGATGTCCCCATTTCACAAAAATAAACTTACAACCATCAATTTTTCCTCTTTCTAAATCACTTAATTTATCACCTAAAGAATACTCAATTGAGCCTTTACTTTTCAATTCATCAACATCGGATTCTTGATTTTCGACTCCAAGTTTTGGTGGTTGTCCATAGATATAATCAAATTCAAATGGAATTCCAGCAATTTGTAACATTCCGGAAATGATATCAGTTCTCACTCCAGAAACTATTGCTAATTTATATCCTGAATCTTTTACTCTTTGTAATTGCTCAATTAATCCTTCTGGAACTATATCTTTGCCATATTTTTTTGCAACCATATACATTCCAATCTGAAATAAATTTGTTGAGATTTGATTTTGCTTTTTCCACCAGTGTGTTTCACTGGTGGTACACATCCACTAACACTTAAAGTGGAAAAAGCATGGTCAGAAAACCGACCCGAGCCCGCAGGCGAGCATGCCACCAGTCTATTGACTGGTGGTGGTCTGTTTTCTTTGACTCCAAATCATTTTCTCTATACTTTATTTTAGCATCAGATTTTAATCCAATAAGTTTCTCAACAAATTTTCTATTAACTTTATAGAATGATTCTGGATCTGCGTGTTGCTCTTTTGTTGGTAAAGATTTCTGAAGAACATTAGCTCTAAAATTCTTTTTCCACAGTTCTGTGAACGGTGGCGTAAATCACTTATAGTTTAACGTATTTCTCTGAAAAGAAGACAAGAAACAAAAGCCGTTAGGCTCTTGTCTTCTTGCAATGAAACTTTGCTAGCTGAAGCTATGCAGAGCTGAGTAATAAAACTTTCTGAGGTGAAAAATGCGAAAAGAAAATCCTGCTAGGTTTAGCTCTGCTGTAGGTGAAGCTTGGATGCACGGCATGTTTAAAGTGAAGTACTGCCACAAAATTTTTGACGACGAAGTTTATCGTGAAGGTATGCGAGTACTGCTTCTTGAGGCAGCATACGAGTACGAGTTGCCAATAAGTGAGATTGGTTTTGACGATAATCATCTCCACTTTTTGGTGGATATTTGTCTTTATGATCGTTCAGAAGTTGCTAAACTTCTGAAAGGTTACACTGGCAAGAAATTCTTTGAGTTCTTCCCAGAACTCAAACGACTAAAGCACGAAGGAGGTTTGTTTTGGGACAGTGGTTTGTGGAACCCAGCATATTATCTT
>JACPNA010000062.1 GCA_016185725.1 Candidatus Woesearchaeota archaeon | reverse complement strand
GAGAAGTTACGCAGGTAGGATTGGCTCGACAGGCGGTAGCAATGTTATTAGAAGGAGCAATGCATAGTACAGTTTATCGATTTTTAGAGAGAAAAAAGAAGGAAATGTTGTTTGGATAAAACGATAAAGATGATTTTATAGAGAACTTTGAATAATTCATCTTTCTTGTCAAAGCACTCAAAAACCATTGTTTTTGGTGCGCCAGAAAAGAAGTTTCTTTTCTCAGCGTTCTCTAAGAGGAGTTGAAATGGCGGAATTTTTTGCTCTGTTTGTCTAGTCTCAGAATTTATTGTGCTAAAAATTCCTTTTTGCAAACTCCTCTATAGGGAGAGTTGCATTTAGTTCTAAAAAATAATAATTTGAAAAAATAGCCATTACAAAGTTTTAAATATGGGAACTACCCAATAGGATTATGATTCCAAAAAGACTACAAATTGGTGATACCATCGGAATTGTTTCTCCATCAGGTGCAATAACCAAAGAAACAATGAACCAATTTAAGAGAGGAATTGATTTTCTCAAAAATATTGGCTTCAACGTTAAAATAGGCAAAAATGCGTTGAGCAATACTCTAAAATATTCTGCTACTCCTCAAGAAAAAGCTGACGATCTTAATTACATGTTTGCAGATAACAAAATAAAAGCAATTATTTGCAGCCAGGGCGGAGACAATGCCAATTCCATTTTGCCATTAATAGATTTTAACGCTATAAAAAATAATCCAAAAATATTTTTAGGGATTAGTGATATTACCGTGCTTCTTAATGCAATCTATAAAGAAACAGGAGTAGTTACATTTCACGGCAATGATATAATGTGGGGCTTTGGCGCAAAGCACACGGATTATGATGAGGAGGAATTTAAAGATAGATTAGTTGAGAGCAAAATAGGAGAAGTAAACCATAATTCCAGATGGAAATGTATTCGAGATGGTGTTGCGGAAGGTATTTTAATCGGGGGAAATTTGAATTGTCTTAATAAATTGGCAGGAACAAGATATTTACCAAACTTTAAAGCTAAAATATTACTTTTAGAAAGTTTTGATGAATCAAATCCTCCGGAGAAGGTAGAAGCGGAATTGTATCGCCTTAAACAAATGGGTGTTTTTGAGAAAATAAAAGGGATGTGGATGGGTTATTACAATCATGAGAGTAAAATACTTTATGAAGAGATTGTGATGAATGTAGTACCAGAATATAGTTTTCCAATCCTTAAATGTGATGATTTTGGTCATAATACCCCTAATACAATAATTCCTATTGGAGTTAAAATAAGATTAGATTCTACAAATAGAAAAGTTGTTCTTTTGGAGAAATGTGTGGCGTGAAAGATTTTTTTGGATGTATTCCACTTTGTTATGTTCTTATCAATTCAATCCAAGTACCTCTAAAATGAAGAACGAACGGGGTTTATTAATAATTAAGAGGAAACAAAGTTTTATAAAGCGTTTATTTTTCTGTTAGGATAATGGTACAAAAGAGCGCAGAAGAGTTAGCTAAGAAGCAGCGGGAGATTTCGATTGCGGAGTTTTTTGAAAAGAATAGGCATTTATTGGGGTTTGATAATCCCAGAAAAGCGCTGCTGACAGCGGTAAAAGAAGGGGTTGATAACGCGTTAGATGCGTGTGAAGAAGCGAGAATTCTGCCAGAAATCAATGTAGAACTTATTCAGTTAGAAGAAACTAGGTTCAGAGTAGTGATGGAAGATAATGGTCCGGGGATTGTTAAGAAACAGATCCCTAATATTTTTGCTAAATTATTATATGGTTCAAAATTCCATAAATTAGCACAATCGAGAGGACAGCAGGGTATTGGTATTTCGGCGGCGGCATTGTATAGCCAGTTGACGACAGGCAAGCCGGTTACAATTAAATCAAAGATAGGAAAAGGCAAGCCCGCCCATGTATTTAAATTGAAAATTAACACGCAAACAAATAGCCCGGACATTATTGAAGAAAGCGAAGTGGAGTGGGAAGAAAAAGAGAATGGGACCAGGATTGAAATTGATTTAGAAGCAACGTATATTAAAGGTAGACAATCAGTTGATGAGTATCTTAAAGAAACGGCGATTGTTAATCCTCATGCAACGATAATTTACACTAACCCGGAAGCACAGCAAATCATTTTTCCAAGAGCTGCAGAAGAATTACCCCCAGAAGCAAAAGAGATTAAACCACATCCGTATGGTGTGGAACTTGGCCGGTTAATTAAAATGTTAGAATTGACACAAGCTAAAACGCTTAAACAATTTTTGATGGATGAATTTACTAGGGTGGGAGAGGGTACGGCGAAAGAAATTTGTCAAAATTCTGCGTTATTACTAACTACTATTCCAGAAGAAATGACGAGAGAGATGTCAGAACAGTTATTGAAAGGGATACAAAATACAAAAATAATTGCACCGCCTACTGATTGTATTTCGCCGATTACTGCAGAATTGTTAGAAAGAGGATTGAAGAAAGAAATCAATGCGGAATTTTATTGTTCAACTACGAGACCGCCGGCGGTGTATCGGGGAAATCCATTTATTATTGAAGCGGCATTGGCGTATGGAGGTGAACAGGAAGCAGAGTCAGTGGTAAGGATTATGCGGTTTGCTAATCGTGTTCCATTGTTATATCAACAGGGAGCGTGTGCGATAACGAGCGCTATTCAAACAACTGCATGGAAAACGTATGGATTAAATCAAAGCAGCAGTTCTTTGCCAACAGGACCGTGTACAATTGTAGTTCATATGTCTTCGGTGTGGGTGCCATTCACATCGGAATCAAAAGAAGCACTGGCGCATTATCAGGAGATTGTTAAAGAGATTAAATTAGCGTTACAGGAATGCGGCAGAAAATTAGCGATGTATGTCAATAAGAAAAAGCGTATTGGTGATGAGGAAAAGAAAAGAAGCTATATTGAAAAATATATCCCGCATGTGGCCGATGCATTGAAGGGGATTATCACTTTAAATGATATTCAAAAGAAAGAAATTGAAGATAAGTTATGCGACATTTTAGAACATTCGCGAGGAGAAATAGAGGATATTTCTGCGGAAAATGAGGAGTTTGATGAAGAATTTGCAA
Source organism: Candidatus Woesearchaeota archaeon (assembly GCA_016185725.1). Lineage (GTDB taxonomy): Archaea > Nanobdellota > Nanobdellia > Woesearchaeales > GW2011-AR9 > JACPNA01. The sequence goes on along the minus strand of JACPNA010000062.1, from coordinate 13,395 downwards.
AAATAGGCAGCGAAGAAGAAGAGGAAACTGTTGAGGAGCCTAAGAAAAAGGGAAAAAAGAAAAAGAACGATGAAGAAGGGGCCGAAGAAGGTTATGACGGTGATGAGGATTATTAAAAATGGCTAAAACCAAAGGAGAAGAAAAGCAAAGTAAAGTTGGAGAAGGAATAAAGACCATTGCTAAAGTGATTTATCAGAAGATTGTGGCGTTGAAGCAACCGCAATTAGAGATGCCGATTAGAGCGTTACAAAATGTAGAATATGATGAGAAAGAAGGTTATTTTAAATTATTAGATAAAAAGAAAACAAGAACGTTGACAGCTTCGACTATCAAAACATTTGCACAGACGTTAAGAATGATGGAGTTATCCAAGCAATTGGTAGAAACGGAAGATATTGCTACCAAGAGGGAAGCGTATTATGTTAGTAAAAACTGGGGAGAGGCGAGGTTTAGAGAACAGCCGGAATCAGATACAGTGATGGATGACATTGAAGCAATGATGGGAGTTAATAGAGAACAAATTGGGTTTATTCCGGAAGAGAAGGGGGGGGCAGTAGCTGGAGAATTAATGGTCATGGATAAGGATTCTGATACCAACAAAGATTTAGAAATTGATTGTACAAAGTTTGGTTCGGGAGCTTATTCTATTCCTAGTTCAGTAGAACATTTAAAATTTAAAACCAAGGCAAAGTTTGTGTTAGCAATAGAAACAAGCGGTATGTTTGAACGTTTAAATAAACATAATTATTGGAAAAAGGCAAATTGTATTTTGATTTCTATGGGGGGGGTTCCTACACGAGCTTGTCGACGCTTTATTAGGAAGTTAGCTGATGAACAGAAACTTCCAGTATATGTATTTACCGATGGGGATTTTTATGGGTATTTTAATATTTATAGAACATTAAAAGTTGGTTCGGGAAATGCGGCGCATATCAATGAATTTTTTTGTGTGCCACAAGCACAATTCATGGGAATAACACCGCAAGATATTATCGATTACAAATTGCCGACCCATCCATTAAAAGAAGTGGATATCAAAAGGGCAAAGGATGCATTGAAGAATGATCCATTTGTCAAACGATTTAAAGAATGGCAAAAAGCAGCGGATCAACAAATTAAAATGAAGGCTCGTGCGGAGCAGCAGGCACTGGCTAAATGGGGATTGAATTTTGTTATTGATAAATATCTGCCGGATAAGTTGAATGATAAGAAGACATGGCTGCCGTAAGCGTTGTTAGTTGTTGGGATATATGATTTTAAGCCTAGTAATGTTTAAATACTCCTTTTATTCTTAGATGTTAACCATAAAAGTTGGTAGGGTTGTGAGAATGGATATCCGTAAAACTAAGACGTGTGAAAAGTGTAAAAAAGTGGTGCTGATTGATCAAATACGGTTGTTTCCCAAGGATGACAATATTAATTTAGTGGTTTGTGGTCCTTGCAGCGAAGAATTAAAAAAAAATATCAAAGATAAGAATCCGACATTAAGTTCAAAAATTGCTTCTTTGCCGATACCGGAATATACCGTTTTCTTATGCACCCGCTGTAATTATAATTTTCGGGTAGATAAGGCTAAAGCGGGATTGACTTATAATTTACATTGTCCTTATTGCGGAAAGCCGGATAGATTAAAAGCACAACGATAGGTGAGAAGATGTTATATATACATACTTTACATAATTTGACGCCGAAAACGGCAGATGTAGAAAGTGTTTATTTGATAAGGGATATTAAAGATAAGACTCCGTATCCATTAAAAGAAGAGCGGATGGCAAATTATTTTGCACAGTTTGTTCTTAAAGATGAAGAAGAAAAGGTAATGAAAAATTCTTTAGAGTTAGTTGAGCCTACGCTAGCTAAAGTTCGTACTTTAATTACGAAAAAGGATGAGTTGCATGAATCAGTAAATTTGCAAAGAACAGAACAGATTTTAAGTGATGTTACTGCGCCAATAAATAAAAATTTGGAATATTTTAATGAGATATTTATCTGGCAACAGAATTTTATTCAAGAGATGAGTTTAATATTCAATTCTCTGCCAAAATTGAGAACAAGAGAAGAAAAAGTTGCCGGCAATGATAAATTAAATGTGTTGTTTCAAAGAGTGTTGAGAAATGATAGGTTTGGATTTAATGGTTTTGATATTGTTAATGAACGACAGGTAGAAGAATTCAAGGCTTTGCATGAAAGTATGCTTAAAGGTTATTTATTTCATTATAGTTTAGAAGAAGAATTGAGGAAAGCTAGTTTTGCAGATATTAAAAGTCGAATTTCAGAAGATCGATTGAAAGAAGTAGAAGAAATTTATCGAGATATTTTAGAAATTCAAAAAGGAATTAATGTGGCGTACGAGGCTAATATGAGGATGGTTAATTTGGCTCTGGTAATGTACGCATATGTGAAATGGCTGAATAGCGTGGTCTGAACATGACCGTAAGAAAATATATTTGCGCAGGAACGTGCGGGGGTGAGGTTACGGAAACACAATTTAAGAGGGGTAAAAATAGATGTGCAGCTAAGAGATGTACACATTATGGAAAATTACTGTTAAGAAAGGGTATTAATCACCATGCACAAAAATCGGCAAAGAAGGTCAAATAATAGATTGTTGATGGAAAACATAAACTATTGGTCTTTAATTCCTATAATCATTTCTGGATAGGAGCTTAATTCTTTATGGATAGATATTTTTTAAAGTGGAAAATGTTGTTATATTCAATCGTCGTGTAAATTAGTTAGGAGTAGTCGGGATCACTGATTAATAGACCTGCTTTGTTTAAGTTATGGTATATTTTTGTTCGTATTCCGGAGATATATCTTTCATAATTCGGAACGCTTTTTCAAAGTAGATATCAAAATGAGGAGGGATGGTTCGGAATACATTTTGTTCTGCAAAGGTAAAATGTACGAGGAGATTATTATAATAAAAGTCAAAGAAAACCGATCACCACCAGTCAATAGACTGTGGCATGCTCGCCTGCGGGCTCGGGTCGGTTTTCTGACCATGCTTTTTCCACTTTATGTGTTAGTGGATGTGTACCACCAGTGAAACACACTGGTGGAAAAAGCATATTTTATAGTAGGAAAATAATTGGTAATGTCCCTGAAAATTAAGTTTATTTCTTTTAGTTGGGATAAGAGTTTCTCAATGTAAATCAGGGGAGTAAAAATATAAGGACCACAGTCAGGATAAAATAAGAGGGGCAAGGCATTTGGCAAAGACATTGCAGGTATTTGTTTTAAAAGTTGAAAAGAGGAAATAATCGCCAGGAAAGAAGTATTCCTGCATTTTTTTCTTGATTTAGGGGTGTTTTTTGCAGTCCTCGGGCAGGAACATTCCGAGAGGAGTAGAGGATGAATGAAGACATGTGCTCTGTTTATTCACGAAATATTTAAAAGTTGTTTGCTGTTTTAATAATATAAGGACCCGTAGCCTAGCCTGGAAGATTATGGGTAAATAGGGCGACAGCCTTCTACAAGCAAAGACAAGCCTTTGGACTCGTCAAAAGCTTGACGAGAGCTGTAGATCGGGAGTTCGAAGTAAATATCTTATACGAAGATCGCCAAATGGGGTGTTCTTTCAGAAACCCCCACGAGCGGAAAATGAGATGTTTTACGAAAGTCTCCCCGGGTCCGTATTTTTAATATTTTAGCTTAGAAAATTATATAAATAAACCTTTGTGGGAGTTATTGAAGCGCCCGTGGCCCAGCGGCTAAGGCTATCGCCTGCAGATCAGCTATGATGAGCTTCTTAGGAAGCGATGACCAGAAGACAGCGATCATTCAAGGGTTCGAGCGGCAAGCAATCTATGCAAGTTGGGCGGACATGAAGTCCACCATGAAAATTAGATTGAAGTTATGAAAATCCCTTCGGGCGCTTTAATTTTTTTAGAGAAATTATTTAAATCCAAGGATAAATTCTTAATTATGTCAAAAAGAAATATTTCTTCTTTAGAACTAGCAGCATTGGTACGAGAATTGCAGTTTTTGGTAAGGGGAAAGATACCGCATATTTATCATCAAGAAGAGAGGGGATTATTGATGCAGTTTCATATTGTTAATGAAGGCAAACAATTATTAAAAATAATTCCGGGAAAATTTATTTGTCTTACTAAGATAAAAGAAACTGGGTTAAGACAGTCGGGATTTTGTATGTTGTTAAGAAAATATTTAGACAACGCGTTTGTCAAGGATATTTATCAAAAAGATTCGGAACGGATTGTTATTTTTGAGTTAGAGAAGAAGGAGAAATTTTTATTGATTATAGAATTGTTCTCTAAGGGCAACATCATTTTATGTGATGAGAAATATCAAATTATCGGGGTTTTAGATAAACAAATTTGGGGGACGAGAACGGTCCAGCCGGGTGAAAAATATATGTTTCCGTCGGGGGATATTAATTGGATGAACTTAAGTGAAAAAGAATTTTTTAATATTATTAATCGTAGTGAGAAGAAGAATTTGGCCACTACCTTAGCTACAGAAGTTGGTTTGGGGGGGGTTTATGCGGAAGAATTATGTTTAAGAGCAGGAGTTAATAAAGATTTGATTTCTAAAGAGGTAGGGGAGAAGGGGGGTAAAAAATTGTATGGTGGGTTAAAGGAATTTGTCAAATTAATACAAAAACCGAAAGGATATGTTTATGCGGAACAAATTGCGCCGTTTGCATTGTCTTCGGGATTATTAATCAAGGAAATGGATACATATAATGAGGCTATTGATACTCTTAATCCGTTCCAAAAAGCTTCTCCGTATGAAAAAAGGATTAAAGCATTAGACCATACCATTAATGAACAAGAAGAAGCAATTAAAAAACAAGAAGAAGCGATTATTTTTAATACCAAAAAAGGAGAGTTAATTTATGAGAGATATGCGGCGTTACAGAAATTATTAGAGATTGTAAAAGAATTGAGGAAGAATAGAGATTGGGGCGAGGTTGCTGCTGAGTTGAAGAAGGAGAAGAAAATTGCTAAGATTGATCTGAAAAATAAAAAAATTGTGATTGATTTATGAATATGAAAACAGCAGGAATTATTGGCGGAGTTGGACCAGAGACTACCGCAGAATTCTATTTGGAAATTATTTTTGGATGTTATAAAAAGAATAAAGAGCAAAGACCACCAATTTTAATATGGAATACACCCTTAAAGTATGAAATGGAAAGCGATTTATTGCAAAAATCCAGCGGAGAGGAGAGGTATATTCCTTATTTGATAGAAGCAGCGCAAAAATTAGAAAAATCCGGGGCAGATTTTTTAGTTATGCCCTGTAATTCCCTGCATATCTTTATTGAACAAATACGTCAAGCAGTGAAAATCCCGGTGTTAAGCATTGTAGAAGAAACAGTTGATTTTTTAAAGAAATCCAAGATAAACAAGGTAGGGGTAATAGCTACATCTACTTCCATAAAAAGAAGATTATATGCAGAGGCGTTAGAAAAGGAAGGGATAGAATTAGTTGTGCCAGATGATTTTGAACAGGCAAAAATGGGCAACGTGATAAAAAATATTATTTTGAACAGGCATGCTAATAGGGATCGGGAAGAAATTATTAAAATAATAAATAATTTTGAGAAGAAAAAAGTCAAAAATATTATTTTAGCATGCACAGATTTACAGTTGTTAATTCCGCACCACCCAGTGCTGAAAATTTATGATACAATGAAGATTTTTGCGGAAGCTACGGTCAATACCATTTTAGAAAAAGATGATTAGGAGTTCTTTTATATTTTTAGAGAAGATTGATTCAGCTAAAGAGAGAATTATTTGGAAGCAGGGGATTAGCTATTGGAATGATTTTTTGGATGTTAAGGGTATTAAAGGGATTGCGAAGAAGAAAAAAGAGTATTATAATCGTAAGATACAAGAAGCGCAAGAAGCGTTGCGGGGTGATGATGTTGGTTATTTCATGGGGAAATTGCCGGTCCGAGAGGTGTGGAGGTTGTATGAATATTTTAAAGATGAGTGCGGATTTTTAGATATTGAGGTTGATTCTTATGGAAAAATAATATTAGTTGGGATTTCAAATTATTATGAAACTAAACAGTTTGTTAAAGGAGTTAATTTAGAAAAGATATTTTTAGATAAGGAATTGATGAAATATAAATTAATTATAACTTTTAATGGCAATTCTTTTGATCTGCCAAAGTTGAAGAAACAGCTGGGTGTACAGTTGAGGTCGCTGCATATTGATTTAAAACCGTTGTGTGTGAAGTTGGGATTGACAGGCGGATTAAAAAAAATTGAAGTGAAGTTAGAGTTAAAAAGACCGGTGCATTTATATGGCAATCCGGTGAAGTTGTGGAAAGCGTTTCATGCGTCGGGAGATAGGGAGTATTTGGAACTGCTATTAGCTTATAATAAAGAGGATGTGGAAAATTTGAGAGCGATAATGAATTATTGTTATAGAGAATTGCGACAGCAAACTTTTATTAATAGAGGTAGGGAATAAATTTGTATTGGACTTTTTGTTTATATTCAACGTAATCTGCGTCTTGTGAAAGATGGCGTTCTTCGGTATAGGCTCTAAATAAATAAATGATGCTCCAAAAGAGCAGACCTAAGGCAAAGGGAATCGTAATTATGGGTAAGAGAGTGAGCCACCACATTAAATTTTTGCTGATGTAAGCAGGATGTCTAATTAAGGAGTAGGGAAATTTAGTAACAATTCCTCGATTGGTTAAGTTTGAGGCTTTAAAGCCAAGGGCAAGGGTAGCCCAGACGTAGATTATTAATAAGAGAATAATAAAAATATGCATGACTGTAGTTAGGAGAGGGTTGCCAAAATTAATATAATCATTAGCACCCCAGGGGATATAATTGCCAACTATCTGATTAAAAGGTGGATAACAAATCAAAGCGACAAACCAACCGAGAAAGGTGGGTTCTACGGATTTAACAGTGTTCTTTAGCGAGGAAAGTTCTATACTGTAGCCAATGGTGAACATTAAAGTGTCGATAGTGAATAGAAGAGTAAAGAGAAAGGGATACCATTGAATTTTTGCGGCGTTAATTAATTGAGCGATATTGCCTAGGAAAAAATTGAGCATGAGCGGCAGGAAAAAAAATTTGACTAACAGAAAGAGAAGGGCAACTTTTTCTTCGTGATTTAAAGGATAGAATTTATGCTGAAAAATGGTTTTCTTGAGATAGTGCATAATTAAATAGGGTTTATTGGCGGCGGTTTCAGTTATGGTAAAAAAATAATAAAGAGGGGATGTTATCAGGTAAAGAAAAAATAAGAGGAAAAGATAACGTTTAGTATTCTCCATTAAATAAGTCTGATAAAAAGGGATAATGGTTATTAGCAAGAGGCCAAGAGCATAAATAAAGATACTGCTAACGTATAGCTTAATTCCACGCATTAATTTTGGATGCATGAATTATAAAAAATCGCATAAAATATATAAACTTGTGGATATCAATTGAGGATATGCAAACGGCGGTTAATCCTTGGGAAGTTAAAGGAAATATTGATTATGACAAGTTAATTAAAGAGTTTGGTCTGAAACCATTGCAATATTTACCTAAGGTTTTTCAGAAATTACTTTTATTTAGGAGAGGAATTGTGTTTGCACAGAGAGATTTTTCTAGAATTGTGGAAGCTATTGAAAATAAAAAATCATTGGTGATGATGACGGGGTTAATGCCATCCGGTAAATTTCATTTTGGCCATAAGATGGTGGCTGATCAAATTATTTTTTATCAGTCATTGGGGGTTAAGGTGTATGTAACGGTAGCGGATATTGAGGCGTATAATTCACGGATGCAGGATATGAAGCAGTTGCGGGAAACGGCAATTAGAGAGTATTTGACAAATTATGCGGCATTGGGTTTAGATTTGAATAAATGTGATTTTTATTTTCAGTCAAAACGATCGGTGGATGGAGAGAAGGCAAGCGCATATTATAGTTTAGCTAATATGTTAGCACGACATGTAACATTCAATGAGATGAAAGCAATTTATGGGGAAATAAGTCCGGGAAAAATGTCTTCGGCATTATTACAGGCGGCAGATATGCTGCATCCGCAATTGCCGGAATTTGAAGGAATATGTCCTGTAATTGTTCCGGTAGGTGCGGATCAGGATCCGCATTTGCGTTTAGCCAGAGATGTGTCACAACGAATTAAAGAGTTTAAATTTTTACAGTTAAGCTCAACTTATCATAAATTTTTACCTGGGTTAAGCGGGGGAAAAATGTCTTCTTCTGATGAAACTTCTTATATTGCGTTAACAGATACACCAGAAGAAGCGGCTAGAAAAATTAGGAAGTATGCATTTTCCGGAGGACAGGCGACGTTAGAAGAGCATCGAAAGTTAGGAGGAAATCCAGATGTTGATGTGGCATTTCAGATGTTAAAATATGGAATGGAGTCTGATGATGCGAAGTTAGAGAAGATTTATGCAGATTATAAATCAGGTAAGTTGCTGTCTGGGGAATTGAAGCAAATGTTGATTGAGAGGATTACTTTATTTTTAAAGGAGCATCAAGAGAAAAGGAAGAAGGCGGAGAAGTCAATAGAGAAGTTTATGGCGAAGATTTAAGATATGTCAAAGAAAACCGACCACCACCAGTTAATAGACTGTGGCATGCTCGCCTGCGGGCTCGGGTCGGTTTTCTGACCATGCTTTTTCCACTTTATGTGTTAGTGGATGTGTACCACCAGTGAAACACACTGGTGGAAAAAGCATATTTTATTGCATTTAACAATATTAGTTTGCGGAAAGTTTAAAAAGGCAGGAGTTCTTTAATGTGGAGTAGAGGTGATAGTGATGGTCAAGAAAAAAATCAAGAAAAATTCTGTTAAATCTGTTTCTAAACCGATGGGAAAGTGGAAGCCAACGCCATTAAAAGGCACATTTATGTTAGCGGCGATGGTAGGGTTTTTTGTCAGCTATTATATTATTTATCGAATGAGCTTTAATTTTGGGGTGACATTTATGATTTTATTTACGGTTATGTTTATTGCTTCAGTTATCAGTATGACAAAGGCGCCAGTTATAAGCGAAAAAATGTGAGGTTGAAAATGGCAGCGATGAAGAAATTAGGGTGGGATTTTCCCAAGAGAAATGTGTTATATATGAAATTAGAGATAATTGTTATTTTATTCTTAACGGGTTTAGTGTTTGTATATACTTTTTTGCAATTAAGTGGATTTCTATGGGCAGTGGCGTTTGCTATATTGTTCTTTGGACTGTATTTATTAATTGGTTATATAGTACAAAAAATAAGAAAAGTGGAGGAGCATTATTATTTTAATCCGGAACATGTGGAGATAACACATAGAACTAGATTTAAAGAGAGCAAAGAAAAAGTTCCGTTGAAGGATATTAAGAGACATAAATTAGATCGGTTCTTGTTAGGCGGATATATGGTAAGCAAGAAAGGCAGACATTTATTGTTCTTTAATACAAAAAAGGAATTGATTAATTTTGAAACATTTGTAGAGCAATATTTTAGGAAAGGGAAGAAGTAGTTGGTTATGTCTTTATTTGATTATTTATTCTTTTTATCGAATTTTTCTTTGGCTTTGAATTCTTTCCAGAAAACTTCATGAGAAGCACGTTTTTCGAATAAGGCGATAGCTAATTTTGTACGATTTTCGTCAGTATTTAAGCCGTGTTTAATGGCGATAGCTTTGGCGTCATGCAAACATTCGTCGAGAAGCTGAAAATTGGCTTTACGACAAGATTCTTCAGCTTCCTGCTCTTCTGGTTCAGTTAAGAAAACTTCTTCCCAAATAGGGTAATTTGTGCCAGGAATGGTTTTGGGAAAAGTTTTGGAAAAGGGCATAATCGGGTAATGGTGATTAAGATTTATAAAGATATTGGCTCTTTAAGGGATTATGCCCTCTTTTTGGAGACATGTCAATAAAGTATTGGAGTATAGCAATATTATCATCGAAGTGCTAGATGCACGAATGATTGAGGAAACGCGGAATAGGGAGATTGAGGATAAAATTGAACGGTTAGGGAAAAAAATATTATATGTCATTACTAAATGTGATTTAGTTGATATTAAAAAATTGGAAGAAGAAAAAAAGAGATTAAGACCAAGCGTGTTTATTTCAAGTACGGAAAAATTAGGTACAACTATTTTAAAGAAGAAAATTTTAGAATTATCCCATGGTGAAAGCGTTACCGTTGGTGTAGTAGGTTATCCTAATGTAGGCAAATCTTCATTAATTAATGCGTTGTCAGGGAAAGGTTCAGCTAGAACGTCAGCACAGAGCGGGTTTACTAGAGGATTACAAAAGATTAGGGTGGATAGTAAGATATTATTATTGGATACACCGGGAGTATTGCCAAACAAGGAAGATAATGATTTTAAGCATGCGAAGATTGGAGCAGTGGATTATGGGAAAATTAAAGACCCAGAAACGGCAGCCTTAAAATTGATTGAAGAGAAAAAGGAGTTAATTTTGAAGAGGTATGGTTTAGCTGATGGTGAATTGGAAAATATTCTGGAAGAATTTGCTTTTAAAATGAATAAAATTGCTAAAAAAGGTAAAGCAGATTTGGATGGGGCGGCTAGGTTATTGTTAAAGGAGTGGCAGACAGGGAAGATGAAGTAGTTATTCTTTTTTTAGGTATTTACTTTCAAATAATTCCAGTAGCTTATCGGTTGTTTTGTCGCCGATTCCATCAATTTTGGTTAGGTCTTCTTTCTGCGCATTGATGAGGGATTTTATGGTGGTGAAGTGTTCGAGTAAAGTACGGGCGGTTTTGATGCCAATATTTGGCAAGGAGGAAACAAAAAATTCTTGTTGATCTTTAATAGTATGGGGTTTGCGTTCATGCAGGGAGAAGGTGTGATCTTTTTCTTGCTCACGTTTAGCCATGATGGCAAGCATAGCTGCGGTTTCTTTAGGTGTTTTAGTATGCACGATAGGAATATTAAAATCTAAAGCGATAGAAGCAAGCATGCCACGAATAGCGTTGGGATGAATTCTACGTACAGAGTAAATATCTTCATCGCCTTCTAGGATTAAAATTGATTTAGGAAAATTCTTTTTTAATTGACGCATTTGGTCCAATAAGCGACCGTCAATAATAGAATTGACAAAATCAGAAATATGTTTTAATTCTACACCAACGTGACCAGAGAGGACGTAATCAGCTGATTCTAATTGTGCGGTTTTGACAGGGATATTAAGTTCAATTAATTCTTTTACGACACGATTGTCTTTTTCTCGATGATCGGCAATAATAGTGGTTATTGGTTCACTATTTTGTTTCATATAATTGGTTAAGGTAGCCGGTTCTTGTTTTTGTTCAGAGAGAAGATAAAATTTTTGTTTTAGCTCTTGTAAATTGCGGTGCATCTTTTTTTCTTTATGAAAAGAACTCCAACGATACGCTTCATCACGAGTGTTAGAAGTGATTAAAACTGTGACTTCGCCCTTTTCTAAACGACCAGTTCTGCCTCTTCTCTGAATTGAACGAATGGCGCTAGGGATAGGTTCATAAAAAATCACTTTATCTACTTTGGGTATGTCCAAGCCTTCTTCAGCTACGGAGGTGGCAACGAGAATATTGAATTGGTTGTTACGAAAGTTGTCAAGAATTTCTTTCTGTTGTTTTTGGGAAAAGCCTAAGCCTTCTTTTTTTGCTTGGCCAACAAAAATATGGTTTTTTAGATTAAGAAAATCTAGTTCTTTAGTTATTATTTCTGCAGAATCGCGAAATTGAGTAAAAATAATTATTCTAGCGTCACGATTGGAAGATATTTCTTTAGCAATAAGCTCTTTTAGTTTAGATAGTTTTGGATGAAGCAATTCTTTAGATGATAATTCGTCAATGTAATGAACAGCGGATTTGAAATTTTCGTCTTGAACGAGGTTTTTTACGGCTTTAATTTTGGATGTTAATGATTCGCTTTGTAATTTGTGGACATATTTGTATAATGGTCTTAGACCTTGAGTTTCGAGAAGTTCTAAGGCGTGTTCAATTTTCAAAGCTTCGGCAGTTAAGGAGATTGATTTTAGGGCTTCGAAATCCTTTTCTCCGGATGATATTTTTTTTTGAAGTTCTGTCTGTAAGCCGAGAAGTTCTCCTTTGGTCAATTCGGAACTTTGAGAATAACCGAGAGTTTGCACGGTGTGAAGTTTAGTTCTGATTGCTGTTTTTAAATAGGTTTGAATTTGTTTGAGTTCGGGGGGAAATTCTACTTTCACCCAGTTAGTTTTAACTGGTTGGATATAGGGAGAAACATCGGGGTCGTCTTCGGTGCGAATTTCTATTTTTTCTATTTTGAGGTTGGAGCAGATTTCTTTTATTTTTTCTAAATCACTGCCTGGAGAAGCGGTTAAGGCAAGAATTCTGGAAAAAGGGGAGTGTTTATCATATTGCTGAGCAACCCAGACATAAGAATAATCGCCGGTAGCGTGGTGGGCTTCATCGATGATTAATAGAGATACTTCTTTGAGATTGATGCGATTATTGATGGTGTCGTTTTCTAATCCTTGGGGGGTGGAGATAATGATTTGGGCGTTTTTCCATAATTGCTCGCGTTTTTCTGGTGTGACTGAACCGGTGAAAAGCACTATTTTTTCTTCTTCTATATTAACATGCTTTCTGAAGGTAGTTTGATGCTGTTCACATAAAGGTTTAGTTGGAGCGAGAAGGATGATTTTAGAGTTAGGATATTGGGTTAGACGTTGGGCGGTGAGGAGAAGGGCAATAGCAGTTTTGCCCATACCAGTAGGAAGAACAACCATGGTATTGTTGTTAGCAGCGGTGTTGAGAATGGTTTGCTGGTATAATCTAGGAGTAAAATCTTTGAGCATATTATTTCGAAGTGAGGTTTATTTAAATAGGTTTGGTGGAGTTGACCAGTGACCAGTGGGGTTTATCTTCTAAGAGATAATATCTATTTCTTTAAATAGTTAATCAACAAACCAAAATTTTAAATAGATATGCTTAAATGTTATTATTATGGAAGCGTTTAAACATATAGTTTTAGAATTGCTTTTGATTGTTTCAGGAGTATTGGTTTTTAGGAGTCTTTGGTATTTGATGGATATTATACCAATATTCAATCAAGTTTATGTTCATGTTATTTTATTGGTGATGGGGATTATTTTTTCGATATATGCAGTGAATAAACTTACACATGCTGATTAGCTCAATATTAATAGGAGAGAAAATGTGTTTTAAACGTTAAGAATATATTCTGTATGCCATAAATGCTTAAAAAAGTAATGTTATGTCTACTGGTTATAGTAATTGTGAATTATTTTCAAATACAAGAAATCAAAAAACTATTTGATTTATGTGCTAAAATTAAGTGGTTTCTTAATTTTATGCATTTTTTCACAATTACAGATAACTGCGCATTTATATCTAATTTGGTGCAGTGGTCTTATATTAAACATTTGAGTTTAATATACTAAT
>JACPNA010000061.1 GCA_016185725.1 Candidatus Woesearchaeota archaeon | reverse complement strand
GATGTGCATGAATTCTGGAAGGAGAATAATTTTTATCCAGCAGTCAAAGATATTATTGGTCATTATGATGTTATTGTTACTTCTGAGCCTACGTTTGTAGGAGGTGGAAGATATTTACGGGAAGAGATGCTGTCTAATAAGGCAAAGAAAGAGGATAGAAGGTATAGTACAAGGAGTATTATGGAAATGTTTGCGGTGGATAGAAGAATTTTGTATGAACAATTGTTGCTGCCGTGTTTACAAGAAGGGATTGATGTCTATCAAAGCCGTTCGTTTTCTACAAGTATAGCTTATCAGAGGCAAATGGCTATTGATGCTGGTGAAGATATTAGTATTAGGGATATTTTAACAATTCCAGGAAATGAATTTTGTTCCAGATTAGGACATTGTATGGATTATTTGGTTATTCCAACGGTTAATGATTTTGATGATTTGATGGGGAGATTAAAACTTCGTGAGAAAAAAGATGATTGTATTTTTGAGAATGTTGATTTTAAGAAAAGATTGAAGCAAGCATATGAAAGTGAGGAGTTTAAGCAGGTATCTTTGGAGAGGCAAGTTAATTTACAATATATGGATGCGGGAGTAAGCTTGGATTATTCTAAAGAACAGGCAAGAGAATTTTATCACCATTATTTAGCTGAATTATCGTTCTAGACTATACCATTTATTTTGTTACTAAATAAGGGTAATTTTATAAATAAAGTTGTTTTTAGATAATTATGAACTATAAACATATCTTGGGTTTGTTGTTATTAGTTTGTGTAGAAACAGATAGTGCCTATTTATTACATAAGTCTGCATCAATGATGTCAGGGGTACAGGTTTTACATATAAGTTTAGAACAGGCACGAAGAGATGTAAACAAAAGGCAACAGTATCTTGAGGAATTACTCCAAGATACGATACTGCCTTACTGTGATGGTGTGGAATATGATCATGATGGTGACAAGATTAAAGCTTATCAGAACGGGCAATTAGTTCAAAGTAATAATTATTTCCAGCTAAATGTTTTGGCACGAGAAAAAAAGGAAGAAAAAACTAAGGGAGGAAAGTATCATGCATATACTCCTTCTGTTCTTAATAGACGCGGTAGAGGAGAACATACAAAAATATTTGCAGGTCAATCCTTATTTTCGGGAGATATTTGCACTACTGATGATGATATTTTGGTGATATTAGCAATACATGAATATAGGCATGTGCTACAATATGCGCGAGGAATGCCAGAAGATGCGATAGTTGGATCTTCTTTAAGTGAGAGGGTAGTACAAGGGGAAATTGATCTTCATGTTGTTAATCAAGCGGCAGAGTTGGATGCGTATAAATATACGGTACAATTTATAGAAAGTAATAATAAAAAAGTCAGTCAACAGTTTCATGTTTTAATGAAAAATTTAGAAAGATATGTGTATCATAAAATGGAAGAGCAGTTATCTATTTCTAATCCTATTCAACGACATTATATTGAAGCAGTACTTCAGCGAAATGCGATTAAATGATAAGGCAGTTTTACTCATTTCATTAGAAATTTTAGTTTTCTAAAATTTCTAGAGAAGATTCCAAATGAATTATAAACTTAGTTTGTTTTAGTTTTATCCAGATTATTTGGGAAATTATGGATGAAATAATACTTATGATAAGGGCAAGGAGCATTAAATTAATTAAGGAGAGAGGAAAATTAAGGGTTAATTGAGGGGAGATAATTAAGGCAATAATTAAAGGAAGAATAGATTACACTATCGCCAGAACAAGATTTTTGGAAATTCAGGAAAACTGGATGCACCGAAGAAGTACATAGGCAAAAGAGCCTATGTAATTATTGTTGATAATTAATTATTTAATTATGCAACACAGCAGATCAATAAATAAAAAAAATATTATCAAATTTATTCTTCTTCTTTTACTGGTTCTGAAGAGAAGAAGGAGTCAAGTTTTTGGCACTTTTGCTGTGCTTTATAAGAAATTTTATTCATAAAGTCTACCACCCCTTTTTTTACATCTATCGTGATTTTAGAAAGTGTGTTTGCTATATAAATACTATTACTTTGTAAAATATATTCTTGATTACGATACTACTTTTAAAGCAAAAATTATTTTTGTTACTTAAGAATATGAATTTTCTAATAAGGTTTATGCAAAGATTGTTTCCGTTCAGTATTATTATAAGAATTATTTGATAGAATATTTTAAGATAGTTAAATTGTTTGCGTTTAGAATGTTTAAGCAGTTAGGTGTTGCGCTTAGAAAGTTTAAGTTTATCACTCTGTTTATCGACAAGATCAACTGTTTGTATAGACTCCAGTTCAGCAGTGATAGCATTAATCTTTAGATTAATGAATTGGATGGTTTTAGTAATGAAGGTGTAATTCCATACGTTCTTTTGGTTAAGGCATTGTAAGATAATAAATCCATCACCTAATTGTTGCTTAGGAAATTGTATTGGGAAGTTAATTTGGAATATTTCTTGTGATTTTTCAAAGGAAATCTGTATTTTTTCTAATAATAATGGTTCAATGGTAGTAGTGTCCTGTTTGAAAATGCTGTCTTCGGGTTTGATTTCAAATTCGTCAGCTTTTAAAGGAATAAAGATAGTTATTTTGTTAGATGCAGGGTCATAATAGCCAAGTTCCCAAGCAGATTTTTTGGTTAAAGTAGAAGTAATGGAACAAAAAAAGTGGGAGAGATAGGCATTAGCATGGGATTTTTTCCAAGTTTGGAATAAAGAATTATTAATTAACTTGTTGTGGAGTTCTGAAGGTGTTGGAGAAACCATAGGTTGTTTTTTGCAATAATCTATGCGTATTCACGCCAAGTGTAATTACATTTTGTGCATTTGAAGAAGCGTGTTTCTGGTTCGTCAGCACCGCGAGTTTGTTGAGTCCAGTAGTAGGCAATGTTATTATTACATTTTTCACACGTTATCTTTATTTTGGGATTAATTTCGATGTTTTCGACAACTTCTATTTTTTTGGCTGTTTTAGATATTTCTTTGATTTCTTTGGATTTTTCTTCAGCGTCGGGAGATTTAGTGAAACCACAGTTACAATAAAGAATCTTTTTGCCTCCTTTGTCTTTAGGACGAAGGATGGATCCACATTTTGGACAGAACATATTTTTCACCTATTGTTATTTTTTTTATAGGAAATTTCTTGGGGTGTAAAACTCCGTGCTTTAGTATGAAATTTCGTTATTCTTTGCTTTTGATATGATTATTTTTGTGAATTGGCAAGGTGTTTATATATCTTACTTATTTTAGGTATATGTTTTATATAACTAGGTTGATTATTTTTCTATAATTATGCCTAATGGCCGGAGAAGTTCGACGAAGATAATCTTTACCCAGCCGAGATATGGTATTTTTATTAAGCCTTGGCCGAGAATTCGTTCAGGAGCTATAGATGTTTCTCCATAGGTTCCTGTAATGCTGTTGGAATTATGGTCTCCTTTTGTTTGATAGATGGTGGAATTGTTTTCTTCTGAAATGGCGACTACACGATGGATGATGGGCTGAGGTTTGTTGCTTTGAAAGATTAAGATGTCGCCCAATTGAATGTTGCGGGGATGGGCGCGCCAGAGGATAATAACATCGCCTTTGTTGAAACCATCTTGGAATTTGAATTTTTGAAATAGTTCTTTAGTGATATTTCTTTGTTCATACCATTGTCCGCAAGTTAACCAGTAATTGTCGAATGATTCTTTGAATTCGGATAATTGCTGACCGCAAATCATTTCATTATGTATATTATGCTGCATACTTTCAGAGACTACGGCGACAATAGGATAGCTTGTACCCAGCACTAGGCCAAGAAGGGGGTAGACAAGGTATTTTATGGTAATGAAGGCGATAATAATGTTTAGGAGCCAGCTAAGAGCAGAGTCTTCATGCCAGAAAAATTTCCAAATTTTTTTTAGATAATATTGAATAAATTGCAGGAAGGAAGCCATTGCTCTTAAAGACTTCTTTGTTGTTTAAAAAGGTTTTTATAGTTTGAGAGAATTATTTTTTATTATATGGTTAAGGATAATTTGATATATGAACAGAATATTTCTATATTAATTAATAATATTAAGAAAAAAAAAGAGTTAAGACATGTTAATGATAATTTTGTAAGAGAATATTTGTTGGTTTATTTGCAGCAGAATATTAAATTGAGAGATTTTTTTTTTGGTAAATTGAATGTGAAATCAGCTCATTACGAGAAAATTGTAAAAGAAGTTAGAGCTAAATTGCGCAGAATGTATGGATTGTTCAGGGTGGAAGAGGAAGTTAAGAAAAGAGAGGGTTTATTCAAAGAATGGACTGATACAAATGCAAAACGAAGGGGAGTCATTTTGAAAGAAATATTAGGAACGCACTCATCTACAAAAGAACGATTGCCTTTTTATCAAAAATTATACCAGCGAATTTTTACTATTACAGGAAAGCCTAAATCAATATTAGACTTAGCCTGCGGTATAAATCCCTTTTCTTGTGAATATATGTATCTGAATAATGTTAAGTATTATGCTTATGATTTGAATGAAGGGGAAATAAAATTGCTGAATAATTATTTTAATCTAAAGCATAAAGAAAATAAAAATTTTATAGGTAAAGCAGAGGCATTTGATTTATTACACTGGGAAAAATTGGCTGTTCTAGAACAGGCAGATGTTTGTTTTCTGTTTAAGATTGTGGATGTTTTAGATGCAGGTAAAGGCCATAAGATTAGTGAGCTGGTGATTAGTAATGTTCCAACTAAATTTGTGGCAGTTAGTTTTGCTACGAAAACGATGAGCGGGAAAGAAATGAATGCTCCAGAGAGAAAATGGATGGACTGGATGTGCAAAAGGTTAGGTTTTTCTTATAAAGTTTTGAAGTTTGAAAATGAGATTTTTTATGTTATTAAGAAGTAATTAAGAAGTAAATTAGGGATAATCTTTTATAACCATTTATTTTTTTAAAGTAATTATGGTTAATTTTGAGTTTATTAAGACTGTGGAGCAATTGCAGAAGGTAGTTGATGAATTGAAATTATGTATAGAGATAGCAGTAGATGTAGAATGCGAAAACAATCTACACCATTATGGTGTTTTTATTTCATTGATACAGATTTCTAGTCGTGAGAAGAATTGGATTGTTGATGTGTTGAAGTTAAAAAATATTAAGCCCTTGCTTGGTGTTTTTGAATGTAAAGATATTTTGAAAGTGTTTCATGATGTGGGATTTGATTTCAGAATTCTGAAGCAGCAGTTTTCCTGTAATCCGAAAAATGTTTTTGATACGCAGGTTGCGGCGGCTTTTTTAGGGATAGAACATTTAGGTTTAGGAGCGTTATTAGAGCAGGAGTTTGGGTTTAAGAAGGAGAAGAAGTTTCAACGTGTAGATTGGACGAAAAGACCATTATCGTATGAGATGTTACAATATGCAGCACATGATACCTCATACTTATTACCGTTAAAGGATACATTGATGATGAAGTTAAAGGAGAAAGGCCGGGGGGAGTGGATCACGGAAGAAATGGTTTATTTAGAAAAGAGAGATTATACTTATCACGAGCAAGAGTATAAGGATCTTGGGGGGTTTAGGGCTATGGATAAACATGAGCGAGCGATTTTACATGTTTTGTTTGATGAGCGAAATAGATTAGCGCAGAAGGCGGATAGGCCCAGTTTTATGATTATGTCTAATCAGGTTCTGTTAAAGTTAGCGGTGAACTTGCCGAAGAATTTAGGAGAATGGAAGATGTTAAAAGGAGTGCATCCAAGTGTGCGGTTAGAAGCAGGAAGATTATATTCTGTAGCGGAGGCAGTGAGAAATGGATCTGGTGAAGAGTTAGTCATAGAAAAATATCAAAGAATGTCTATTGAGCAAGGAGAGTTGTTGAAACAATTATTGGGGTTAAGACAAGAAATAGCACAAAAATTAGTGTTAAAAGGCTATTTACTTATGGATCAGGAACAGGCTCGAGATATTATTTTATCTAGGTCTTTAGCTAGTTTAAGAGATTGGCAAAGAGAGTTGTGGAAGAATGAGGAGATTGTTAAGAAGATTGCGGGGAGCTGATGATGGATATCTGCTGTAAATTAGGTGAGGAATTTGTTTCTGAAAAAAATGTGTTATTCCGTTCAGATAATTTTTTTGTGGTACCAGCGTTAGGGCAGATGGGAATTGAGGGTTATGTTTTACTTTGCTCACAAGAGCATTTTTGTGGAATAGGGATGGTGCCAGCACAATATGAAACAGAATTAGAAGCAGTTCTTGAGAGATCAAGAGCAGTGTTGTTAGAACAATATCATTCGGAGGTTTTGATTTTTGAACATGGGCCAAGATTGGGGTGTCATAAAGGAGGGGGCTGCTTAGAGCATGCGCATTTACATGTGGTTCCGAGCGCGGTTGATGTGATGGATTTTTTGAATAAAAAATTTGTGATTGAACAAATTGATTCATTTGAGCGACTTCGCGAGATTAGTTATGAGAAAAAATTTTCTTATCTTTTTGTAGAAGCGCAAGATCAGAAACGATATTGTATTGAGATTGATGTGCCTATTGCTTCGCAATATTTACGGCAAATTATTGCTTCAAAGAGGGGTGTTTTGCAGTGGGATTGGAGGAGTTATCCGGATCATGCGACGTTTGAAAAAACACGACAGTATTTACTGGGTAAGTTTTGATGATGAGGAGTGATATTTTATATTTCTCGGAGAATATTTTAAACTGGTATGCGGTTCATAAACGTGATTTGCCATGGCGTGCAGAGGGGTGCGATCCCTATCGGGTTGTGGTGTCGGAGATTATGCTTCAGCAGACGCAAGTTCCACGTGTTATAGAGAAATATACAGAGTTTTTAGGAAAGTTTCCTACAATAGAAGGGTTAGCAAGAGCGTCTCGGGAAGATGTCATCCGGGCGTGGTGCGGGTTAGGATATAATCGTCGAGCGTTGATGTTGCAGAATTTTGCACAAGAAGTGGTGCAATTATATGAAGGTAAAATACCGGATAATCCAAAAGTGTTGATGATATTATCAGGGGTGGGGACATATACGGCAGGGTCGATTGCGAGTTTTGCATTCAATAAACCAGAACCAGCAATTGATGTTAATCTACGGAGGATTTATATGAGATTTTTTTATGGAAGAGATCAAGGGTTGCCCATGGCGAAAGAAGAGGAGAAGAAGTTATATGTTTTGGTCAAGTCAAGTATTCCTGTAGATAAGAGTCGAGATTTACATAATGCGTTAATGGATTTTGGTTCATTGATATGTTTAAGAGAGAAGCCGTTATGTCGAGAGTGTGTGTTGCAGAAGCAGTGCGGTTTTTTTCCGTTGTATGCGGTTAAAAAAGAGAAAGTATTATTTGTGAGGGAGAAGAGGGTGGAGAAAGGAGTGAGGGAGAAGGGGAAGCATGTGCCCAATCGGATTTTTCGCGGCAGGATTGTGGAGTTTGTGCGAAAGAATGCAAGTAGAAGTTTATCCATTGATGATTTTGGAATGATAATCAAGAAGGATTTCAAGGGAGAGGAGAGAGAATGGCTGTTAGGTTTGTGCGAGAAGCTGAGGAAGGAAGGACTTATTGATTTTGTTTTAGTTAGGGGATTGATTACGTTTACTTTTCGATAAAGATAATGGATTCATTCCTCTGATTTGTTGTGGTTTCTAGTAAAGGAGATTTCTATAAAGAAAAACATAAAAAGAGAAGATGATTTATGGGGTTTATGGAAGCATTTCATAAGTTTTTGGATCATACGGCAGATGTGATGTTTGTGGCGAAAGCAGGTTCTCTTCCAGAATTGTTTAGACATTGTGCATTAGCGGTGGAAGAGACGATGGTAGAGGTGGAAAAGGTTAAAGTGAAAGCTAAAATTAAAATTTTGGGCGAGGATGAAAAAGTGGAAGGGTTGTTGTTCAGTTTTTTAGATGATTTGATTTTTTTTAAGGATTACAAACAGATGGTGTTTAGCAAATTTGAAATTACAATTGAAGAAAAAAAGGGCAAATATGTGCTACAATGTTTTGCTTATGGTGAGAAAATCGATCATACGCGACATGAGCCAAGGGTTGATGTGAAGGCGGTTACGATGCATTTGTTTAAGGTAGAGCAGGTTGGAGAGATGTGGAAAGCACAGGTTATTTTGGATATATAGATAACTGTGCTCGTTAGATTCTGTTGGTATGTAGTTAATGTATGGAATTCCTGTTAGGTGAGAGGTTTGCAAAGCGAAAGTGCAGCGTCCCCTTGAGTATTTTTCAGGGGCGTTATTTAGTCAAAGAAAACCGACCATCACCAGTCAATAGACTGGTGATGGTCGGTTTTCTGACCATGCTTTTTCCACCAGTGTGTTTCACTAGTGCTACACATCAACTAACACTTAAAGTGGAAAAAGCATATTTTACTGTTCTCCATTGTTTTAAGTAATTACAGCGACCCTCATCATTTAACTTTATAACAAAGATGCCATCAATTATCTGTTTTTTATTCATTGGTAAAAGTGTTCTTGTAACTCTCCAGTTTGCAACAGCCAAATTGTTTTTGGTGGCAATAATATCAAAATCAAAAGTGACGTCTTTTTGATTAGTAGGGATAACTTTCCACAATTCCAATACTTTATCCAAGCTATCACAAGAAGAATCAAAAACAGATTCGTAATATTCAACGTCTTTTGAAAAGAGATTTACGGCTTGATGAGGGTCGCGTTCTGACCAAGCTTTGCCTAATTTTTTGAACCAATCTGTGAATTTATTATCGCTCATGATACTGTGATTATCACACAGTTTATATAGATGCTTCTGGTAGCTCCTGAAAAAGATTTCGCATAACTAATATAACAAAATAATTTTATAGTTGAAGGTTTTTCTGTTTTTATGGATATTTTTAGCTTATCAGAACAAATTCGCCGATGTACTGCTTGTCCTTTATGGAAAGGCCGGACGTTGGCAGTGCCGGGCGAGGGAGCGAAGGATGTGGGAATTATGTTTATTGGTGAAGCTCCAGGAAGTGAGGAGGATCGTCAGGGGGTGCCGTTTGTGGGACGTTCAGGGAAGTTTTTGGATTTCTTGTTAGGGATTATTGAGTTGAAGAGAGAGGATGTTTTTATGACGAGTATTGTTAAATGTCGGCCTCCTAAAAATAGAATGCCGTCAGTTAACGAGATTAAGAAATGTCAGGAATTGTGGTTGAAAAAGCAAATTGATGTTTTAAATCCAAGGCTAATTGTTTTGTTAGGCAAAGTTTCTTCAAATGCTCTATTAGGTAAAATTGATATTGAACAGTTTCATGGCAAAATAATAGAGAAAGAAGGAAGAAAATATTTTGTAAGTTATCATCCGGCTGCGGGGATGAGGTTTCCTAAAATTAAAGCATTAATGAAAGAAGATTTTAAGAAATTGAATAAGATAATTTTGCAGGGAAATCTTTTTAAAATAGGGTTATTTTAAGGTAGTATGGTAAATTACAGTTCAGGTTCAGGATATGCAGGTAATATGGTACACTATGCTACGTTTAGTATTTATAGTGGCAATGGTGGTTATGCTGTGAAGAGAGGCAAGGATATCTGCTGTGGGTCTTGGGGTAGAGGAGCACGATGTTCCGGTTGTCCTGGTAATTAATGATATTATATTAAGTTAATTAAATATTCTTCATAACTTTTTTTACTGCCTAAATAAAGTAAAATGTATTCTCCCGCACCAACAAAATAAACTTTATGTTCAATAGTTTGTTGACCAAGACTTATCCTTCCATGACGATCAATTTTTATTTTAGAAGTATTACCTATTTTTTCAAGTTGTTTGATGGTATCATCAATATTATAAGAAGAATTTAATGGTGAAAGCATATCGAACCATTTATCTTGAAGAAGTTGTTCTGGCAATATTGTAATGAAATTCGGTTTATCTTCGTGGTGAAAATAAATCTTTTCTTGTGGAGCCAATAGTCTGCGAAAATAATGAGGGAAACAAGTTCTTCCTTTATAATCTATTTTTTGTTCATATCTTCCCGTGAAACGCGCATTCATGTAATTATTATTGAGTGGTTACTTTAAAAAGGTTATGGTGAAATTTTAATAAACAAATAAAATTAATTCACTTATGAATTATAGGGGGCAATTTTAAAAATTAAAAAATATTAAAAAAAAGTAGCGGGGGGTGGACATTCAGAAAAACTGCGTTTTTCCATGGTGAAACGCAGTTTCACATTTGAACCACCGACCTACGGGTTTCTTGATTTAAATGTTAAGTTTAAACATATGAGCCCGTCGGGCACTCCGAACTACCCTACCCCGCTATATTATCAGAAATAGTCTCTTGTTTTAAAAAGATTTGCTTTTTTATGGCTAATATGAAACCCTCCTTCTAAATTCATAAAAAATATAAAGTAGTTCACGTCGATAAACGTTTAACCAAAAACATTTTAACGACGAGGTGAACTACAGATGGAAATAATAACTTCTAAATATAAAAAAGTTGCGGAT
>JACPNA010000057.1 GCA_016185725.1 Candidatus Woesearchaeota archaeon | reverse complement strand
TTCCTATCAAATATCACTAAAAACCCGCTTTTGAGTTTCTTAAACTCAACTTTAACTTTTTCTTCTTTAAAAGCGTCATGAATCCTTTTAATTCCAGACTTCCAATGCTCAATATCTTTGCTCAAATAAAGCGTATTGGCTATGAGCGGATTTCTCAAAGAATTTAAGGAGTAATTTTTGATATTCTTTCGATATAATCAGCCCTTCATGATCAAAGCAGGAATAATAGGCAGTCCACGTGAAGCGTTCGTCTAAATAAATAACTGCGCCGTAATCTTTTTCTGAGCGGATGCATCTACCGGCAGATTGAAAGCATTTGTTCATGGCGGGATAGATATAGCCGTATTCCCAGCCCTTTTGAAATTTTGATTGATAATAATTAATTATTTCTTTCGTTATCAAATCGGGTTTAGCTAAAGGTAAGCCAACAATAATGACACCGTTTAAGAGGTCGCCAGGAAGATCGATACCTTCTGCAAAATTGGCGCCGGCAACACCTAACAGCAAAGCCCCAGCGGTTTTGGAGGCTTTAAATTGGTTCAATAAATCTTCTTTTTCTTCTTTGGATAGGTCAGGCTTCTCCCAGAATAGTTTTTTGGGGGATTTTATGAATGCAGAAATATTATCTCTTAAATCGTAAGAAGGAAAAAACAAGGCGATATTTCCGGGAATTAATTGTGAAATTTGAGAACATTTTTCAGCGATGGTCTGATACATAGATTGACCACGCAAGTTGTATTTTGTGCTGGTTTCGGGAATAATAAGAGATAATTTGTTTTCTAAGGGGAAGGGAGAAGAATATTCTTTTTCAATTCCGTTCGTTATGCCGAGAAGATCTTTATACATAAAGGTTGGTTTTAACGTTCCGCTCATAATAACACCAGCATGAACGCGTTGGAAAATGTCTTTTGTTATGAGACTAGGATCTAAACAGGTATAATGCAACGCTATCTGCGGACTGTATTTACTATTTTTCTCGCTGATATAACGGAGATAGCCATCATCTGAGCCGTTCCATAATGCTAGAAAAGAAGCAATACCGCTAAGATAACTATGACGCTGTTTTTTACGAATTTCATCGGCGGCCATTTCTAATTCGTTGATTAAATTATCATAATCTATTATTTTATTTACCAGGTCAAAAAAATCAGATTTGGTTATTTTTTTTTCTTTATCATATTCTGGAGAAGTGAAATTGCTAAGGGTAGTTAGGATTGTCATTAGATTTTGCAGCCAGAGAATTAAACCATTATAATGGAATTTTTTTGCTTCAATTATAGAATTTTTAATCATAAAGCTCGTTAAGGAGCTGCTGAGCATTTCAGTAATTCTGGAGGGAAGATTATGGCCTTCATCTACAATAACAATAATATCTTCTATTTCTTTTTCTAATTTTGCCAGGATTGTATTCTGAATGAAGGGGTGGAACAGATAATAATAATCACCAATGAGGACTTGGGCATCTTTAGCCAACGCGAGAGAGAATTCATAACTGCACATGCCTTCTTGTTTGCAGATGGAAATTAATTCTTCATTATGTTTAGGTGTGCTTTTTTTTATATCAGAGAGAAGCTTCTTGGCTTCAATGGTAAGAGATTTTTTGTCCCGTACTTTATTGTAAAATTCGCATTCACCTTTTTCTACGATACTTTTACAATATTCATTGAATTCATTGCCAAATAAAGAAGCTACTTCCTGAGAACACATCCAACGTTTGCCAATTAAATCGGAAACGATGATGTTCTGATCTATTTTTTGAGATATCGCTTTAAGGGTTTCGATTGCAATATGATGCTGTGTATGACGATTGGTCAGAAAAAAAATAATTTTCTTTTTTTCTACAGCTGTGGGCAAGGCGGCAGCGAGAGCAGAAGCGGTTTTACCTAAACCAGTAGGAGCATGGGCTATAATAATTTTTTGGTTTAATACGGAATTTTCTATATCATTCATCAGATTTAATTGGGAAGGACGAATGACTGTGTGAGGAAAGAATTTCTGAATGTTTTCCGAGGTTTTAGGGGCCATTTTATATGGAAAAACCGTAAGGACTTAAAAGGTTATATGATATTAGTTTCAATAAAAAAGAATTTGGAAAATCCCCCGGTCACCCTCCCCTAAGGTGGAGAAGGCACTTAAACGATAACTTAATAAAAACTCCAATCATCTTTCTACTATGGAAGAAGACAGCAAACAACTAGACAGATTTATCCAAGCAATCGAAGAAAGTTTTAGCGGACTTAATCCTAAAACTTTCTGGCCTTTAAATGGCGGACAGATTGATGCTTACTTTGATGTTGATGAGGCATTAGATATGTACTATCGCCTGAACAAACTAAAAGAAAAATTGAGCATAAAAGAAATAGCAGACTTAATGCCTCAAGCAGATATAATTCGAATTTTTTTAGAACATAATGCTATAATCGGATTAAAGGTTGCGAAGAAACTCGGAATTGCCGATATAAGCGTAGAAGATAGGATAAAATACACTTTATTTTTGTTTGAACTTCTTAAGCACAAGGTAAAAAATGATATCTTCTGCTTAGATGGGAAAAACCTCATTCTTGATGAAAAAGAAGTTTCCAAATTCCTAAAAGAGACTAATTGGAATAAGCCCCTTTCGCATGAAGATAAAAAGAAAATAGCTTTTTTTACAGTAATGACTAATAATCTTTGCTATACCTTGTATTATGATATTTTTATGACTGGCGGATTTTATCTTCATGGTCCTTATGATGCTAGTGGGGAATTCGGAGAAGGAGCAATTCTGTTAATTCGAGACTATCATGACTTAAACCCAAAAGAAATCTGGCCAGATTTACAAATACCTTATCAAAAAGTAAAAATCTGTGCAGTTTATAAGAATTTAGACCTGAAGATAAATTTTGTAAATCATCCAATTACAAAAGATTCAATTGGAGACAAGTTAATTGCTTACAAAATTTATTTAGATTATAAAGAGATAGAGATTAATAAAATTGATGAGCTGATAGAGATTTTTCATAAAGTTTCTTCGCAACAGACTAAAAAAATTAATGCTCTGTCAGATTTAGACAAAGTAAGAAAAGGGGCAGAAATTGCTTTCTATTTCTTTAGAAAACTAAGAAAATATACAGGTGATGATTGGACTCCTCTAAAAGAAATTGAAAAAACAATAGAGAAATTTGGAGAAAAATTCATAAAACAATTTCAATATCAAGAGAAGCCAAATATGGAACATTGGAAAAAGATATTTGACCCCCGAGACGATTACTATTAAGTGCCTATCTTATTACGAAAACTGGATTTTCCCACCACCTCCAAGTTCTTTTTTACTCTTCGAAAACTATAAGTTTTCTTGCCGTTTCAGGAGTGTTCCTTCCAGCCAGAATTTTCTAAAGTAAATTCTGGTCAGTCATTTCGAAACGAGAAACTAATATCAATAAAAATAATAAGCAGTTAAATCTGCTGAATATAAACATTATTAAAAAATTAACTAATAGATTATAACTACCAGTTTATATCTCTTTCAAAACAGAATTCTTTCCATAAAATTTCAATAATGTCAAAGAAAACCGACCACCACCAGTCAATAGACTGGTGGCATGCTCGCCTGCGGGTTCTGGTCGGTTTTCTGACCATGCTTTTTCCACTTTAAGTGTTAGTGGATGTGTACCACCAGTGAAACACACTGGTGGAAAAAGCATATTTTAGTTTTAACAAGTTATATGGCTTTTTATAAATAAGAATAATAATTTTTTTATAAGTATACAGTAAAGTAGACTAAACAATTAAAAAAATTAAAAAAATAACTCCAAAGAGGAGTTTATAACATAGTTCGTATACTTTCAATGTTAGAAGCTATATCTTTTCCTTTCTTGGTCAGCTCAAGTAATTTTAAACGGCCTTCTTTTTTGAAATTGATCAAGTCCGCTTTCTGCATTTCCTGCAATATCTTCACAACGTGAGAGTATGTGCAGTCAATTTGTTTGGCTAATACAGATGCGTATACGGCAGAGTCGGCATTTTTTAACTCTACTAGCATCATCGCTGGTTTTTCTCTGAAAAACACGTCAAAAATAACCTTTTTTTTATTCAATTTGACACCCCCAATGGTTCACCACACACCCCTAAAAATCAGTTCCAATAGTTATAATTAAACATTAATTTAATTGTCTATTGATACCAACATAACTATTCGAGCGGTCACTTATATTTAAAGGTTTTGCATAGGAAATGAAGGTGTTTTTAAATATTTAAATAAACAATATAAAGTATATGTTAAAATAATGAAAAATATTAAAATGAAAAAGCAAAGATTTATTCGATATAAATCTTTAATCTGTCTGTATCTAATTCCCAATCTGCAGGAAGTTTCTTTTTCTTCTTGTAATAATTAACCAAACGAAAAATTTTTGATTGTGTTAAGATTAAACCGCGGTTAGCAGTTTCATCTAGATTATTTTTTTCCAGATGCTGTTTAATAAAAATCATTTTTTTGATTAAACTAATCAAGTCGTCAGGTAATTTTTTGCCAACTTTATTTTCTTCTAAAATTGCTGATAATTTTTTGCCGGTTAATGCTTTGATACTATGAATGCCATAGCTGTCACGCAAAATCATACCTATCTCGCTAGAACTTTTACCAGCTTTGGAGTATTTAACAATTAATTTTTCTACTTCTTTTTCTTTAAAAGGGGCCCAGGAAGGAATTCTTTTAACAGGCGTTTTACTGCCACTTTTTCCATGAGCACCGGAGTGCATTCTTGCCATTGTTTTTTTTTACCTCGAATTTGTTTATTTTATGAGGGAGAATGAGCATTAGCGTCTTCTCCAGTACGGATAAGCTTATGACCAATCCGCCTCTCGAATACGCTCTGTTTTGTAGTTTTATTTATAAATGTTTGGGATTTAGAGGAGATTTAATAACCAAAAAGTTTATTAACGTCTAATATTTAAGACAGTAAATAATATTAAAAGAAATTAATGTTTAAAGAGAGGTGTGATTATGTACGATCAACAGGGATATAAGCCGAAAAGTCATCTTAGATTTTATATTGTGTTAGTAACGTTAGTTATAGGAGCAATTTTTTTGGTTGTGTTATTGAATAACAAAGGCGGTTTTGGTTTAGGGACTGCGGCAGTAACGGATATAAAGGGAATGATTAAAGATAATGTCGAAGCCAATAGTTTAGATTCGAATAGTGATGATGGTGTAGAGAGTAATTTTCTTAGTTGGGGCAATAGTGATGAACAGCAAAATACAAAAAGTACGGGAACTTATTCTAGTGTAGATACGTTTGGTGCAGGAAAAAAAGAGGTGGAAACGAGTTTATCGTTCAGTGAAATTCCTACAATTAGAAAACAAGTGAGATTATCAGAAGTTAATTTAATATTCCAAGATTTGAATAATGATATTTATGTCAATAATGATAAATTACAGTTAAGCAATAAGGGAGAAATTAGTTTTGATATTCAAGGTTTTGTCGGTGAAATGAAATTAGATAATGGTTTTTCTGTCAATGGCAAGGCAAAGAAAATAGAGATTAATGGAGTGGCTTTAGCTTCTGATAAAGACATTAAAATTGCATTTAGTAATATTAATTATCAAAAATTGGGCATTGCCAATGTGGAATTAAGAGATGTGATATTCTCAAAAGGCGATGGCAAATTAGAATTAGGCGGAAGGTTAAGCTATGTTTTGAAGCAAGATGCTCTGAATATCGGGGCGTTCAAAGGGTCTATTGATTTAGATAAAAGTGGAGAAGAGGTAGTATTACTGGAAGGGATCACACGAGGAGTGGTGATTAATGGCGATTTGTTAAATTTAGATATTAAATAACGAAAATTCGCAGTGTTGAGTTAGGAACAAGAAAATATTAAACATTTTCTGTAATTTTTTTTATTATGTCAAAGAAAACCGCCCACCAAGAGTGATTGCCTGCGGGCTCAACACAGTGGCACATGAAAACAAAAAACTATTTGCTTTCAGTGTTGAAATTTGATAATTTTCAAATTTCATGCATGCTCGCTTCGCTCGGAGCGGTTTTCTGGTCATGAGTTTTCCGCCGGTGTATAGTTTAACTGGTGGCGTAGTCGCATCTAGTCACATCTAGATTGGAAAACTCATATTTTAATATAATCCTTTTTGATTTAATTCCAATTTTTTAATATTTCTACGGTAAGATCCATATTTGTCTTCGGGAGAATATTTGGGTGGTTTTGGTAAAATTGTTCCAAGACGGCATTGGAAACAGGTTTTTTCCAGGGTGTAATGTTGACAAGAAGAGCATTTGTAGATATGGGCTGAAGACATTTTTATTCCGTTTTTTCTCGTTCTAATGAGGAGACAGATAATTTATCGTTGAATTTTTCCAGTAAATCTTCAACTTGTTTAAGCTTTTTTTCTGCTTTTTTATAATCGGTGTCTTCAATAGAAAGCTGGTAGCGACCGCCGCCAAGGAAAAGGATAGTAGTGAAAGAGGATACTTTTTCTATGGCAAGCAAGATAGATTTTATTTTATCAATACCATTTTGGTCATAAGTCTGTAAAGTTATGAGGGCTTTAAGAAGGATTTTTTTAGGTTTAAACTTTTCAATAATGGCTTCTTCCAGCTCTTTAGCAAGGTTTTTTTCTATACCTAATTTTTCTAATAAATGGGGATTATCAATAACGTCATGAAAGCAGAGGTAAAGGTGAGAATATTCTTTGAAAACTTTTTTGGATATCTCTTGATAAAGTTGTTCTACGGGCTTATTTAGTTTTTTACTGATGTTTTTTATAAGAAGTTCAGATTTTAATTCTTGTTTGATTTCTTCTAGTTTTTGCTGGCGCTGTGTTGTGTTTACTCTTCTTAAAGATAAATCAATGTGATGATTTTGGAGATCCACACGAAGAACTTTACAGACTATTTGGCGATCAATACTGACAAAATCACGCAGGTTACGAATTCTTCCTGGCGATACTTCAGAAATGTGAACTATTCCAGATTCGCCGTATTCTAGAAGATCAACGAAAACAGAGTTAGGGTAGAGTTTGGTTACTTTACAGAGTACAATTTCATCGACTTCAGGCAATCCGTGGCGTTTGTAAAACATTTTAAATACTTTTTAGAGAGGATATTTATAAATGTTTGTTGTTAATAGTAACTGATATAAGTAAGACGTGAACTACCACGAGTTTTGCCTGCGGGCTTAACTCGTGGCGTCACGTGTGGGGAAGCTAAGCCGAATAGTGCATTGGCGTTGTCTGAGCACGTTGCTGTTCTTTTATCCTACACAGCGCTCTACTCCTGCTTTCATCCGTCAAGTTTCGCCTGCGGGCTTAACTCGAGGGGTTCAGCAGGCGCCATGTACAAAAATAGTATCAGTTACTAAACAGGAAACGACAGATAATATTATTATTTAATTGTGTCGTTGACTATAAGAAAGAAAATGAGAGATATTTATTCTAAAATTTCTAGAACTCTTGCAGAGATGCGAGACTTTCCGCCAGTAGGATAAGCTACTTCTTTGTTACAAACTAGGCAGGTTACAACGGTACTGGTGTTGCCAAAAATCAGTTGTTCGTTTTTACATTTAGAACAGCGAACTTTAATGAATTTGCTTTTAGGGGTTGAACTTCTCATGTTTAGACTAACTCCACACGTTTTGCACGAATTCCGTGTGATTGTACACTGGTTTTTTTACAGATGTTACAAGTATAGCGAAGGTCTGATTTTTTAGTGTTTTTTGCACCAGAACGTTTGAATTTGGTTACGGCGGGTTTAGAATAACGACCAAGGTTACCTACACCACGAGCTCTGCCACGTAAACTGGCACGAATTTTAGAACCGTGACTTAAAGAACTTGCCGCTTTCTTTTTGTTAGCAGCTACTTTTTGTTCAGTGTGTTTTTTGCAATATTTGCAAAAACGTTTCATTACTTTAGGTAGTTTCATTATTTAGAGATTAGAAGATGGCTTATTTATAAAGTTTTTGGGTGGTTAGAGGAGAGGTAATGATTTTGTAATAGTATCTATTTTCTTTTCGTCATCTGGGCCGATGCCAACGCAGGTTTTAGTATTTGGGGCGAGAACTGTACGACCGGCGTCGATAATTAGGGAAGCGGCAAGTTTAGTATCTTTTGCTTTTTGGTAGTATTGCAGAAGTTCTTTTTCGTCTTCTACTTTGAGAACAATTTTAGGCATGCCTTGTTTGGACCATGCTTGGACTACTTTTTGATCAGATTTGAGAACGGCTTCGACAGAAGCGTGAGCGCATTGTGCGGCGAGTTTGCCTTTAGGCATCTGCAAGTCTTTCCGTACTAAAATTACTTGTTTTAATCCTGGCATTTAGTAAAGAAATTAATTGGAGTTTAAAAAAGTGTAGGTTAAAAATTGGTTTTATTTAATTTAATACAATGCGAAATAGTCTCACACGAAGAGCATGACCACTTTCTGTTTCTTGGCGATTGTCATAGAAGTCAGTATGTATAATAGTATTTCCCCATTCAACATTCGTTTTGTATTCGGGAGGAGATGGACGGACTTGTTCGGACATACTATTTTCACCGTATCCCATTGATAATATTTCATTGTGATCAGGTTCTACTTCCACGGTTAATACTTTTGATGTTAAGCTTCCTGAGGTTTATCCTCAGGTCGAGGCTTTAGCCAAGAAGTTTTTGTCCCATTATTAATTGGTTTTAACTTTTGAATTTAGAACTAGTCAAAGAAAACCGACCACCACCAGTCAATAGA
Source organism: Candidatus Woesearchaeota archaeon (assembly GCA_016185725.1). Classification (GTDB taxonomy): domain Archaea; phylum Nanobdellota; class Nanobdellia; order Woesearchaeales; family GW2011-AR9; genus JACPNA01. The sequence goes on along the minus strand of JACPNA010000057.1, from coordinate 39,125 downwards.
CTGGTGGCATGCTCGCCTGCGGGCTCGGGTCGGTTTTCTGACCATGCTTTTTCCACTTTATGTGTTAGTGGATGTGTGCCACCAGTGAAACACACTGGTGGAAAAAGCATATTTTAGTGTTAGAAAAAGGTGCTAAGTTAATATATTGTTAGTTTTGGTTTCATAATCTTAATAAAACTGGTTAATAGTGATTATTTTTAAAATAAAACAAGGTGATAATATGGCAATCATTGAAGATGGTCTTTTTTTGTTAGCACAAGTATATCGTAATGAGAATATTGGTTCTGTAGAACTAGCAAAGAAAGTTGATTGGGATCATAATCGTGTTGAAAAAGCAATAAGATTTCTAAAAAGAGATAAACTTCTGGAAGAGAGTTCATTAAAAGAAGCGAGTGATGGTCAATTCTATTTTTTGAATTGTTCTAGTGAAGGGATTAAAGCAATAGAGAATGATAATTATTACAAAAAGATGTATAATAAAGAATTTAATATTAACTTTATCACAACAATTAATATTGATACATTGTTTAAAGCAGAGATAGGCTCAATATTTAAGGGGAGTTTTTTTTAGTTTACTTTTTCTTTTTTTGGTAATTATGAACAGCCAATTTTATAAATTCTGACCATACATGAGGTCCAGAAAGAATAAATATTTGAACTTTTTTCAGATTGATGTTTTCTAATCTAAATGATGAGGGCAGGTTTTTTGTCTTCCAAGGTGAGAATAGAGAATAAAAAGATTAAAAAGAAAAAAATTTATTGTTTTTCGTTCCATTCTTTGTCAAACAAGGATTGGAAGTAGTCAACAAAATGAGGAGCTTCGACCCAAACAGCACAGTCGTAACTTTTATGCACTTTTTGGTCGTCGGTTAAGAATAACAGTAGGTCTTTGCCATCAACAATGCAAAAACGAGCGTTGTTGGTTATGTTCTTAATTGTATGGACTTTACTGCCGAGTTTAGATAGGTTGCTAATGGTTTCTTTGTTAGCATTATTAGGAACAGCGATACGGATGTCAACACCACTTTTGGCAGCTTTTTTGAAATGATTATTTAGTAAATCATATTTACGGTCTACGCCTTCTTTAGAGGTCATTAAGACAACGCTTTTTTTAGCGTTTTTGATCATCGTGGTAATATGTTCATATGCTTTTTCCCGGCCACGGAACGCGCCTGATTTGTCGGTAGGATCAATCATTTTAACGCCTTCGGTATGCAAGGTGTTAAGTTCATCAAGAACATCGCTGTCTTTCAATTGGGATAATATTTTGTGTCTTTGATCTGCTTCTTCAACAACTTTTTTCTTAACGCGTTCAACTACTTCTGATGGCGGAACGGCTAAATATTTTATTGGTTTTCCAACTTTAACAATAATAAAACCTTTTTTTTCAAGGGATTCTAGAACATCGTAAGCACGAGAACGGGGAACATTAGAAATGTCAGATAATTCACCGGCAGTGGAAACTCCACGCGATAATAAAGCGACCCATAATTTGCTTTCATAGGTATTGAGACCGAAGTCTTTTAAGCGGTTCAAAAAATCTTTTTGGATGATCATGTTATTTTTTTCCTCCTTCTGAAGATATAATTATTAAACATCGCAATAAACTAGAACCCCTTTCAAATATGATGATTTATAGCTTATAACAGTGGTTCTTTATAAATCTTTTGGTTGTTTTGAAACTTGATAGTAGTTACAATAGAACTATGTTCTTAAGAAAAATAGGCTTACTCGTAGTAGGCTTACTGGTCGTCTACGGTGAATAGTCTAGAATCGTTGACTTTAAACAAACCAATCCTAGCACCGGCGTCAAGCCAACCATGAGCATAATTTAAGGCGGCAAAGGCGGTAACATAATCGTGTTTTTCTTGGGAGAAAAATTGAGCGTCTTGGAAGTAACGAGAAGCCATGTCAAAAAAATCTTCGGCTTGCGATGGGCGTTTTTCATCAAAGGCAAGTTTAGCTTTATCTAAAGCTTGCTGAGTAACAGAGAAATATTTTTCTAATTTTTCTTTAGTAATCTTATTAATCATAAAGTGAAAAAGATTAAAATAAAAAATTTATTGTGCTTTTCTAACGGGGCGTTTAACAGTTATAGGCAAAACACCTTCGTTAAATTCGCGAAGAGCAATTTCAAGAGTGTTGTATCTTATCTTCTCTAATTCTTCTGGACCCATTTTGATTAAAAATGGAGCGCCCATAGATAATTGTAAAGCACGAGAACCAATCATACGAGCTTTTTCGTATTTAGTATAAACTAAGGGCTCAGTTGTTTCTGGAAGGGTTGTTTTTTTCATATTTTATAATAATTATTGCTCTATTTTAAAAATTTATCCAGTTCAGAACGCAAAAAGCGAGCTTTTGCTTGGGCTAAATCAATTATCTGTGAAATTTCTTCTGCGGTTAATGGTTCGGTGCCACCTTTTTGCAAGGCGGAAATTGTTCCATCGTCATCAGTGGCTACAGTTAAACGAGCATCATAAGCGCCTTCTTCTTCCAAGGTGGGGTCTACTAATAATTTATTATTAACTTTGTAGATGGTTACAGGCAGGGGTTCTTTGATTAAAGGTAATTTTTCTTTAGTTTTATGCTTATAATCAATAGCGCCTGTTTCTTTATTTACCGTGGGATAGAATGCTGATTTTAATGCGGCAAGAGCGGCTAAACCAGCAGCGTCGAATAAATTACCGTCGTCATTAATAGTAATTATATCTACAATAACAAACCACGCTTTTTCTCCAGGGGTTATGCAGAGTTTTTTCAAGTCAACAGCTTTAGCTTCCCTAATACCACGATCGATAACACGAGCTAGTTCGATAGCTTTAATGCTAGGAGGACCGGGTTCATAATCAGGATTAGATAAGGGTAAGAGTTCAGCGTTAACCATAATTCCGCCTTCATTGGGGGTATCATTGTACGTTTTTTCAATACTTAGTTTTACACCGGCCATTACAATTGTGTTGCCTATTTGAACTTTAGAAGAACCTTCTGCTGTCCAAGAGATGTTTAATTCAACATTTATTGGTTTTCTATATTCGGTTAAGCTGCGGCCGTCAAGACGTTTATTTTGAGCAGCTAATTCAGAAATTGTATCTTTGTTTACGATCATTTTAATCTCCTTTTATTCTTTGGCGAATTTTTCTAATAAGGCTTTTTTTTGCAAAGCATACACTTTTTCGGTGGCAAGTTTAGCCATCTCTAATGCTTTCATTAGTTGGGGTTTAGAAATTTCCCCATCCATCTGCAATAAGGTAATTTCTTTGGTGTTATGGGTCATAGCTATAGGAATATCCGAAACGATGGCAGGATAAGATTCCTCGTCATAATTTAAATCGGCAACGACTGTTCCGTCAACTTCGCCCATGGCAACAGAGCTGATCATATCTTTCATGGGGATACCGGCATGAGCAAGAGCCATAGCTACTGCAGAGATGGCAGCACATCTTGTGCCAGCATCAGTCTGCGGTAAATCGACAAAAATATCAACTACAGCATTAGGAAAGGCGGATAGGTCGATAACCGGTTCTAAAGCATTATTCATAACCATAGAAATTTCTTGAGAACGGCGGTTTCCACCAGGACGAATTCTTTCGCCAGAACCGGAAAAGGGCATCATACTATAATGACAACGAATTACGCCTTTTTTAGGGTCTTGCAAAAATTTGGGAAATAATTCTCTGGGTCCGTACACTGCAGCGTAAGCAATGGTGTTACCCATTTTAAAGTAAGCAGAACCGTCGGCATTAGGAATTACTCCTACTTTAGCGTCCATAGGACGCAATTCATCTATTTTTCTTCCGTCAACACGTTTTGTATATGCCATTTTAAGCTAATGCCTCTAAGAATTTTTGAACTTTATCAGTAAGACCTTCAAGATGAGATTTTTCTTCGATGAGTTTTACGGCTTTTTCGGCGTTAAGTTCTCCTTCAGGAGTACCTTTAATCCAAATTAAACCATTTTGACCAACAGTAATTTCACATCCTGTTTTTTCTTTAATCATATTAATCATACTGGCTTGTTTGCCAATTACACGGGGTACTTTCTGACAATTGATTTTTATTACCCGTCCGCCAGTAATCTTATGCAAACCGGGTTCGCGCATAGTCAAATCAATCAAATTTTGAGAAGTTACATTGATAATCATAACAATAATATAATCACTAATTGCAATTATTTGACTTAGGTCTTCTTCTTTTTTTATGAACCGAGAGGTGGCATCTTTAACGTTTAACATAGCCATGTAAGCAGTGTTAGTTTCAGCACGCCAGCCAGACATGGTTATGTCGGTAACTTTAGCAATAATTTTGTCGCCTATTTTAGGAACGTATGGACCGCCTAAGGGAGTTATTCTTATAACTCTTCCAGAAATATTGGCAAGACCTAAAATTTTAGAATAAATCTTATCGTCTTCACGATAGGTATTATCTCCAGGAAGATAATCCATGCCTTCTGCGAGAGTTTCGCCGGGAATGACGATACTTCGTTCTTGTATTAGTATGTTACTCATTGTTCTTTTTTTTATCTCCGCCTTGAATATGTATACATTTTCTTAAATATACGCAAATGAATACAACGGAAATCAGTTTTTTCCTCCGATAGATACGAAATTGTAGCATTCTTTTAAAAACTTATTGGTTAATTTATATGCCCTGATTGTTATTTATAATTATTATATGAAATGGTAGAAAATTAATTTATAACGCAAAAAATAAGCAGATTATGAAAATTCACCGTTCTGAACAAGAAAAACAAAGTTTTCCGGTAATTATTTGACGTATTTCTTTAATTCTTCGTCGCTTAATTTTGTATAGCGTTTACTGTTTACGTCAATATACGCAGCGTCAACACGTTCAAAGTTGAATTCTTCTTTTAAGAATTCTTTGAGAACGCTTAAGCCGAGACGAAGACCTTCGTCAACGGAAAGATTAGGTTTGTAGCGTTTTTGCAACATGGCGTCTATTTCTACATCGCCTTCACCGATGACCGCAGCACGATATTGAAAGTATAAACCATAGGGTTCAGTCAAGAATAGTTTAACCGTGCCATCTTCTTCAACACCGCCGACTAATAGGGATACGCCAAATGGTCTTAAACCAGCGGATTGGGTACAGATTTGTTTTAAGTCACACATGTCTTTGACTATTGATAAAATGTCAATTTTAGAGTCATAAGTTACAGCATGTTGTTGCGCTTTTAGCTGTGCTCTGTCAACTAAAACTCTTGCGTCAGAAATAATACCAGCAGCGTTAGCGGCGATATGGTCATCAATCTTAAACATTTTCTCAATGGCTTCGGGTACGAGAAGTTTAGAAGTGACGCGTTTGTCAGAAACGAAAACGACGCCGTCTTTACAAGCGATACCAATGGCGGTAGAACCTTGTTTTACGGTTTTTTTTGCGTATTCTACCTGCAGTAATCTGCCGTCAGGCGAAAACATGGTTATGCTGCGATCGTAACCCATTTTATCGACCATTTGTTGTTGTGGATTTTTATTCATTTTAAACACCTCAGTTTTATAAATATATACTGGCTTTCTTTAAAGTGCCAGAAGTGGTTATGGATTTAATAATTATGGGGGTGTTTTTAATCTTTTTGATTAAAATGACAGCGGTTTTGGCTTGATCAACCCAATTATGGTTGATTTTTAAGATAAATTTATGGTGAATGATTTTTTCTTTAAGGAGGTGGGGAGATGATTTGGCTAATCCTAATTGGCCGAGAAAGTCATGGAGAGCTTCGTTGATAGCTTGATTTATTTCTAGCGGGGTGAATTTATCTTTGGCGATGATTTCAAAGACAATGTAACGTTTTTTTTGTTTCAAGGAGGGAGGGAGTTTCATTAAACATAGATAAACTAAAGAATTATATAAAATTATGGTTTGAGGGATTAATCGACAAACTCTTCGTCATCGCAAGTTACACTATGCAAGTCGTACGTCGGAGGGATATTTCTTACGAAAATCCCTCTTATTAAAATTTAATCGACAAACTCTTCGTCATCGATTGGTTCGACTTCGTCGTCTTCTTTCTCAAAGTTTTTGTATTGAGGGTTAAGAATAGTAGGGTCGTTGGTGACGAAAGAGACTGGAGTGCCCGATGAAAGTATTTCGATCTTACCAAATTTTCCGGTAGATAATTGTTTTTCGCTTTTGAATTCGGAACACCAGCCGTTGGTGAGCTTAATAGTATCGCCGGGGTTGATTTTGTCGATATCTTCGTTCCAAAGGGTTAATTTAATTGTGCCAGATTCGTCTTTGAGAATAGCACTGCATACTTTACCTTTCTTGCCAAATTTCTCGAAGGTACGAGGCACTTCTTTTTGGGTGACCTCAGCGGTAATTTCGATGTTACCTTGGTTTGGTTGGATATCTTTTATTTGCATTTTTCTCGCTTTGTGTTAATTAGAATTTAAGCTTTTCTCTAATTTTTCTTGGATGTGCTGAATTTGCGCAGTATATTGCTCTTGGTCAGAATGAGGTAATTGTTGGTATAATTGATGGATATTTCCCAACGTTTTCTTTTGTTCTTCGATATTGCCAATGGAGGATTGATCCAGTAATAGTTCTAATTTCTTTTTTGCTTTTAGTTTTTCTTCAATCTCCTGGCGAAGTTTGTTTACAGAGGTGTAAAAGTTTTGTTTGTTTTTTTCCGATAGTTTCATGTAGGAACGATAAATTTCCAAATAGCTCTCTTTAAGTGTATCAAGAGAAAAGGCGTCAAGATTAAACATTATTTTAGATATTTGTTTACGAATTTTACGTTTTAAGGATGTTGTAGAAAAGAAATAGATAAATAAACCCACTATTAAAATTACAAAAGATAAGAGAATAATAATTAATTGCAATGTTTCATCTTTAATTAGAAAGTATAAAATAGATAAAAGTATCAATGAGACTGTTAAGTAGATTAAAGCTAGGCTAATATGACCTCTTTTGGTATTATTCATTTTTGGTATAAATGATATAATTGTTCTTTTAGTTTAGAGATAGGTATACGTTCTTGCTTGGTGGTGTCACGATCACGGATAGTTACTTGTTTGTCGTCTAAGGAATCAAAGTCAATAGTAATACAATATTTTACGCCGATTTCATCGGCACGGGCATAACGGCGACCTACACTGCCAGATTCATCATAATAACAAGAATAGCTGGTTTTTATATCTTTATAAACTTCTTCGGCGAAGGCAACTAGTTCTGGTTTGTTTTTAACTAAGGGAAATAAGGCACAATAATATGGGGTTAACTGGCGGGGTAATTTTAAAACTATATTGCCACGTTCTTTATCATCATAATATGCTTCGTACATTAATAATAGGAAAGAACGGTCTAAGCCAAGAGAAGGCTCGGCGATAACTAGGGGAATGATTTTTTGTTTCTTTTCTTCGTCATATATGCTTAGGTCTTTACCAGAATGTTTAATGTGCTGTTTTAGGTCGAAATCGGAACGGTCGGCGATGCCCTGTAATTCTTTCCAGCCGAAGGGAAATTTGTATTCTAAGTCCCAACAGTCAGAAGCATAATGAGCAAGCTCGGATTTTTTATGCTGACGGATCCTAATATTATGGGGGTTAATGCCTAACTGCATGAAAAAATTATATTCGGTGGCTAGCCAGTAGGCATGCCAGGATAATTTGATGATCTTTTTCTCTAACAGTTCTTTCATCTTGAATTTCTGTGGTTCGAGATCTTTTTCCTGCATTTCCGCGCTGTAGGTCAAAATTTCAACGTTTTGAATGTCTCTGAGATAAGGACAGTCTTGGAGGTGATTGGGGTGAACAAAATATTCTATCTCCATTTGTTCGAATTCGCGGCAGCGGAAGAGGAAATTTCTGGGAGCGATTTCGTTACGAAATGCTTTCCCTATCTGGGCGATGCCGAAGGGAAGCTTAACACGGCTGGTGTCGAGGATATTTTTGAAATTGGCAAATATTAGCTGGGCAGTTTCTGGTCTTAGGTAAGCTATAGATTCTTCATTTTGTTTTGGACCAACATGGGTTTGAAACATTAAATTGAATTGGGAAGGTTCGGAGAAATCACTGTTACATTTGGGACATTTGAGATGATGTTTTAAAATTAATTCCTGTAATTGTTTGACATTCAAACCATCGGCGGAGAGTTTTGTTTTTTCTTCGACTACGGTGTCAGCACGTTCGCGAGAATGGCATTTTTTACATTCGATGAGAATATCGGTGAAGTTGCTGATATGACCGGAAGCGACCCAGACTTTAGGATTAGCTAAAATAGAACCATCAATGCCGACGATGTCGTCTCTGCGTTTAACATGATAATTCCACCAGGCTTGTTTGAGGTTATTTTTTAGTTCGACGCCTAATGGACCGTAGTCGAAAAATCCGGATAGACCACCGTATATTTCGGAGTTAGGATAGACAAATCCTTTCTTTTTACAGAATACGGCCATTTCTTCGATGGTTAAGGACATTTTAGGTAGATTAATGGTGAGATTTATTAAGGTTTTTGGTAATTTAATCTATCATAGAACCCTTTGGCTGTATTTTAACTGATTGAACATGATAAATGAATCATAATACATAATATTATCTGCAAATTCATGTCTAATTTGTTCGAGAATATCATGAAAATCTGCATTGGTTTTAGCATAGATACTACATTGGTAATCCCATTCCCCTAAAAATTTCATATACCAAGAGGTATTGGGGTGATGTTCAATAAACGTGAAGAATTTTTTTTCATCAAGATTTTTCATTTTAAGTAAGACATGCCACCATTGATAACCTAATTGAGTTAGAGAAGATTGTGGGAAAAAGGATTTGATAATACCAGCTAAAATCATTTTTTTAATGCGATTTTCAATACTAAGTGGAGATAAGGAAAGTTTATTAGAAAGAGCACTAATGCTGGCTTTAGCATCTAGTTTTAAGATTTCTAAAATTTTTCGGTCTTTTTCATCAAGAGATATAGGCGTAGAATATGAGGAAGCTCGATGAAATTCTTTCTGAAAAGTAGAACCTTTATGTTCTTTAATGACTCTTATCTTTTTTGCTTCATCTTCGCAAAGAATCATCCACCTGCTGACAATTCCTTCTTGGAAAATTTCAAGAACTTTAAATCTTTCAATACTCTGAGAATATTTGCCGATTATAGAATCGAATGTTTTAAGAAATTCATCTTGAGTCTTTACGCTGATGACAAATTGTAAATCATAACTTCCAGAACAGGTAACAATTGTAGTAATTTCTGATAATTTAAAGAGCTCCTCAATAATTTCTTTATCGTTAAAGATATTTTTAAATTTTAAGTAAATACGGTAATTATTAAACCCAAGTTTTTTATGATCGAATAAAGTTACATAGCCGTGAAGAAGATTCAACTCTTCCATTTTTTTAATGCGATAGGAAATTGTTTCGCGAGAAATTAAAAGTATTTTACTTATAGCAGTAGGAGAAAATCGTGCGTTAATTTCAATGAGATAAAGAATTTTCCTATCAATGAGGTCTAGTTTAATCTCTTTTTCTGAAGAATATCGATATTCCTTAATTTGACCTATAAACTTATTGGGCAGCATTTTTTTTACTAAAATTGTCATTATTATATAAATTTTATCATTTTTGTAGAAAAAATTACTATTTTATTTAATATATTGGTATATACTTGGAAGTAAGAGATAATAAATGAAGGTCAACAACTATGCTAGAAGAAAAGATTAATTATATGCTAAAACGAAAGATTGTGACATTAAGTGCATTGATGAGCCTGTTTTCACCAATGATTAGCTGCGAAAGTTCTCCGAAAAAATATGATAGTGGGCTGTTTTATACAAAAGATGATACAATCATCGGAGGCTGACCACATGCTCGAAAAAAAATGGAATATTTATAATGGATTTGGGAGGGCAATTTTAGTGGGAATACTAGGCACAGGAATTACTTCTTGTACTTATAAACCACAACCAATTAAGGAGATTTCATTTTATGTTGAAGATCCTGAACCATACCAATCGTCAATAGAGACCTATATCATTAATAATAAAAATTCGGCTAAAAGAGCATTACTGAACATTTTTAGAAGAGAACATCCACGAGTATATGGCAATGGTAATCCGGAGATAGAGTGTTGGGATAGAGTATGTGTAATGACTAAAATTACGAAAGAGGGGGAATATTGTGTAAAAAAAGGATGGCAAAAAACTTTTGATTTGAATCTTAATACTATTTTGAATATAAACAAAATAAGCTCTGGCCTTGGTTATCTTATTAGCTATACAACTACAAGCGGAGAACAAAAAGAGATTAATACAGAGCGTAACGAAGTTGCTGATATACTCTGGAGATATTTTTGCAAAAAATGTCAATCAAATAAATGAAAAAATAAACCTCGAGATAAAATTTATTTAAATATCATTATGAACTCATTAGAACAAATATTGGAGATTAGAACTGATGCAGAGAAAGAATTAATTTTTTTAACAAAGGAATATCCTTCTAATCCGGAAGCAATACTCAAAACAATCTTAAAACAAAAAGCCTTAGCTTCAGCATTTTGGTTAGCGGGAACTAGTGGATTAATTTATGCCATTCAAAATGCAGAAAACATTACGCAATGGATAGAGGGAATAGGTATAACATTAGGGGGGGTAGGAACATTGGCGCATAGTTATGACTTAGTGCAAATATGTCGAGTGTATTATTATTTAACTCAACCAAAAAAATGGGAAAAAATTATTCCTTCTTCGCAAGATAGTTTATTTTATTTGTGTGATGGAAAATTTACAAATAATCCTACGCCAGTAGAAGTGTTGTTAGGAACTAGAATTTATCCTAAAAATAATTTTGATGATATTAAGGATATACCCTCACAAGCGTATGGGTTTGTTACAAATGTTATTATACGAGAAATGTATTTAAGATTATTTACTGATGAAGAATATGATTATGTTCCAGGAATTGGAGGGTCGTATAGAAAAGTTAAAAAATGCAAAATGCAAATTGAATTTGAAAAAGAAAAAACTGCATTTAAGTTTAGTGACGAATATGAAGTTGGATTTGAACCAGATATATATTTACAACTAACAAAAATTAAGACTCAATCAATTTCTATATTATTAGAAACCAGAAGGAATGAGCCAAAAATAACTAAAATTTTTCCTTGTCATCGATTTGTTAATGATTTTAATGGGGAGATGATATCTAACAAGTGGGGTTATGCTTAGTTTTTGTAGTATTTGTTTATAAAAACAGAGGGGAGAATTATGGAATATAAAAAATGTGCCTTGGAATTCGCAAAGGGAACACTTGTGTGCATTGCCGCTGGGACTATAGGGTGGGTTGCCTATAATGGTTTGTGGAGAGAGACTCTTGAAGATGTTGTCGTTACAAGCATAGGAATATGCGATGTTTATTTTGTTCATGAAGGGAAGGTCGTTTCGGAACAATCGCCGAAGATGACAATTACAAACTATGAAGGATGCTTACGTGGGTATGAGATTAGGAATAAGAATATTACTGTAGGGGATAAAATAAAAGAAATTTCTTTCCGTTCTCCTTTGGTTGGAGATTGCAAAGTCATTTCTGATTTAGTAAAAGAAGATTAAAAATGACAAAGAATATTCTCTATAATGAAAAAGTACCGGAATATTGGCTTACTACTGAATTCTTTCATGCTATACAATTACTGCCGGAATTACAGAAGCCTACGGTAGTGAAATATGCTTCCAAGAATGCAACTGAGGGGGCGCGATGGGTGGTAACATTACAGCATGCTAATGAGTCGAGTGGATTATACGCGTTGGCGGATACTTGGAAAAAGTTATATTCCGAGAATGTGGAGTTAGGATATGATTTGTATTTTCTTATAGTTAATGGATATGGGGCGATGATGCGGGAGTATTATCCTATGTTTGACAGACGATTTGCGCCGGATCAAATTGATTTTAATCGGTGCTGGACTAAGCCAGGAGAAAAGGGAAGAGAAGATATGCCGATGGTTCAGCGAGAGCAAATTGAAGAATTAACAGAGATTATTTTGCAGACTAATCCAGAATATATCATTGATGTTCATAATACTACCGGAAAGAATAAACCCTTGGCTTTTGTCCAAGAGAAGTATGCCCATAGCATATTAATTCATAATTTAGTAGACCATATTATTTACTCTGGACCGCTTCCAGGATCGTTGCTGGATAGATTCTCTGACATCTGTGAAACAATTACGATTGAATGCGGCAAAACAGGAACACTAGAAGCATTTACTGCTGGAAAGGAAATGATCAACCAGTGTATACAATACAAAAAAGAAGACCAAAAGAAAACTTATAAAAATCCGCTGTTTTATAAAGAACTTGGGCGTATGGTGATTAAAGATAAAATTAACTTTTCATTTTATAATGTGAAAAAAGAGACACATTTAGAAAAAAATAAATTTTTTGTCCGCTCTGATATTGAGGATTTAAACCAAACGTCTGTGCAAGAGTTTGGTCCGCTAGGATGTTATGAGGGGGATGATTTTCCACTCTGCTTCTTAGAGCATGGATTGGATAAAAGTGAAGATTATCTTCAAGTTTGTGGAAGAGAAATTGAAATAGCCAAACCAACATACGGGCTATTATTTACTACCAATGCCCATAATATTAGAGTAACAGAGTTAGGGTATTTGATGGAGCGGATATGATGGATTACTACTGTGTCAATAAGAAAGAGATTAGTCGGCGAAAATCAAAAACTAATAGTGATATAATAAAAAATACCTTCTAGTTTATTATTATTAGAACATATGTATGATAGACTAAAAATAATCAAAATGTTACCGTATACTCGTCCAGATTATTACGCTGAAGAAAAAGTAAATTCTAGTTTGGTGATTAAACAATGAATAAAATAAAATGCTGGGTATGGGCAATATTGTTTGGATTTATTGGGATAGTGTTCTCGGCAGGATTGTTTCTATTGTCAAGGAAAACCGCCCACCACTGGTGCATGAAATGAAACATCGATTTCATTTCAGCACAGAAATGTGATGTTCCTCACATTTCTTGTGATCGCCTACGGGCTCAACACTAGTGGCACATGAAAACAAAAAAATATTTGTTTTCAGTGCTGAAATTTGATAGTTTTCAAATTTCATGCATGCTCGCTTCGCTCGAGGTGGTTTTCCAACCATGAGTTTTCTAATCGAAGTGAAGATTGTTGTGGCTACGCCACCAGCGGAACTATACCCGGTCACTTTGTTCCGGAGTTGCTTGCGAGCAACCACTGGTGGAAAACTCATATTTTACTATTACAACTAGAATTATTTCAAATTTAGTTCCTATTTTTGGGGTAATTGTAACAGGAGGATTGTTCACAGTTGGGTATGTATTAGGAAGGGGGTCACTTATCTCATCAAAAGAAGAAAAGGGTAACCTTTCTTTGTGCAGGGGATTTGCAACTATGTTTGATTTATTCGGAATTGCTGCAGCATATTTAGGTCTTTTTTTTTATTACTCTATTTTTGATACATCTTTTGAACAATATTTGAAAATTGTTGGATTTGGGAGGTATAACCTACTTTTTATTGCTGGCGGGATGTATGGTGGAGGCTGGATAGAAAATAGAGTAATAAATTTTGGTATAGTTATAGAAATTACAGAAAAAATTGTGAATGATGTTAAGAATAATAAAATTAAAGAGAAGTAAAAAATAATTTATGAAAATAAAGAATTATTTTTTAGCGCTATTTTTCTGCATAGTATTAAGGTATTGTTGTATCTGCTGTTTAATCTGTAATTTTAATCTGGGAGGCAGGTCAAGGATATCTACTTGCGCATCCCAATCTATACTAGGAATCTTGGTTAATGTGCCCCGAAATGTTCGGTTGGCAAGAATTGCTTGCTGTTCGATTTCTTGAGCAATGGGTGTGCCAAAAAGCTTTAAGGCTTTGAATTTAGAGAGGGAGTTTGCTCCTGCCATTAAGAGAATAGAGATACGGTCGACGCGATCTTCCCAAATACCACATTGAATATTAAGAGTCGGAAAATTAATTCGAAGCTGGGCAATCCACCAGGCTTGTTCTTCTGCAGAGGGAATGTGGGCATGTTCAAACGCCGTTCCTTTCTCAGGGATTAGACTGTACACATGAATTTTGCGAATAGTATATTTGTTGATAAAGTTAATAAGTAAAGGAAGATCGTTTTTATTTTCGCCTAGTCCCACGATAAATGTCATGGCACATTCTAAATTTAGTTCTTGGGCATGTTTAAACATTCGTTCATAGGGGGCGAGAGGTTTGGATGGGCAGACTTTTTTATGAAGTGCGGGATTGATAGTTTCTGTTGAACCAACGATGCCGCAAATATAGGGTTGATAGCGTTGCAGGAGTGGTTTGGGTATCGGACCTATAGAAAGCCAGATTTTTTGCGGGATTATTTGGCAGATAGTTTTAAGGAGAAATTCTAGTTCTTCTGGTTTAAGGACGCCGATGCCTCCTGTAAAAAATCCGATATCCCAGCCGAGATTTTTTGAAAGAATAAATTCGGCTAAAATAGAGGCAGAGCTTCGTTTTGTTTCTGTGGGTTTTTTACTCGCCGGCTGGGTACTCATATAACAAAATGCGCAATCGCCAATGGTACAACCCCAACTGAAGAACACGGCACGCTCGAAGCTGGTTATGTTCGGAAAATGTTGCTGATAAACAGAGTTTGCTTGCTGTATCAGGGAGGCAGTATCTTGATTCATGATGAGTGGGTAGGATAGGGTTTATTTATTAAGATTAGTGTTATAATTTATTTTATGTTTTTTTTCTTAACCATTCTACTTCTTCATCGGTAAGATTAAGTTCTTTAGTTAATAATAGATTATTTGATTTCTGAAAGATGGATTGGAAGTAAGGTATTTGTTCAAGAGCAACTTTTTTGGAAGTATGCGTGGCTAAGGCTAATTTTTTGGCGATTTCTTTTTTCTTGGAATTTTTCAGGTTAGCCTGCCAAATTTTTAAGATGCGCATTGTAGGTTTGTATTGGATGAAATTAGGATTTTTTTCGTCTTTGGCTGCGGAAATACCGGCGGTTAATAGATTATTGATGTAAACTAAGAAACGCCAGTGCTGTCTACGCTTAATACGACCGTTGAAAACATCAGCGCGAGCAAGAGATTCATAGGCTTTAGCTAAGGATTTTGCGGAGAGGTATTCTTGGGGAAGATTTTCGTCCATCCATAAAAAGATTTCATTCATGTCCATATCAATATCATCAAGAACGGGTAAAGCATTGCTGGCTTGAGAGGATTTGAAGATGATAGATAAGGAGTTGAGAATTGATTGGGTACGTTTACGATCAGATATTTTGGTAATTAAATCGTAGTTGAGTTGATTGCAGGGAGAGCAGATTTGTAAGTCAATTAATGCTGCACGAATATCACCATCCACTTGTCTTGCGAGTGTATTAAGGCATTTTTCGTCAAAGGATATTTTTTCTTGTTCGCAAACCAGTTGTAAAATATTGGCAATGGTACGATATTGTGGTTTATGATATTCAATCTCTAAGCAAACTTTATGCAAGGGTTTAAGCTTGCTGTCGGAGGTATCGTTTGCGGTTAAGATTACGGGAAATTTGGATGATTCGATTTCGGAGATTAAAGCAGGGATACAACCACGATCTTCTCTTCCAGAGATGTTGTCAACTTCATCAATTAAGATTAATTTAGGACGAAAAAATAAAGATTGCTGGCCAAGTGCAGAGCTAAGAAATGATTTCATAGAAGCTTCGTCTCTTAGATCTGATGAATTTAATTCTAAAAGATCATAATTTAATTCTTTGGCTAAGGCATAAACTGAAGAAGTTTTACCTACGCCAATAGGTCCTTCTAACAAAGCGGCTTTATGTTTTTGTGATTTATAATTTAAAATGAAATTTTTAAGCTGGGAAAGAGGAAGGTCTTGACCGAAGATTTGTTCGCTGTTCTTTGGGGAGTATTTTAAGGTGAAAATGGTCATGGGTTGGTTTTAGTAATGGTTATTTTAAAGGTTTGTGGTGGTATAATGACATTTAATGAATATAGAATAATAAGAGAATCATTTAATTCCAATCGAATACTAAGATGCCACTGAACTTTTCATTCATTTCTTTAAATAATTCTTCTGGAGTTTCGTTATTGGAATTACTGGAGAGATAAATGTGAAGATAGTCAAAGAAAACTGATCACCACCAGTCAATAGACTGGTGGCATGCTCGCCTGCGGGCTCGGGTCGGTTTTCTGACCATGCTTTTTCCACTTTAAGTGTTAGTGGATGTGTACCACCAGTGAAACACACTGGTGGAAAAAGCATATTTTAGTTTTGGATTGGTGTTATTGAGAATAATATTGTGGTTTGATATTTTGACATGTAATAAAACGTGAGAGGAATGCGGCTAAAGGAGAAAATAGTGAGAATATTAGTAGTGGTTATGGCATCAAAACTTAGATTGATGAGGGTATAGTTTGGATTAAGAAAGTTACCAGAAAGAGGAAAGAGAAGAGGAATAAGAAAATAAAAAGAAAATATTTATGAATGGGCAGATTGACAAAAGGATGTTTTATTTATTTAAAATTATGGCGGTAGAATGTATAGGTTAGGATGTAGTAAGGTATTTAAACTATTAATGTTGTTGGAATTGTTGGTGAAAATATGAAGGATATACGATTAGGGTTGACGTTTAATGATGTTCTTCTTGTTCCAAAGAGAACGCCGTTGAATTCTAGAAGCGAGGCAGATGTCAAATCTAAATTTACAAAAAATATTAAATTGAACACGCCGTTAGTGAGTGCGAATATGGCGACAGTTACAGAACATAGAATGGCGATTGCCATGGCAAGAGAAGGCGGCTTGGGAGTGATACATCAGTTTGGAACAGTTGAAGAACAAGTCGAAGAAATTATTAAAGTGAAAAAAAGTACGTGTTATGTTATCGAAAATCCTTGTTCGATACAAGAAACAGCAAATATGGGAGAAGCTATTGCATTGATGAAGGATAAAGGAGTTACGAGTTTATTGGTGATGAAAGGAGAAGATTTAGCAGGGATTTTTACACATAGGGATTATTTGTTCGAAGAGAATTTACACAAAAGAATTACACAGGTGATGACACCAAGAGAAAAGTTAGTTACCGCAGAATTTGGGTTATCATTAGAGGAAGCGAAAAAGATTTTACATGAGCATAGAATTGAGAAACTGCCGTTATTACATAAAGGAAAATTAAAAGGGTTAATGACTACACAAGATATTAAGAAATTGGAATTTTGGCTAAATGCTACCCGAGATGAAAAAGGAAGATTGAGAGTAGGAGCGGCGGTGGGTGTTAAAGATACAATAGAAAGAGCACGTGCATGTGTAGAGGCAGGGGCAGATGTGATTGTGCTCGATATCGCGCATGGTCATGCGGATTTGGCAATTCAAAGAATCAAGGAGCTGAAACATAATTTTAAAGTTGATGTGATGGCAGGTAATATTGCGACTGCCGAGGCGGCTAAAGATTTAATCAAAGCGGGAGCGGATGGATTAAAGGTAGGGATAGGACCAAGTCCGGTGTGTACGACGAGGATTATTTCTGGATCTGGTGTGCCACAATTAACGGCAATTATAGATGTGGTAAAAATGGCGAGAAAGTATGATATTCCTGTCTGCGCAGATGGGGGATTGAAAAGTCCGGGAGATGTAGCCAAGGCGATAGCCACAGGGGCATCAAGTATATTTTCCGGCTCATTATTTGCTGGTACCGATGAAGCTCCCGGAATGATTATCATGAAAGAAGGAAAACGATACAAGAAATATATGGGTTCGGCTTCTTATGATAGTAATCATGAACGACAAGAGTCTAAAGAAGGTAAATTGGTTAAAGAAAGATTAGATGTGTTTGTGGAAGGGGTGGCTATTTTAGTGGATTATAAAGGACCAGTGCAAGAGGTTATTCGTGGTGTAGTTAAAGGATTACAGAGCGGGATAAGTTATTGCGGGGCAAGGAATGTCAAGGAAATGCAAGAAAAAGCAGAATTTATACAAATTACGTCGTCGGGATGGGAAGAAAGCGGGAGTAGAGGAACGAAGTTGAGTGGGTAAAGGTTATTCCATTCTCTGTTCCTGTAATTGATGGTATAAATCTGCCAGAGGGGATGATGGTTGTTGGACTTTGTCTAGAATGTCTTTTCTCAGACAGGTTTTTTCAGTGATAAATTCTCTGCCGCTCCCCCCTTCATATATTTTAAGCGTGAGAGAGCCGGAGGCAACACCGCCATACTGTGTGATAAGAACAAGATGAAATGTATCATAGTTTATTTTGTATGATTCTACGCGACATTCTTCTCCACCAATAATGCAGAGAGGTTTGACTTCTTTTTTCCACTGTGGGGTAGGAATGTGGAAGAGTTTGGAGATTAAGGATTCTATATTTGGAATCATTTATGATACAGTTTGGGGGGGCTATTTTTAAAGGTTTGGGATTAAAATTTTTAATAACTACTTTTTTAAATAGGACCATAATCTAATCCTATTATGGAATTGCCCAAGAATTATGATCCAAAACTGGCGGAAAAGAAGTGGCAGAGGTTTTGGGAGGAGGAAGATGTCTTTGTGTTTAAGCCGAGCACGAAGAAGAAAACGTATAGTATAGATACACCACCGCCTACTGTTTCGGGTAAGATGCATATTGGGCATGCGTTTAGCTATTCTCAACAAGATATTATTGCCAGGTATCAAAGAATGAAAGGGTTAAATGTTTTTTTTCCGTTCGGAACAGATGATAATGGGTTGCCTACGGAAAAGTTAGTGGAAAAGAAGAAAAATATTCTGTCTACCAAGTTAAAAAGAGAAGAGTTTGCGATGATTTGTAATTCGGTTATTAAAGAGGAGAAACTAGTATTTATTCAAAGCTGGAAAAATATAGGGATGTCGGCAGATTTTAAACGATCATATTCTACAATAAATGAACATTGTCAGATTACATCACAGGCATCGTTTATTGATTTATTCAATAAAGGAAGAATTTACCAGCAAGAATCACCGGTGACTTGGTGTATGTCATGTCAAACAGCAATTGCCCAGGCAGAATTTGAGTCGGTTGATTTGAATTCTACATTTAATGATATAGCATTTAAGTGCGGGGAAAAGGAGTTAATTATTTCCACTACTCGACCGGAAATGCTGCCGGCATGTGTAGCATTATTTTATCATCCAGATGATAAGAGGTATAAAGGGTTGCGAGGTAAGAAAGCAAAAGTGCCAATTTTTGATTATGAAGTTCCTATACTTGCTGATGAAAATGTTGCTTTAGATAAGGGTACGGGATTAATGATGGTGTGTACGTTTGGAGATAAGGAGGATGTTGATAAATGGTTCAGATATAAATTAGACTTACGAATTGTTTTTGAACCGTATGGTAAGATGAATGAGTTAGCAGGAGAGTTCAAAGGATTAAAAATTAAAGATGCGCGTAAGACGATTATTGATAAGTTACGGCATGATGGGCTGCTAAAAGGACAAAAGGAGATCACACATGCGGTTAATGCGCATGAACGATGTAAGACGGAAATTGAATTTTTGAAAACTAAGCAATGGTATATCAAATTATTGGATAAGAAACAGGAATTGTTAGATGCCGGAGCGCAGATAAGGTGGTATCCTGAGCATATGAAAGTACGTTACGATCATTGGGTACAAAATCTTAGCTGGGATTGGTGCATTTCTCGACAAAGGCATTTTGGCATTCCTATACCAGTATGGAAATGTTCTGGATGCGGAGAATATATGGTGCCGGAATTAAAAGAATTGCCAATTGATCCTACTGTGGATTTACCAAAGAAGAAATGCAAATGCGGAGCAAAAGAATTTAGGGGGGAAATTGATGTGTTAGATACCTGGGCAACTTCTTCAGTTACTCCGGAAATTGCGAGTAATTGGGTGCATAAAGGAGAATATGATTTTAAATATGATGACAAACCATTTTCGTTACGACCGCAAGCGCATGATATTATCAGAACGTGGTTGTTTTATACGATTGTGAAGAGTCTATTGCATCATAAAAGAATTCCTTGGGAAAAGGTGATGATCTCTGGTCATGCACAAGATCCGCAGGGCAGGAAAATGTCAAAATCGTTAGGTAATATCGTCGAACCGATGGAAATGATCCACAAATATTCTGCTGATGCGTTACGATTCTGGGCGGCAGGTTCGAAATTAGGCGATGATCTGCCATTTATGGAGAAAGATTTATTGACCGGACAAAAATTTACGGTGAAATTGTTTAATGCGTCGAAATTTGCCATTACGCATTTAGAAGATTATGATAATAAAGGCAAAGTTTCAGAAGTGTTTGATAAATGGATTTTAAGCAAATTGCATAAAGTAATCATGAATAGTACATCGTCGTTAGATAAATATGAATATTCACGAACTAAACAGGAAGTGGAGGTGTTCTTCTGGCATGTGTTATGTGATAATTATCTAGAAATTGTCAAGGATAGATTGTATAACCCTGATAATCGCGGTGTTAAGGAGCGGAAAAGCGCACAGAAAGCATTGTATGAGAGTATCTTAGGAGTGTTAAAATTAATGGCGCCAATCATGCCGTATATCACGGAAGAAGTTTATCAGATTTATTTTGGGGATAGAGAGAAGGAGAAGAGCATACATATTTCTACATGGCCGGAATATGATGAGAAATGGATTGATTCTTCAGCAGAAGAGATTGGAGATAGGGGGATAGATATTATTAATTCTGTGCGAAAATTTAAATCAGAAAATCAATTGTCAATGAAGGAGGAGATTAAAGAGCTGGTGATTTTAGGGGAGGTAGAGAATAAGTTGAAGTTGATTGAAGATGATCTTAGAGCGGTGTTGAATGTCCGCAGGATTGCGTATTCTGGGAAGACGGATAGGGAAACTATGGAGTTTAAGCTTAAGATAGGGATTGTGAGATAAAATGCAAGTTGATGATATTAAAGATAGAAAAAATATTGAACTGTATGTACATAAAGAGTATGGAAAAATAGTTGTGCCTTCTATACCGCACAAAGATAGAGAGTATGGCGGACATTTGATGATTAGTCCATATGAAAAAGTGCATCATATGAATGAATTGTTTTGGTTTGATTCCAAAAAATTTTATGGGTTTAATGCTTTATGTGCCGTCGCAGAAAAGGCGATGTTAGAGTTAATTGACCAAAAATTGCCGGATGGTATACACGGAGTAATTAATTATTTTGAAGCAGGAAATTGGCAGTTTCATACGGATAGAAATCATTCTAGAGAATATCCTGCGGGTATTCCGAAAGATGCACGATGTAAAATTGTGCATGTACATATGTATGGGAGATCACCATTAGAACCTAGTGCAACGGAAGAGGATAAAATATTGCATTGGGGATGGGGAGAGGCTCCTTATTTTCCAAGGTTTCATGAAACTCCATTTGCGCCGCCTAAACAAGATAAGAAGTGGATTGTGCCGGATCAATTTAATTCGGAAGAAGTTGATTTTTTTAAAATGAGATTGACAGAATTAAGCGTAGAAATTATTTGGCCGTGATTTATCCAAAGAAAATTGATTTTAACATAATGAAGAGGCCATATGCTTTAAGAGGGGGGGGACAGATAAAGTTATGGTAAGAGAGGATATCAATTTTTGGGGGTACTACTCTTTAAGGGTTATTTGATTGATTTTGAGGGTAATTTTACGAAAGGTTTTTAAGAAGAGGATACGTTGAATAGTAAATCTTGCTTAAAATAAGTAAGAATTAATGTTTAAAAAGTAAATAATGAGGTGTTTAAGAATGGTAGAAGGATATTGTGTGAAGTGTAAGGCAAAAAGAGAAATGTCTAATGGCAAAGAAGTTGCGATGAAAGGTAAAGGTGGCACAATGAGAAGAGCAATGAAAGGAAGTTGTCCTAAGTGTAGTACAACAATGTTTAAAATTCTTGGTGCTAAGAAATAATTTTTTTTGTTTTTTTATTGTTTTTGTTTTTTTACTTCAGTAGGTTAATATCATAAGTATTATATAAATTAGTTCTTCTATTTTTTATTAGGAGGATATTAAGATGAATTTTAAAGAAATCGTAGAAAAAAGATATGCAACAAAGAAATTTGACGGCAAAAGAATTCCTGAACAGAAAGTAGGGGAATTGTTGGAATTGATAAGATTGTCGGCTTCTTCATTTAATTTACAGCCGTGGAAGATTAAGGTGGTTATTGATCAAGAGGTGAAGAAAAAATTAACGCCGGTATCATGGGATCAGCCACAGATTGAGAGCTGTTCGCATTTATTGGTATTGTGTGCAGATACTAATGTCAATGTTGATAAGTTAGAAGAATTGATGTTGAAAAATGGAGCGAAGAAAGAGGATATACAGGGGTATGTTAAGATTATGCGTGATTTTGTCAAGAGATTAAATGAAAAAGAAAAATTAGAGTGGGCTACACGACAGGTGTATATTGCGTTAAGTAATGCTCTCAATGGGGCGAAAAGTTTAGGGTTTGATTCTTGTCCTATGGAGGGATTTAATGCAGATGCTTATAGTAAGATTTTAGGATTGCCTCAGAATTTAGTGCCGACGTTGGTTTGTCCGATCGGTTATGCGGCGGATATGCCGAAACCGAAGTTACGGTTTGCACGAGAGGAGTTGTTGATTTGATTTTTTTTCGCAAGGTTTTTAACAGGCAGAAGTATTCTGACAATAGATGAATGTTAAGGTAAAGGCGGCGGGGTTTGATTTTGATGGAACGTTGGTTGTTTCTGATGCGCTAAAAGAGAGGCTTTATCAAGATATATTTAAGGAGAACTATGGGGTTATGGTGTATTATAAGGAGGGTAAAGCGAGAAGTAGGGAAGAGAAGATTCGGTATTTTTTTGATACGTTTGTAAAGAGGAAACCGACGGTGAGGGAAGTGGAGAGGATTAGTAGAGAGTTTGGCAGACGCTACGAGAATAGTCTGCGAACGTGTCCGCTATTTCAATGTACGAATATGGTTAAAGAGTTACGGAAACAGGTTAAGTTTACGTTTTTGTTATCGTTGGAAAATAAAAGGGAGGTGGTTACGTTATTGAAGCATTGCGGGTTGGTGAAGTATTTTGATGAGGTGCTGGGAGGACCTAAATCCAAAGTAGAAAATTTTAGGCATGTGCTGAGGAAGCATCATTTGAAATCTAGGGAAGTTGTGTATGTTGGGAATAGTGATAGTGATGTTCTTTCTAGTAAAACGGTTAAGGTTAAATCAGTGTTGATTAAGAAGAGGTTTAGTTATAATGATTTACGAAAGAAATTACAGGCGGATTTTGTGTTTAGTTCGTTGTGCGATGTGCCGGCGGGGATTTTGAGGTAGGTTGGTTTAATTGTTTTTTATGTTTTATTTTTTCTGGTTGTTCAAGATAGTTTTCGGGTGTAACTACTTTTTCATCTTCTGTAATTTTAAATTTTCGTGTTCTAAACATAAGAAAAACCAAATCAATAATTCCCTCTGTAATTCGTTCAATATATCGTTTACACGCCGCTTTTGTTTTATAATCAGTAGAATATTTTTTAAATTAAGGAGGGATTAATGTCAGCAATATTAAAATGGTTTGATCATAAGGATTATGAAAAACTGGTGAAATATTAGAATTTTCTCACAATCCATTCCTTCTCAAGAAGTTAATATTTATGTCAATCTGTTCAAGTGTCTGCTTGATGACCATCTTGATGTCGTCACGGTAGTTTTTTTTGTTCTTGAAAAATATCTCAATTTCTTTTCTAGTAGGTAGATCAGATATTATAGATAGGTTATGAACCATGTTGGACAACATATGTGTGCCGTGGTCGTGTTTCTTCAATAAACCGGACCAGTGGTCTTTAGTCCAGTGCCAGATTAAGCTGCCAGAGTTGGGGTTCATAGATACACTAAGGGGAATAACGAAGGAATCTTGCAAGCGTACGGTAGAAGATTGGGAGAGATGCAACGATTTTTTAAGTAATTCTTTATTATGAAACATGCCTAAGGCACGAAGCAATTTACGATTTTCTTCCGGTAATGTTTCTTTCTTATACCTGTCTAATAAATAATCATATATTTCCGGAGAACCTTGCCAAGCGATTAAATTATAAACAACGCCGCGAATGTTTGCATCTAAAGGTTGTTTATCTTTTAGTTGAGAAAATAATTGATTAATTTTAGTTAAGGTAGGATTATGATTGGCTAACCCAAGATTAGCAATAGCTAAAGAACGAAGCATAGTATTAGTATTACTTTCGTTAGCAGTATGATGCCAGCCAATTTTTTCTAATTGTTGGGCATGAAATTTTATGGATACATTTTTGATGCGGATAAAAATATCTTTATGGTATGTTAAGCGGAATAAATAGCCAAGGTGAGATGAAACACCAAAGTTTAAAGGATAGCTAGAATCTAAACAATAGCGTTCAAGAAATTGCAAATAATGTTCTAAGGAATATTCGCCGGCTAAGGTTAGGGAAAATAAATCGCTCTCTAACCCGGCAGAGTCTAATAAGGATAATTTTTTTTCTTTCAATAATCCGCCAAGAGCAGGCAGCATATCCGTATCGTACTTTACGCGATAAAAACCGTGCTGGTCAGTGTTTAATTTAAGCCAAGGAGATTTGTCTTTTAACAGATGTTTGCGTTCCTGCATTAAGAAAGTGGAGGGAGTTACATTATTTTGATAATTTATGGGTATCAACCATTTCTCGTTTGATTCGGAAGGAATTAAACTGAACGTCTGCTGGGTTAGTTGATAAGAATCAGCTAATTGTTTAACAGTGATAAGAGGATAACCGGGCTGATTAATCCATGTTTGCATGATCTTAGATAAATTATTTTTTTTGTATACTTGCTGGATAGAATTCCAAAGGTCGTACTTGGTAGCGTTCTGGTAAGAATATTTTTTGAGATATTTGTACAAACCTGCACGAAAAACTTTTTCGGAAACGAAATGTTCAAGCATGTGCAAGACGCTGCCACCTTTATCATAAGAGATATGGTCAAATATTTCCGCAACTTCACCAGGAGTTTTAACGTCAACGTTAATAGGATGAGTAGAACATAATTGGTCAGCGTTCAATGCGTTATTGATAGTGTCTTCATAATATTGCAACGGCAATTCCCACTCCGGGTAATAATGATCGACGGCTTTATAGCTCATATAGGTCGCAAAACTTTCATTCAACCAGAGATCATCCCACCATTGCATAGTTACCAAGTTACCAAACCATTGATGTACAAGTTCATGTGAGATGGTGATAGCGATATTTTGTTTGACAACTACGGAAGTGTGTTCGTCGCCCAATAAAGCAATTTCTCTAAAAGTTATAGCGCCCCAGTTTTCCATGGCGCCAGAAGCGAAGTCAGGAATAGCAATCAGGTCTAATTTGGGCAAAGGATAAGGTATCTGAAAATATTTTTCAAAGAAATCAAGGAATTTTTTGGTATAAGCCAAGGCTAAATGAGCATATTTTATTTGATCATGGGTAGTAATGACACGAATCAGGGTATGTTTAGTTTGGGCAGATATATAAGAGAAATTGCCGATGCCAAGATATAACAAATAAGTGGACATTTTTGGAGAGGTTTGAAAGATTACTTGTTTCTTTGTTTTAATATCTAATTCTTTTTTTATGGGCATGTTAGAAATGGTAAAGAGATTTTTTTCTGTAGTTATAAGGACATCAAATGTGGCTTTAAAGACCGGTTCGTCAAAGCAGGGGAACGCAGCACGAGCGGATGCGGATTCGAATTGAGTAGTTAACAAGTAGGATTTCTTGCCTTTAACTGTATACTGACTGCGATAAAAACCATACATGCCATTGTTATGCTTGCCGGTGTAGGTAAATAATAATTTAGCATGACCTTTTATTGATTTAGAAAAGGTTAACGCTAATTCTTCTTTTTTGACATCTAACTTAATTTTAGCTTTCTGTACAGAATTATTTTGTTGAATTAAAACAGTAGTTATTTTTAATTCTTTAGAATGTAGTGTTATTATTTTAGTTAGTTTTTTTACCTGAACAGTAATCTCAGTTTGAGCTGAGAACTTAAAAGTTTTCAGATTAGGATGGAAATGCAGCAAGTAATGTGAAGGGATGACGTTAAAATTTAAGGTTGTCTTGACTTCTTTAGGCATTTGAGGAGAGATTATTTTATGATTAATAAAGGTTTACTTCTTTTGAGCAAGATAGCGAGCGGCTTTGATTAAGGCCGTACAACCTTGACCGGCAGCGATAATATATTGATATTCATGAACTGATGAACAATCACCGGCAGCAAATACGCCAGGAACAGAAGTTTGGGTGGTTTGATCAATGATGATATGTTGATGTTGGTCTAATTTTAAGAAACCTTTTAAGAAATTAGTGTTAGGTATTCTGCCGATTTCAACAAAAATGCCTTGAGTTTTAAGAATTTTAACTTGATTTTTTTGTTTATATTTTATCCCAGATACGAAAGTGTTACCTAAAATCTCTAAAGTTTTGGCATTATTGATTATTTTGACTTTTTTATGACCGGATATTTGTTCTAGTAAATATTCATGGGCATTAAAGACAGGGTTTAAATTTAGGATAGTGATACTTTTGGCTATGTTCAATAAAAAATCTGCGGCTTCTAAGGCAGAATTGCCACCGCCAATAACAGTTACATCTTTATTTTTGAATAAAGGTCCATCACAAATTGCACAATAGGTCAAACCTTTATTTTTATATTTTTGTTCGCCAGGAATGGTTAATTCCCGGGCACGAGCGCCAGTAGTAATGATTAGGGAACGTGCGGTAAATTTTTTTTTGTCTGTAATGACTTGAAAATTCTTACCGTGTTTCTGTAATTTAGTTACAGGTACACCGATCAATGGTTTGATAGTATTATATTCTAATTGTTTTTCCATTAAGGCAGAAAAATCAAAACCAGATATTTTGTTGATGCCGGGATAGTTATAGATGTTACCCGATTCTAAGAATTGACCGCCAAACGTGTCAGTTAACAATAAAAAATTCATGCGTTTACGAGCGGCATAAATGGCAGCAGTACAACCAGCAAGACCTGAACCAATAATTATTGTATCGTATAAATTAGACTTTTTTGTTGGTTTCATTAACAATCACAGCAAATCTTGCATTTAGAGCAAGAGGAACACATTTCGTTTTTACGCATTCCTTCGCCACAGCTAGAGCACTCACGCATGGAATTCACCTCCTAAGTAATTTTTTAGCTTCTTGGTAAATATGCTGCGAACTAAACCCAAATTTGTGCATTAATTCTTCGGGACTGCCAGATTCACCGTAATGGTCATTAACACCAATACGTTTTATTTTGGCAGGATAGGCTTCGGATAAATATTCAGTTATTGCGCCGCCAAGACCGCCAATAATCTGCGCTTCTTCGATGGTTACAATAAATTTACATTTTTTAGCGGCGTGTAATACTGTTTCTTTGTCTAATGGTTTTATGGTATGACAATTTATCACCATAGCATTGATATTATGTTGTTGCAATAGTAAAGCGGCTTGTAATGTTTCGTGTAATACCGGACCGGCGGCGATTAAGGCAAGATCACGGCCGTCTTTCAAAATTTGGGCTTTACCAATTTGGAAGGGTGTTTTAGCGGAAGTTAATTGTGATGTTTTTTCGCGAGCGAAGCGTAAATAAGAAGGGCCAATGTATTTTGCGATTGCCTGAGTAGCTTTTTTTGTCTGTTCGTAATCTGCAGGTACAATAACGATCATGTTGGGTAAGGAACGCATTAAGGCAATATCTTCCAACATCTGATGCGTAGCACCGTCAGGACCAACGGAAATGCCAGCATGAGCGCCAATAATTTTGACGTTATTATTGTTGTAACAAATGGTGGTGCGAATCTGTTCCCAACAACGACCAGGGCAGAAGCATGCATAGGAGGAAGCGAAGGGTATTTTTCCCATATGCGCAAGACCAGAAGCGACGGTTACGAGGTTTTGTTCGGCAACGCCAATCTCAATGAAACGCTCAGGAAATTTTTTCTGGAATTGTTCTACACGTGTTGATTCAGTCAAATCCGCGCAAAGCACCATGATGTTTTTGTTGTTTTTTCCTAACTCGACAATAGATTCACCATAACCGTTACGGGTGGGAATTTTTTCGTCAGGAAAATGTAAGTGTAAATTCTTGTTCAATCCTTTAAGCTGGGTTAAATTTATTGACATTTTATTGAGGGTCAATGCAGACGCATTGTTCGTGTTGATAACGGCAATGGCTACAGGTTTTATTTTTTAGCCTACTTTCTGTTTGGCATAATTCGGCAAGAGCTATTTCCGCTTGATCTTTAGTGGGCGGTTTGCCATGCCAGGTGTAATCATTTTCCATGAAAGAAACGCCTTTGCCAGGGGTGGTGTTAGCAATGATCATTAAGGGTTTGGAGTGGTTATTTTTAGCTTGGTTTAGAGCAGCAACGATTTTGGACATATCATTACCGGGAATGACTTTAGTGTTCCAGTTGAATGTGTGATATTTTTTATCTAAGGGATTGAGAGGCATAATGGTCTCAGTGTTACCGTCAATCTGAATATAATTTCTGTCCATGATAACAATCAAGTTATCTAATTTATATTTGGCGGCGAACAAGACCGCTTCCCAAGTGTTACCTTCATCATGTTCACCATCGCTGGTTATACAAAAAACTTTGTTGGGTTTTTTGTCTAATTTTAAGGCGTACGCCATGCCGGCAGCCTGGGATAAGCCGGAACCAAGAGGGCCGGAAGTGGTTTCTAAGCCGGGTAGAGATTCGCGATGGGGATGACCCTGCAATCGGGTATTTAATTTTCGCAAGGTGAACAATTCTTTTCTAGGAAAATAACCAGCTTTAGAGATAGTAGCGTAAAGTACTGGACAAATGTGGCCGTTAGATAGGATAAGGTAATCCCTCTCTTTCCATTGGGGATTTTTGGGATTGTGTTTTAATACGTTAAAATATAAAGCGGTGAAAATGTCAGCCATGCCCAATGGTCCGGCAGAGTGACCAGACTTGGCTTCGGCTAATGAAAGAATGATATCTTGACGAATTTCGTTGGCAAGAATTTTTAGCTGGTTAAGGTTAGTTATCTTTTTAAAATTGGATAATTTGGCTACCATCTCTGTAGTTAAGAAGTAAAGATTTAAGGTTAATAAAGGTTTTGGGATATTTAAAGATGAATTACATAAGAATTATAAAGTTATATTGTTTAGGTTTTAATTGGGGTGAAATACTATGGTAAAGAAAAAGGCAATGAAGAAAAAGTGTTCAAGTTGTTAAAAGGAAGTCATTTTTTGTTTTTATTTGTTTTTTTTAGGAGGTCATAATTATGGTTATAGTCAAGATATATTCCACGCCAACTTGTCCGTGGTGTAAGAAAGCGAAAGAGTACTTTAAATCGAAAAGGATTAAGTTTACAGAGCTGGATGTAACGGAAGATGATAAAGCTGCCAAAGAAATGGTCAATATCTCGGGACAAATGGGCGTCCCGGTTATAGATATTGATGGAAAAGTGATTGTCGGTTTTAATCAGCAGGATATTGAGAAAATTGTCAATAAAGACAGGGAAGACAAGAAAGCTAAGAAAAAGTAGAGCGTAAGATTTATAGTCTGGCAGTGTTTAATAAGATGATATGAAAGAGGTATGGAAGAGTTATATAAGAAATCATAAGAAGAAATTTATTTTATTAGCAATTATTTTGATTATAGTTTTATTTGTTTCTGGTACACAGTTAGTATTATATCTCAATTTTTTATTAGGAAATGATTTGATTATAGGATTAACTTCTGAACAAGAAACGATCACTTTACGACAAGGCGAGAGTAAAAGTGTTGGTTTTAATGTGGAGGTTAGAAGCAATCCCTTTTGTCAGATAAGCTGTAGAGGAGTGTTTACACAGTCCGCGCTGCAAAAAATTGTCAAGGAGGAAGTATTTAATGTTCTGCCGGGGATGACTATGGGGAAACGTTTTGTGATTGCTTCTGATGCGAAAACAGAGGGCAAGGAAATGTATAAATATGATGTGGAATGTAATAATGTGAATAGCTGGTTGTGCCATACTAGCGAGGATAAGATTATGAGAAGCGCAGTTGTGATAGTTAATCATGAACTTAGTGAAGAAGAGAAGAATAAGAGGCAAAGCTTAGGGCAAACACTGCAAGAAAAGGCTAAAAAACTAGAAATGATTCAAAGCAAGTTGGCAGTCTGGCAGGATTTTAGTGTACAAATAGCAGATTTGCAGTTAAAACAAGAAATTGATTCTTTGATGGTTTTAACTGTTCAAGAAAAGGAGTTACTAGTAAATTGGCAGGAATTATGGGAAGAGCAAGAAGTGCAACAAATTGAGAAAGAATTAGAAAAGGATACGTTGTTAGAAATTAAAAATGAAGAAGCAAGGTTAGATAGTTATGTTAAAGATAGTCTAGGCAAATATGCTTTTCTTAAAACAGAGTTACTTAATATTAAACAATTATTAGAAAATAGCCCTGTTGTGCTGAATGAAAGTTTGGTGTTACAGAAAAAAGCGCTGATCAATTATTTTAAAAATTTAGCGGTTAGCGGGTATTATGATAATAAACTGAATGAGGCCGCAGAGCTAAAAAGCAAGGCAGAATTGTTAAATAACAATACTTGGCAAGAAGTACGCAAAGAAGTGGTAAAAAATGAAGTTAATTTGTATGTGGCATCTCAAGCGTGGTGTAAGATTAATAATAATTGTTGGAGGTATAAAAATATCAAAGAAATTGCAGAAAGTGAAAATCATGATCTTAAGGCAAGCTGTGAGGAGATAAAACAGTTTAGAGATAGTTATGACGAAGCAAACAAGGGGAATAAAGGTGAAGATAAAGTGCCAGCATTAGTATATGAAATTAATCAAGAGATAATCAACAGTATCAATTGGAATGATGTTAATTATGAATTGATTATGAATAATTTGCCGGCGGGAATTAAAGGTGATATAGGTAATTATTCCGAGATTGGTCTGGATAGTTTAAACAAAATTGTGCCAGAGAGGTGCAGTGTAATGGAATTGGAAGTTATGAATATTAGTTTTAACGATGTTAGTCTTAAAGAACAACAAAATATCAGTTTAGGAATACTTTTTGAAGAACCAAAAAAATTGTGCTGCGCATTGAATCGATGCAGTTTCTGCTGTGAGAATGATAATTGTAAAAATGATCTGAAATATACGCCAATTATTTTTATTCATGGACATGCATTCAATAAAGATGTTTCTACAGAATACAGCTTGAATGCGTTTAATGTCTTACAAAGTAAACTTGAACAAGAGGGGTATCTTAATGCAGGGGTATTAAATGTGTATGCCCCTAATGGAGAGGCAGAAGATTGGAGCGGGTTTAATATTCCAGTAACGTTAAAGGCAAGCTATTATTATGATGCCTATGAAGCGAGCGGAAAGTATACACTAATCCAACAGAAAAGTGAACGTATTGATAATTATGCTATACGGTTGAAAGAAATTATTGATAATGTACAGTATAGAACAGGAAGGTCAAAAGTGATTATTATTGCCCATAGTATGGGGGGGTTAGTGTCAAGAAGGTATATGCAAGTTTTTGGCGATGATAATGTAGAAAAATTAATCATGATTGGAACACCAAACAAAGGGATTGTGGGAGATGTGTCCAGTTATTGCGATGTTTTAGGTGAGCAACGAGAATGTGAAGATATGAATTCAGAAAGTGTGTTCATGCAAAAGTTGAATTCAGTAAAGAAGTTGAAGAAAGTTAAATTGTATACTATTATCGGCCAGGGTTGTGAGATGGATTATAATGGACAAAAAGCTGATGGTGATGGGGTGGTATTGGCAGAGAAAGTGGAGTTAGAAGAAGCGAAGAAGTATTATATCAATGGTCATTGTGAAGGGATACGAACATTACATTCTGAGTTGTTAGATGTTAACAAATATCCGCAGGTGTATAAAGATATTGTGAGAATTTTGCAAGAATAAAGTTAGTTTTTTGTTGAAATGCCAAACATTTCTTTTTGCAAACTGATCTACCCAAAAGTTAAAGCATAAATTCTTAGTCCGGTAAAAGGAATGATTTTTATCTCAGCTTTATGATTTTCGGCGGTGTGAACAAGATTATACAGGGCAGGAGTGGTTATGTTGAGAAAAGAACGACTGTTTTTGAAAATTATATTCTTACCGGCATTTTCTGGGGTTAATGGTTGATTGTTAATGAGAATTTCGATAAGGCCTTTGCCTTCTAAAACGAGGTTAACTTCTTGAGCATAATAAGGATATTCAAAATAGGAATTTTCTTGATGGAGACATTCCAAGTACTCTTGATGTTGTTTCCAAGAACCTTGCAAGTAAATGGTATGTAAATGATGGCGAGGTGAATCTACATATTCTTCACAGCCCTGCTTAGTGCAAACTTGATGTGAGCCGAGACCGTTGGGGTTGCGTTTTTTGCCGGCATAGGTTTCGGGAGAAATTTCCGGCGAGTAGTAATGCGATTCTTCTTTTAGAGTTGGTTTAATTGATTTTATTTCTCTTAAAAGCTTAAGTTCTTGGAGAAGTTTAGCTTCAATTTCGTCATAGCCAGACTCGCCGACGTGTTCAAGAATAATTTTCCCTTGCGGATTGATTAAAGTAGAACGAGGCCAATATTTATTGCCATAATTTTCCCAGTTGAAACGGTCAGGGTCGTTAACGATAGGATAGGTGAGATTATTTTTTTCCACGAATTTTTTGAGGTTGGAAAATTCTTGTTCAAAGGCAAATTCAGGGGTATGGATGCTGATGATGATGAAACTGTTGTCTTTGTAGGTGTTCCATAGATGAGTTAAGGAAGGCAAAGTTCTGAGGCAATTAATGCAGGAATAAGTCCAGAAATCTAAGAGAATAACTTTACCCTTCGATTGCTCTAAGGTTAATGGTTTTGAGTTTAGCCAGTCGTTAGGTTTTAAATTTTGCAGTTCATGAGCTTTTTTGTCAGGGGAAAACATGATGGCCTCTTTAGAGTTTAAGGAGTAAGAATGATATATAAAGATTATGGGGGTGGAGTTATAACTTTTTTAGTTCATAGCCTTCTTTAGTATCAGCAATCTCGTAGCCCAAGGATTTTATTTTATCGCGGAGCTGATCAGATTCTGACCATTGTTTATTTTTTCTGGATTCTAGACGAACTTCGGCCAATTGAACTATTTCTATAGGGATGATTTCTCGAGAGTGTTTTAAGATGCCGAAGATTTTATCAGTGTCTTGGAAGAATTTTTCTAGTTGTAATACTGATTCAGGGCTTAATTTTGATTGATATTTATAATATTGGTTGATTAAGCCAAAAACAACAGCTAAGGCAGAAGAGATGTTCAAGTCATCGTCTAAGGCTTTTTCGAGTTGTTTATAATATCTTTTAAGAGGGAGAGTTTTTTTGCCGAATTTTACGGAAGATTTTTGATTTAGGATAGAAAAGTAAGCGTTCTGAATTTTGTCTAATGACTTTGCTGCACTTTGCAGAGAATTAAGAGTGAAATTGATAGGCATGCGATAATGGGTGGAAAGGAAAAGATAGCGCACGGCTAGGGGGTCATATTCTTTAAAAATATCTCTTAAAGTGTAAAAATTGTTAAGGGATTTAGACATTTTTTCGCCGTTGATAGTAACAAAACCGTTATGCAACCAGTATTTGGCGAAGAGCTTGCCGTTAGCGGCTTCAGACTGAGCAATTTCGTCTTCGTGATGAGGAAAGATTAAGTCTTGACCGCCGCCATGGATATCAATGGTCTTGCCTAAATATTTCATAGACATGGCAGAACATTCAATGTGCCAGCCGGGACGGCCTTGACCCCAAGGTGATTGCCAGCTAGGTTCATTTGGTTTCTCCAGTTTCCATAATACAAAATCGTTAGGACTGTGTTTGTCTTTTATGTCAACTCTTGCACCGGCTTTAAGTTCGTGCAAATCTTGCTGCGACAATTGGCCATATTTCTTGAATTTTTTAACGTTGAAATAAAGGCCATCATTTTCTATAAGGTAGGTGAAACCTTTTTTTTCTAATGTTTTAATGAGGTTAATCATTTCAGGAATATGTCCGGTGGCTTTAGGATTATGAGTGGGGGGGAGATAGTTTAATTTTTGATAATCTTCATGATATATTTGTGTGAATCTGTCGGCTAATTGTTTTACGGTAATGTGTTCTTTATTAGCACGGTTAATCATCTTGTCTTCAATATCCGTGTAATTGAACACATAATTTACTTGAAAGGATTTATATTGCAAATAACGATGAAGAAGATCGAAAGCAACCAAAGAACGACCGTGACCAAGATGGGCATAATCGTAAATAGTCGGACCGCAAACGTATATAGTTACGTGGGGAGAATTTAAGGGTTTGAAGAGCTGGAGTTTACGGGTTAGGTCGTTGTATAATTTAAGAGCCATGTTAGAATTCAAGAATTTCCGCCTTATTTAAACTTTCTTGGAATAATTTGGTTAGGTTAAGTTGGGATAACTCCTTTTTTATCGCTTCGGGATTAGATTTGGTGGAGGGATTTTTTGGTCCGAGCAGACAGCATATCTCTGGACCTTTAGATGTTTCGTAGGTGCCAATTTGCTTAGCTACTTTAATTATTTCTTCTTTGTCATAAGTTAATACGGGACGAAATATTTCTAAACTAAGGTGTTGAGTAATAGATGTAAGATTGCTTAAGGTCTGGCTGGAAACTTGGCCAAGATTTTCTCCAGTAATAAGAAATTTTGCGTGTTCTTGTTCCGCAATGAGTTCAGCAGCTTTGAACATAGCTATTTTGGAAAGGATATAATAATCGCGGTGATTACAATTGGCAACGAGTTCTTTGAGGATGAGGGTGAAGGGAATCAGATACAGTTTTTTGAGATGGAGAAGTTTAGCTAATTGTTTTACTTTTTCAATTTCACTTTCATCAACTAAGGGGAGCTGATGAAAATGCACAGCAGTGATGTCTAACCGGTTCTGCATCAAGTGAATCGCTACCGGAGAATCAATACCACCTGATAATAAGGCTATACCTCTTTCCATGGAAGTTTTGTTAGGGAGGAATTATATAAGGTTTTTGGATTTCTTGAAGAACACAAACATTTATATTATAGAATATAATGAGCAACTGTTATGAGAAAAATAGTTTTAAGTATGGTTGTCTTGTCAGTAATGTTATTAGTAATGCCGTTTGTTCTTGCTCAAGGAGATAATAATTTGTATAGATATGATTCTTTGAAGTTGAATTTAGATGTGCGGGGAAGTTTTGATCTGACGGCAGAGAATTCGGCGGCGAAAATCAAGGATGTGAAAGCACAATTGTTATTGTATCCTAAGGATGATTATCGGCAAAAAGTGTTAGCGATTGATTACAAAGGGGAATTGAACGATAATAAGATTGTTTTTTATTGGAATGATATGCTGATTGAGAAGAAAACGTTTGGATATTTAGCAACATTAAATACTAATGAGGAAAGAGTTAAAGTTAGTACGAAAGTGCCATTTCCATTAACGAATATTAAGGGGTATGAGGCGTATACGTTACCTACGGAAACAATAGATTCCGGTAATGAGAAAATTATCGCTAAGGCGACAGAATTGGCAGAGGGAGAGGATGATGAGTTTAAAGTAGCATTTAAGCTAGCAAGCTGGGTGGAAAGTAATGTTAAGTATGATTTGAATACATTGACAGCGCAATCATCACAAAAAGCTAGCTGGGTGTTAGATAACAAAGAAGGTGTTTGCGATGAGATGACTTCATTGTTTGTAGCAATGAGCAGGTCGTTAGGTATTCCAGCACGATTTGTTTCGGGGATTAGTTATACCACCTCTGACTTATTTACAGATAATTGGCAGCCGCATGGATGGGCAGAAGTTTATTTTCCGGAGATAGGATGGGTTAGTTTTGATATCGCGTTTGGAGAGTTTGGATATATTGACAGTACACATATTAAATTAAGAGATGGATTTGATCCGAGCGAACCGGCAACGAAATATGAATGGTTAGCGGAGAAGGTTAGATTGGAAGCTAAACCATTAAGTTTTAATATTGATGTTTTGGATAAAGGAAAATATGGGGAAGAGGAGATATTATTAGAAGTGGAATTGTTGTCTAAAGAAGTTGGTTTTGGCAGTTATAATTTAGTCAAAGGGATTATCAAAAATTCGGTAAATAATTATAATGCAGTGACGTTACAATTGGCTCTGCCCACAGAGATTGAGGTGTTGGGAAGAAACAGGAGAACATTATTATTAGGACCTAAGGAAGTTAAGGAGACATATTGGTTAGTGAAAGTTCCTGAATTGTTGAGTACGCAATATGTTTATCAATTCCCAATGATGATTTATTCTGAAAAAAATATTTCTGCGGAAGAAAGTTTTACGGTGCAAAATGGTAAGAGTGTTTATTCTAAGGAAGAAATTGAAAAATTGATGGTACAGGATGAGGATAAAAGTTATTCCAGAAAGGTGCAGATGGATTGTGATTATAAGCCGGAATTAAGTGTTAATGAGGAAGCAGTGGTTAAATGCGCAATTAAAAATAACGGCAATACTCTCTTGAAGGAAGTTAATTTTTGTGTTGATAAGATATGTGAGATAGTGGAGTTGGGGGTAAATCAGCAAAAAAATACAGAGATTAAAGTTAAAGGAGAAACTATCGGCTGGAATAAAATTATAGTTAGTGCCATGAATATAGAAGTGGAAAAGAAAAAAGTTTTGGAATACAGGGTGATGGATTTACCGAAAGTGGAATTTAAAATAGAAAGTCCGGCAGTAGTGCAATATGGCGAAGTTGTGCCAATCAAAGTTGTTCTGAATAAGAAATCGTTTAGCGTGCCTAACAATATCGTTGTTTTTATCGAAGGAGCTAATTTTCAACAAAAATGGGAATTAGATAAATTAGTAAAAGAAGAAAAGTTAGAGTTACAATTAGAAAATGTGCCGTTAAGCAGCGAAAATAAATTTAAAGTTATAGTAAAGTGGAAAGATGATCAAGGAAGGGAAGATAGTGAAAGTGAAGACATGGTGATAAGAGCAGAAGCAAACAGTTTTTCTGATAATATCAAGATGTTTTTGAATGGGATTATGGGTTATTTTACATAAGGTGTTTAACTCATAAGATTTAAAAATAGCGAGGGTTTTTTGTCTGAATATGGAAGAGACTAAAGTTAGTGCAGAAAAACAATTAGATTTCAATATAATCAATGCTTCGTTAGATAAATTAGAAGAAGAAAATCGTGTTCTGGGGGGAAGCGTAGTACGTTTAGAGGAAGAAAATGCCATGCTACGAGAAATGTTTAATAATGCCAACAATGAGTTAGCTAACTTGAAGAAGCCGGCGTTGTTGGTAGCCGATGTGACAAGTATCGATAAAGATAAGGCTATTGTAAAACTGCCTAATGGAAACAAATTTTATTCTTATATTGCGCAAGAGTTAAATGATGTGCAGGCGGGAGATGCCGTGCTTGTTGATCAGAAATCATTGAATGTGGTGCAAAGATTGGATGTGAACAATAATTTAGAAGTGGAAAAGTTTGTTATTTTAGAAAAGCCTTCCGAGAGCTGGAAAGAGATAGGGGGGTTGAAAAAGGAAATTCAAGAGGTTAAAGAAGTTATTGAACTGCCGTTGAAAAAACCAAAATTGTTTGAGAGGATAGGGATACAGCCGCCTAAGGGAGTATTGCTGTATGGACCGCCAGGAACGGGTAAGACGTTACTGGCAAAGGCGGTGGCGCATAGCACCAATGCGACGTTTATTGAAGTGGTAGGTTCGGAATTGGTGCAGAAATTTATTGGAGAGGGAGCAAAATTAGTGAAGGAGATTTTTGCTCTGGCGAGAAGTAAAGCACCAGCAATTGTATTTATTGATGAAATTGATGCGTTGGCGGCTATACGTATGGATACAGGAACTTCAGGGGAGAGAGAAGTTAACCGGACATTTATGCAGCTGTTAGCGGAATTGGATGGGTTTAAGCCGTTGGATAATGTGAAAATTATTGGGGCGACAAATAGATTAGATATCTTGGATAAGGCGATTATTAGACCGGGTAGATTAGATAGATTAATCGAAGTAAGTTTGCCAGATGAAGAGGGAAGATTAGATGTATTAAAGGTGCATGTGCGAAAGATGAATTTACAGAGCGTAGATGTGAAGGAATTAGTTGGTGTGATGGAAGATTTTAGTGGGGCAGAGATTCGGGCAGTGTGTACAGAAGCAGGTTATTTTGCGATTCGTGAAAACAGGGAATTTGTGATGCAAGATGATTTTGTTAAAGCTATCGAGAAGGTTAAGTTTTTGGAAGAAGAAGAAGGCGCGGGAAGGATTTTTGGATAGAAAGTTTATTGGTGATTCAAACTTTAAAAAACAAAATGAAAAAGAATCTGAAAGATTTATAAATAATTGTTTCTTTATTCTCGCAAAGAGGTTGGCATTATGGAACTTATATCCCTTAAAAATATTTCTGTACAATCAAAAATTCTTTTGCTTAAGCAGTTAGGTTACCAATCGGAGGGAGAATTTATCTATGATGCAGAAAAAAGAAAGGCAACTGATTGTTATATTGATATTCCGGTAAGAGGGAGTAACACGGTTATTTTACCGGGGAGTACGATAATCTTAGATATAATGAATTAAGTATTTCTTCCTATATTGAGGAATTTTGGGAGGTCTTCTGAAAATTCTCTTTCTGATGTTGCAGAAGGTGCTACTAAAGGTTTGTTGGATTGGTCGTTAGATAAAATTTCTCATTTTGTACAAAAATTGAAAGATAGAGAGTTGGCATTTATTGAAGAAAAGAAAACAACTGAAGTTGTAAAAGATTAATATTTCCTATTGCCCGCCTTATGAAACATGACTTAGTAATTCTAAGGATCTGTGTGCGTTCATCAGTTACTTCCGTTCTCCATAATGGGAGTTGGTGTTCACATAATCATTACGCATTGCACTCCTTCTGCTGTTGGGGGCATTAATTGTTGGTTAATTATAAAATTTGTGTGAAGTATAGCACAAAGTGGTGATCTGTCCAGAGGATGAATTTTCTTAGAAAGTTAATATTTTACGGGCTGTGGGACAGTAAAGTTATGCTCCTATCCAAAACAGGTTATGCCATAATGTGGTGAGCCCATACGCAGTATCTATACGCTCCTCTCTTTTCTGAGCAAATCTCCATCCCGTTCTTTTCTTGTCCTCAGAGAATCCAC
>JACPNA010000056.1 GCA_016185725.1 Candidatus Woesearchaeota archaeon | reverse complement strand
GGATTCTCTGAGGACAAGAAAAGAACGGGATGGAGATTTGCTCAGAAAAGAGAGGAGCGTATAGATACTGCGTATGGGCTCACCACATTATGGCATAACCTGTTTTGGATAGGAGCATAACTTTACTGTCCCACAGCCGGGTTTGTTAGGCAAGGTTTATATTTCTCAGGTTGGTTTAGGGATTATGGGTACAGTTTCTACTGGGGTTGATTTTTTGGACGAGTTTTTAAGCGGGGGATATGATGAGGATGTTATAACTACAATTTTTGGTCCATCGGGGGTAGGGAAAACTAATCTGTGTTTACTATGTGCAGTTTCGGTTGTTTTAAAGGGGAAGAGAGTTTTGTTTATTGATACAGAAGGAGGAATTGCAGTGGAAAGGGTTAAGCAGATTTGTTCTGATTACGAAAAGGTGTTAGAGAAGATATTGTTTTTTAATCCGGTTACATTTGTTGAACAGAAGGATATTTTTGAGCGATTGAAAGAGTATGTGGATGAGAATATAGGGTTGGTGGTAGTAGATTCGGTGTCGATGCTTTATCGGTTAGAGTTAGGAAAGAGTGAGGAGGTGTATGATGTGAATATGGCGTTAGGTCGGCAAATTGCGTATTTGGTGGAAGTTGCACGTAAGAAGAAGATTCCTGTTTTGATTACGAATCAGGTGTATGCTGATTTTGATAATAGGGATAAGGTGAAGATGGTGGGGGGAGATTTGTTGAAGTATGGTTCGAAGTGTTTGATTGAGTTGGTGAAGTTTGGGAATTGCAGGGGCTTAGTGTTACGGAAGCATAGGTCGATGGCGGAAGGTCAAGAGTTGAAGTTTAAAATTGTACAGAACGGGATTGAATTGGTTAATTAATGATATTTTTTTCAATAATATTTATAAATAAAATTAAAATTTAGGTAAATATAGCCGAAATTGGTTTGTTATAGAACCAAGGGAGCTGTGTGAGGCAAAAAAAAACACAGACAAGATTGGTTAGTCTTTCTTGTTTTTGTTAAATTAAACGGAGTGTATATACTATGTCAGAACAAACAGAAAATTTATTGATTGATTCGAATGAGTATTTAAAGTCAGGTATTCATATCGGAACGAAGTTTAAAACGAAGTATATGAGCAATTTCATTTACAAAACTAGACCGGATGGGTTAAGTGTTTTGAATTTAAAGAAGATTGATGAGCGAATTGCGATGGCAATTAACATGTTATCACAATATGTGCCGGAAGATATTTTAATCGTAAGCCGAAGGGAAAATGGGTGGAGAGCGTTAAAGCAATTACATAAATTAACTAATATTAAAGTTATTTCAGGCAGATATCCGCCGGGAATTTTGACTAATTCTAATTTGGAAACGTTTACGGAACCAAAAATAATTTTTGTGGCGGATCCATGGCCGGACAAAAATGCGGTGGAAGATGCAGCGAAGATGGGGATTCCGATCATTGCATTATGCGATACTAACAATCAATCTAACAAAATTGATTTGGTTATTCCTTGTAATAATAAGGGTAAAAAATCGGTGGGGTTAGTGTTCTATTTGGTTACGTTAGGGTATTTGCGTAAGAGAGGAGTTTTGGGAAGCAGCGAAGAACTTACAGTGCCGATGGAAGAGTTTTTTGAGGAATAGATTCTATTTTTTTAATATTTTTAGTTTTTTTGTTTGTTTTTTTGGAGATTCTTCCTTTTTTTTATATAGAACTATGTTCTAGAAAAAGAAACCTTTATATAGTTACTTTGTTTTTCTGGTGATATCATATTTAGTTGTGTTATGAAAAAGAGGTGTTTTTGATGAGAGTAAATAAGAAGAATTTTTTGATGGTGTCGGTAGTCTTGATGTTTTCTTTGATGGTGTATTTTACAGTGGCTAATTCTATACTCGTAAAGGTTAGTCCCACACCTAATGGCTTAGCGAATCTTACCAATGTTAGTGGAACAATTATTATAAATATGACGATAAATGATGAAACCGGGTGGGCCAATTTTACGAATATTACAATCAGGTGGATTAATAATTCTGGGTTTTATGTGCGAAATATTACAATTTTTAATGATACGGTTAATGATACGGTGTTTAATGCGAGCATTATCACTACGTCTTTATTAGATGGTGTATATAATATAACGATTGGTCAGTTGAGTAATGCTACCGATGTTAACAATATTACTAATATCAGTTGGAATGCTTATTTTATTACGGTTGACAATCTTGTTCCAGAAGTGTTGGATGCGTCCCATATGCAAGGGCCTTTAGGATGGGGATTATTGACAGGCGTTGCAGATGAGTTTTTTTCTACATCGCCAGGGAATAATATTCTCAATGTTAGTATTAATGTCACGGATTTAACTTCGGGAGTTAAGAATGTTACATTTAATTTTACACAAATGTGTCAAGTGGAGAATGTTGCGGCAGAGATGCTTGGGGGGATATGGTATGCTAATTGTACGGTAAATGTCAGTCGTAATTTTGCTCAATATAATATTACGTATACCTCTTGTGATTATCTTGGAAATTGTAATAATTCTTTATATAGAACTATTTGGTTGTATAATTTTACGATACCCAGCGGTACGGAGGGAGTGATCAATTTTAGCAGTGTAATCACTACTAACTTATCAACTAAGACTAATTTGGGAGCGGTTAATTATGTATTGGATATCTATGTCAATGGGAGCACGTTACCGAGAGTGCCGTGGGATGGGTTTAAGAGGGCGGTGTTGTTTAATTTTACTTCGCTGAATTTTACCAGTTCAACTATTGGAACAAAGTTAGCCGGCTTGACTACGGCGATAGCAATTAATATCAGTGGTCCACAAACCTATGGGCTTAATAGAATTTATATTAATAGTACGTTCTTTTCAGAGTTAAATACGACGACGAATATAACGTTGTATGAGTTACCGTTTACTTCACAACCAAATATTACGGGGGATAGTGATAGCGCAGGTGGTGTTAAGGTATTAAGCTGGGTGGGAGGAACAACGACGGGGAATTTAACGTTTAGCGTTACGGGTTTTTCTGGTTATAATATTACAGATAATGTTAATCCGCGGTTGTTGGTACATTCTCCAATAGCGCATAACTTCACCAGTGCAACA
Source organism: Candidatus Woesearchaeota archaeon (assembly GCA_016185725.1). Lineage (GTDB taxonomy): Archaea > Nanobdellota > Nanobdellia > Woesearchaeales > GW2011-AR9 > JACPNA01. The sequence goes on along the minus strand of JACPNA010000056.1, from coordinate 1,017 downwards.
GTATTGTTTAATTTTACGTTTAATGGTACAGGAACAGAGGTGGATAATTCCAGTATAAATATTACATTAACTGGTCCCAATGGTGCGATTACTTTTATTAATTATAGTAATATGACCTGTACTGTTTCTAATGTAGAATGGCTACTGTGCAACAAAAGCAATGTGATTTTAGCGGATGGGTTTTATAATATGACAGCAACGGTGAAAGATTATGGCGGAACGGCAGGAAATACGAATACGACTACAGTGTTGAATTTTAGTGTAGATATGACGGCGCCGTATACGCGGGTAAGCACGATAAATACGAGGAGTAATACCAGTTGGACGAATAGCCGGATATTACTCATTAATACAACGGTTACCGATGATCATATTAGTTATTGGAATGTTTCGGTAACGCATAGCAATGGAAGTATGCTTAACTCTAATCGGACGACAGGGTTTACATTAACTAATTTATTTGTAAATTTGAGCGTGGCACAGGATGGGAACTATACGATTAATTTAACGGCGTATGATAGTTTAGGGTATTCTAATACCACACCTCTTTTTTACATTTATGTAGATACGGTTAATCCGGTAACCAATAGTTTGGGTGTTAGTGGTGTAACGTCAAGTGAAGGAAGGCTTACAGTTAATGTTACTGATGTTGCTTCAGGGATAAATTACTGTAATTACTCTGAAGTGATAGGAAGTGGTAATCTAACGTTAAGTTCAGGTTTATATACCGCAATATTGGGTGGTTTTTCTGCGTCTACTAGTTATACTGTAAGTGTGAGATGTATTGATAATGTTGGCAATGTAGTAAGTAATTCAACGGTAATTACTACAGAGGCAGCAACTTCATCAAGCTCTTCAAGCTCAGGTGGTGGTGGCGGATCGACGGGAACAGCTGGAGGAGTTTCTAATAGTGTAGCTGGTCAATATGAAAAAAAAATTTGGACTTCCATTAACAAAGATGAAAAGGCAGTAATTAGTGTTAAAGATGATAAATTAGGAATAACGGGAATAGAGTTT
>JACPNA010000060.1 GCA_016185725.1 Candidatus Woesearchaeota archaeon | reverse complement strand
TCTGCATAGCTTCAGCTAGCAAAGTATCATTGCAAGAAGACAAGAGCCTAACGGCTTTTGTTTCTTGTCTTCTTTTCAGAGAAATACGTTAAACTATAAGTGATTTACGCCACCGTTCACAGAACGGTGGAAAAAGATTTTTAACAAAACAAGAATATTTTGTTCTAAAACAAAAATTACATCCTTATGTACAAGAAATCATAGACTTATCCCTTCCTTATTTTGAATAATTTAATAACTTATTCCACAATTTTTATAAAGCCATTTTTAGGACATAACCCCATGACAAATTTTGCAGTTATTCCTGCATATAATGAAACAAAACATATCCAAAACGTAGTCCAAGAAACCAAAAGGTATGTTAAAAACATTGTTGTTGTTGATGATGGCAGTAAAGATAATACCTACGATTTAGCTCAAGAAACTGGCGTAATTGTTCTCAAAAACATTGTTAACTTAGGCAAAGGTGCTACTCTTAGAACCGGTTGTGATTACGCCATAAAATTAGGAGCAAAAAAAATCGTCGTTTTAGACGCTGATGCCCAGCACAGTCCCCATAAAATACCAGAGTTCTTAAAGGCATTAGACGAATATGAAATCGTGTTTGGCTATCGCGAATTATCTGAAAGCATGCCTTTTATTTTGCGTTTCGGCAACTGGTTCATCAGCAAAACAACTAAATTATTATATCATTTAAACCTATACGACACCCAATGCGGTTATCGTTCATTCACCTCCGAAGCTTATAATAAAATTCGTTGGGATGCCTCTGATTATGGCATGGAATCCGAAATGATTACTAAAGTAGGAAAACATAAGTTAAAATATTACCAAATACCGCTTCAAACGATCTATTTAGATCGTTATAAAGGAACTACTGTTGTAGATGGAGCAAAAATTATTATTAAGCTTTGTTTATGGAGGTTGAATTAAGATGATTGGAATACAAATAGTTGGCACTGTTTTTGGCTTATTTATGATTTATTACTCTTTTCTGAATTACAAAAAGAAAGAATTTACTGCCAGCGAATTTACATTATGGTTAATCTCATGGTTTTGTCTTATTGTTATAACATTATTCCCTAATTCCCTAAACTTCTTTGTAGAAAACATTTTTTCTATGGGCCGTCCTTTAGACTTTTTTATAGTAATTGGTTTCCTCTTCTTAATCACATTGACGTTCTATAATTATAACCTCAATAAAAAAAACAGTAGAATTATCCAAAAATTAGTGCAAGAAATCGCCTTTGAAAAAGAAGAAAAAAATAAACCGAATTACAAATAATAATCTCCACCATGAACATTCTTTTTGTTTTAGAAAATTATTTACCCCACATAGGTGGGGTTGAAATAGTCTTCAAAAACCTCGCTGAAACTCTTGCAAAACAAGGCCATGAAATTAACCTTGTCACACACCGCTTAAAAAACACACCTAAATTTGAAATAATAAATGGTGTTAAAATTAACCGAATTAGTTGTCTGCATAGTCGTTATCTATTTTCTTTTCTTTCCATTCCAAAAATCTTAAAATTATCGAAACAAGCTGATTTAATTCACACTACTACCTTTAACGGTGCTCCTCCTTCTTGGTTCGTCGGAAAAATAACCAAGAAAAAAGTTATCCTTACTGTACACGAAGTTTGGATAAATAAATGGCAAGAAACTACCAATCTTAGCTCATTGAGTTGTTTTATTCATAATTTACTAGAAAAAGCAATTTATACCTTAAACTACGATTATTATGTCTGTGTTTCTAATGCAACAAAGAGTGATTTATTAAAATTAAATATTCCTCCAGAAAAAGTTACCACTATTTACAATGGCATTGATTACGAATTCTGGAACCCCGCAAAATATAAAGCCCAATCACAAAAATTAAGAAAAAATATAAACTTAGAAAATAATTTTATCTATTTATTTTATGGTCGTCCCGGAACTAGCAAAGGCTTAGAATATTTAATTAAAGCCATTCCCATTATTTCACCACAAATTCCTCACTCCAAATTATTGGCAATTGTGAGCCAAGATCCTGCCTACAAAAAACAATATAATAATATCATTAAATTAATTAACGATTACCAACTTAAAGATAAAATAATTATCCTTCCGCCAATATCTTATCAAGAACTACCCTTTTATATCAACACTGCTGATTGCATTATTATTCCTAGTATAACCGAAGGATTTGGCTTTAATGCCGTTGAAGCTTCTGCCTTAGGCAGACCTATTGTAGCCAGCAACACCACCAGTTTACCCGAAGTTGTGAGCGGGAAATACATTCTCATTCCTCCAAAATCACCTGAAGAAATAGCCAAAGCCATAAAACGAGTTTACGAAAAAAAATATACCAAAACACCACTTAAAAAATTTACCATTGAAGATAATGTAGATAATTATTTTAAAGTGTACAATTTAATATTAAATGGAATCAATAAAACCTAAAAACTCTATTTCTTAAGTTTTATAAATAAAATGTAAGGTAAAAATGAGATGGTTTCATTAATCTCAATTATAGGACCGCCTGGTGTAGGAAAATCAACTATTGCCCATATTCTTTCCAAAGAAAAAGGCATATATTTTTTTGATAGAGATATTTTATTAAACAATGTTTTTGGTCACGACCGTGATTCCCCTTTCTATCGCTCCTTGAAATACAATCTCAAAAAATTTTATTGGCAATTGGCTACGCAAAATGCCATTAATGGAATTTCTAACATAATTGAATCGCCCATGACTAAAGCCACACAAGGAAAAAAAGATGAATTTATTGATAACACCATCAAAGAAGCAGAAATTGATGGATTTCTATTTAAGTTAATATATTGCACCGCTCCGGAAGAAATTATTTTATCTAATTTAAAATCACGAAATTTAGATAGAGACATTCCCAAATACGAGCATTGGGATCAATTTGTAACAAATGTTATTAATGTACCTGGCCCGAGTTATGAACATCTTAAAATTGATACTTCTAAACCACTGGAAGAAAGTATAAACAAAATATTTAAATACATCTAAGAAAAAATAAATAATCATGAAAGCATTAGTTACTGGTGGGACAGGATTTATTGGCTCAAATATAGCAATAGAGCTAATTAATCAAGGATCTGAAGTAATTATTACTGGTAATGATACTGAACAAAAAATTCCTAATTTTAAAGGCAAACTTCTTCAACCAAGTTTTGTAGGAATAGATTGGGATGCTATTGGAAAAATTGATGTTCTATTTCATGAAGCTGCAATTAACGATACACAATTTATGGATAAATCAGAAATGTTTCGAGCAAATGTAAAATCCTCAAAAAAACTTTTTGAATATGTTATTAAACAAGGCTGTAAACATATTGTATTTGCCACTTCTACTGCAACTTACGGCAATCAACCAGCTCCTTATATTGAAGGAAAGACAAAACAAATCCCAATTAATCCTTATTCCGAATCAAAAATAAAAATGGAAAAAATTGCCTTGAAATTAGCCAAAGAATATCCCGATGTAAAAATTGTCGGTTTAAGATATTGTAATGTTTATGGCCCAAGAGAAAACCATAAAGGAAAAAGATCAACTATGATTTACCAACTAGCTCAACAGATGCTTAATGGTAATCCCAAAATATTTAAACACGGAGAACAAAAAAGAGATTACATTTATGTTAAAGATGTAGTTAAGGCTAATCTTCTTGCCGCCAAATCTGAAAAATCGTGTATTCTAAATTGTGGTTCTGGTAAAGCTACAACTTTTAATAATATCATCAAAGAACTGAATAAAGTAATGGGATTAAACAAACAACCAGAATATATCGAAAATCCTTGCGGAGAAAATTATCAAAGTTATACTGAATGTGATATGACTTTAGCTAAAGAACTAATTGGATTTATACCAGAATACACCTTTGAAAAAGGTTTGCAAGATTATTATAATTCCGGCTTTCTTATTAAAAAATAATAATCTCATTTAACTTATTATCTCTTTAATTATTCCGTGCCATAAACCATGCAGCATCCAATAAATCTTCTGCAACATAATTAGGTTTTACTTCTGGATATCGATTATCTTTACCCCAACTTCCTGTTTTAACTAAAATAGTGTTAACACCAAAATCATCTCCACATTTAATATCCGAAGTTTTATCCCCAATAAAATAAGAATTTTCTAAATCAATCATATTTGAATATGATGCCATTGCTTTTTCCAATAAACCTGTCTTCGGCTTCCGGCAATTACAATTATCTTCTATAGAATGGGGACAAAAATAAATTCTATCTATTTTCAAGTTAAAAGGTAACAACAACTTAAACATCTGTCCATGAACTTTAAACATATCCTCTTTTGTAAAATAACCTAAACCAATACCGGATTGATCTGTAACAACCACTAATTTGTAACCTAAATCTTGTATTTTTCTTAATCCTTCAGGAACATTTTTTTCCAAAACAAACTTTTCTGGTTCATGAAGATAAGATAATTCTTTGTTTATAGTACCATCTCTATCTACAAAAACAACTTTAACTTTCTCATTCAATTTAGGCAGATCTATACTCTCAGAAATAACTTCAAAACTTTTTAATTTTTCTAATTCAATCAACTTTTGTATTGTTTTTGAAGTTGAAGTATCATTTTGAACAGGTATTAACACAACTTTACCGCCAAATTTTTCCACAATAGAAGCGGAAGATAATTTTTCTTTAGTATAATCTCCAGCTTTAATATAAAAATCAGGTTTAATCAGTTCAACATTAATATTATTATTAACCTCTTCAAAACCAAACACAAAATCAATCATCTCTAAAGAACAAGCAACTTTTGCTCGAAATTTAAAATTATTTATCGGCCTATTTTGGTCCTTATATTTTTTAATAGATTCATCAGAATTCAAACCTAATATAAGAACATCACATACTTCTTTAGCTTTATAAAGATAATCAATATGTCCAGCATGCAAAATATCAAATGCTCCAGAAGTAAAACCAATTGTTTTTCCTTTATTTCTTAATTCTTCAACTAGTTCAACTATTTCTTCTCTAGACTTTATTTTTGTATTCATTTTTAATATTATTTAAGCCGTAAATAATCCTCAATTTAAAGTATTATTACCCCACTGATTATCCTCTAATTTTAAAGAATTTAATAATTCATCTAAAAAAACAGTAGCTGTCCCCCTCTTACCAACAGATATGCCTGCCGCATGATTTGCAATCATACAAGCATCAGAAAAATTTGCATCTGCCGCTAGTGCTAAACTAATCGCCGAAATAAACGTATCCCCTGCTCCCACCACATCATAAATATCCCTGATTTTTACCGAAGGAATATGCTGAACTGAACCCTGCTTTTCAAAAAAAGAACAACCCTCACCTCCCCTTGTTATTACACTATGACATCCAAAATTATTAACTATTTCTGCTCCCGCTTCCATTAAATCTTCCTTTCTTGTTATTTCTTTGGCTTCTTTAAGATTCGGAGTAATTAAAAAGGTATCTTTAAACATATTCATATTTTGCGGTTTAGGATCAACAATAATTTTCTTATCTAACAATTTCAATTTATCCACTAACTCTGGAACAAATATCCCCTTCCCATAATCAGATAAAATAATTAAATCAAAATCTAAAACATTGATAAAATTAATCACTTCATTTATTCCTTTTGTATCAATTGGTTGAACTTTTTCCCAATCAACACGTACTACTTGTTGCGCCCTAGCTACAATTCTTGTTTTTTTGATAGAAGCAAAAGAATCTTGCTCAACTAATTTAAAAAAAATCTTGCTCTCATTAAGAAGAGAAATAATTTTATTTTTTATTTCATCTGCTCCCACTCTTCCAATTAAAACACACTGACCGCCTAATGCTGCCACATTAGCAGCCACATTTGCTGCTCCCCCTAATCTAAATTCCACTTTCTGCGCATTCAAAACAGGCACTGGCGCTTCAGGATTTATTCTCGTAACATCACCATAAATATACTCGTCTAACATAATATCTCCTATCACTAAAATTTTCTTCTCCTTAAATTTATTAATTATATTTTCCATTTTAATCCGGAAATAAAGTTTGTTCAATTAATCTACATAAAATATGAATTATGGTAATATGGCTTTCTTGTATTCTAGCCGTATTATTCGAAGGTATTATTAAAGATAAATCAGCAACATCGTTTAATTTTCCACCGTCTTTACCAGATAAAACCATTGTATAAGCGCCATTTCTCTTAGCCTGTTCAACCCCTTTAATAACATTCAGAGAATTCCCGCTTGTGCTTATACCAACAACAATATCTTTATAAGTAGCTAATCCTTCAATTTGTCTTTCAAAAATTTGTTCAAAAGACCAGTCATTGCTAATCGCTGATAATGTAGAAGAATTTGTTGTTAACGCAATTGCCAATAAACATTTTCTTTTCTTTTCAAATTGATGCATTAACTCCGCTTCAAAATGTTGTGCATCTGCCGCTGAACCGCCATTTCCAAAAATAAGAATTTTACCCCCATTTTGATAACATTCAATAATTTTTTTTGCGGATTTTTCTATATCTTCTGCTAGCAAATCCGCCACTTTTAACTTCAAACCAGCACTCTCTCCCAAAATAGATTTTATTTCTTCTTGCACTCTATTTTATTACCTAAAAGATTTATAAAGATAACGTTTCTTAGTTCCACTCACTTTTTAATAATTTAAATCTAAAAATCTAGAAAATGAACACCGTTAAATTAATTTGTTCCTTAGGCAAACTTTTCTTTGTATTCAAAGATAAAACCATTACTAACAATTACATTCAAAACCCTAAAAAAATTCTCATCATGCGTTCCGGAGCTATTGGTGATATTATCATGACCACTCCCCTAATCAAAACTTTAAGAAAACACTATCCGCACACAGAAATAATTTATCTTGTGGGCGAATGGTCAAAAAAAATAATTGAAGAAAACAAAAACATTGACAGAATCATTTCCTTTCCCGATAACATTATCTACAAAAAAGAAATCAACGGCACATTCAACTTAATAAAACAACTACGAAAAGAGAACATAGATTTAGCCTTCATCTTAGACAAATCCTATCATTGGAGCATTCTTGCTTATCTAAGTAATATTAAAAGAAGAATTGGCTTTAATCGTCTTGGAGAAAACGGAGAAGAAGGATTTGCTAACAATATTAACATCAATTTTGATGGCTCCAAAAACGAAATTGATTATTACTTAGATTTAGCTAAAATCATTAACGCCAACACCGAAAACGAAAAAACCGAACTGTTCCTTAGTGAAAAAGACCAACAATTTGCTCAAGACTTCGTTAAAAAAAATAAACTCTCGCAAAAAACAATTGGTCTTGTGCCAGGGGGAGCAAAAAATCCTGGACAAGAATTAGATTTGAAACGTTGGCCTGTAGGAAATTATATTGAATTAATAAAACTCATACTAAAAAACCAACCTAAAACAAACATAATTCTTTTTGGTGGTCCTGGAGATATTGATGTTTCTCAAAAAATAAACACCGCCTTAACAGAACAAAACATTGACCTCAAAAACATCTTTGATTTAATTGGTAAAACATCTCTTGCCGAAACCGCTTCTCTTATGAGAGAATGTAATAGCATCATCACCCCGGACTCTGGACCATTGCATATTGCCGCCACCAGTGAATCAAAAGTAATCGCCCTTTTCGGACCTACTCCTGCTCATCGCTTTGCGCCTAAAAACGCCCTTGTTATCCAAAAAACAACACCAGAATGTCCTTGCTATGACATCTACGGTAACTACAAAAAATGTACCCCTACAAATTGTATGGCTTCTATCACCCCAGAAGAAGTATACAGTAAACTGTAAGAGATATAACCTCATTTATGAGTGCAGTTCAATATTAGATAACTGCGCGTAAAGATATTTCACTATACAGTTATCTCTATAAAATAATTACAGAAACATTATAAATCTCCTCTCTGTTTTTAACAAAAACCCATGAAATTAACTCTCATCAACCCCAACATCATCACCCAAAAAGGTGACTTTTTTGGCTCAGGAATACCATTCTTTCCTATTACGTTAGCCTACACCGCTTCCTACCTCCGAGAAAAAGGTCACGTCATTCAAGTTATCGACGCATTTGGAGAAAATCCTAAAAAAATAACCGAAACCAAAGAACAATTCATCCAAGGCTTAAACACCGAAGAAATCATCTGCAAAATTGCGCCTGACACCCAAGCAATAATTATGTATGCCAGCTTAGTTATCACCCATAATGCTAACATTCAACTTCTAACCAAAATTAGAAAACAATATAATCTCCCTATTATAGTTCTTGAAAACATTCACTCCGTCGTTGGCTATTCACTGATGAAAGTTCAAGAAGAATTCTTTAATGCCGGAGCTAATTTTCTGGTATTGGGGGACCCTGAACAAAAATGCGTAGAGATTATAAACACAATCCAAACAAAACAGACGCCCCAAACCGACGGGATTATCTTTAAATGGGATAATCAAATCATCAGCAAACCAATCAAAAATTACCCCCGTGATTTAGATAATATTCCCTTTCCCGCCTGGGATCTATTTCCCTTAAATCATTATTGGGATTTAGCCTACTCTCATGCCCCCATGAACAAAAATTATCTTCCCCTGCTAACATCACGCGGTTGTCCTCTCGGTTGCGAATTTTGCATCACCCCCTTTATGTTGGGGAGAACCTGGCGAGCAAGAAGTCCAAATAATGTCCTTGACGAAATTGAATATTATATCCAAAAATTCAGCGTAACAGAATTTCATATCGAAGATCTTAACCCTACCGTAAATAAAGAAAGAATTACAGAACTATGTCAAGAAATAATAAAAAGAAAACTAAACATCAACATTAAGATAGCCGCTGGAACAAAAGCCGAGACCATCGATGAACATACACTAACCTGGATGAAAAACGCTGGCTTCTCTTACGTTTCTATCTCACCAGAAACCGGTTCGGAAGCTGTCTTAAAAAAAATGAACAAGAAATTTGATTACCAGCATGGAATTAATATCGTCAAACACATGCATAATATTGGCATAACCTCTCAAGCCTGTTTTGTCATCGGCTTTCCTGGTGAAACAAAATACGATCTTAAACTTACGAGAAAATATATTAAAGAATTAGTAAAAGCTGGAATTGACGAAATTGCTCTTTTCATTATGACTCCCATTCCCGGATCTAAAGCCAGCGAATATAGCCCATTAGGCTATAAAAATTTATCTCAACTTACCTTTTCCCCAAAATGGAGAAACACCTATAAAGAATTAAGTCACTACCGTACCCACAGTTATGCTTTATTCCTCTTCTGGAAATTACGCTACCATCCCAAAAAAATATTCCAACATGCGAAGAATATCATCACCAAAGATTTTAATACAAAAATTGAAATGGCCTTATGGCGCGTAGTCAAAATGCACATTAAAGGAAAAATAGGTAAAACCCTTTAAAAATAATCATAAAAATACAAAGAAAAGCAGAAATAAATATAGACCCAAAAATATCGCCATGAAAAAAAAAATATTATTGATTATCCCCCCTTCTTCATTGACATTATACTCTAAATCAAAAATAAAGGCCGCCATCTCTGAAATACCCTACATCTCTCAAGCAGCTTTAGCTGCTACCCTTCTTCAAGACAATAACCAAGTTAAAATCCTTGACCTTTCCGTTCATCACGAAAATCATCTACCTACGCTCCACACCATTTTAAAGGAATTTAACCCCGATTTTACAGGTATCACCTTCACCACTCCCCTCTATAAAGAAGCATTGACTATTGCTGAAGAAATAAAAAAAATAAACCCTAATATTATCATTATCGGAGGTGGAGTACATCCTTCTGCATTACCTGAAGAAACACTGCAAGAATCAAAATTTGATATTTTAGTCCTTGGTGAAGGTGATTATACCATAGTTGAATTGGTCAACACCAAAAATACTTCTGACTTTTCTAAAATCGAAGGAATCTGCTACAAAGACCCGCAGAAAAACATAATTAAGACTAAACCTCGCCAGCTTATTAAAGATTTAGATGAATTGCCTTACCCAGCTTGGCATTTATATGATTTAAAAAATTACCAAGCCTCAAAATTAACCAGTAAAAAAACTCCTGTCGGCGCTATAGAAACCAGTCGTGGCTGTGTTTTTGGTTGCACCTACTGTAATAAAGACGTTTTTGGACGAAGATTCCGTATGAAATCACCAGAACGAGTTGTCGATGAAATCGAATACATGCTCAAGTTAGGATTTAAAGAAATTCATGTTTGGGACGACAATTTTGTCACGAACATCAAACGCGCTAAAGAAATCTGCGACTTAATCATCAAACGCAACCTAAAATTTCCTTGGTGCCTTGCCTGTGGCATAAGAGTTGACTGTGTAGATGAAGAATTCTTGATCAAAGCAAAAAAATCCGGCTGTTACTCTGTCTATTTTGGAGTAGAAACCGGAAATGATGAAATTTTAAAAAAAATAGGCAAAGGCATAACCACTGATCAAGTCAGAAAAGCATTCAAACTAGCTAAAAAAGTAGGATTGGAAACTCTCGGCTTTTTCATGTTCGGTCTCCCTGGTGAAACTAAAGAAACCATGCAGCAAACCATAAAATTCGCGCAAGAACTTAACCCCGATTACGCCAAAGTCACTATTCTCGTTCCCTTCCCCTCCACCCCCATTTATGAAGAATTAGAACGACAAGGTCGTATAAAAACAAAAGATTGGTCAAAATATAACTTTCATACTGCTTCTCGAGTCTACGAACACGAAAATCTGGACTGGTCAACCTTAGAAAAATATTACTCCTTATTTTATAAACAATTTTATTTCAGACCAAACTATCTTTCTAAAAGAGTTGCCGCAGGTATTTTCAATGGCAAAATTTTCCTTGACGGATATTATTTCATCAAAACGTGGATATTTTAAATCATTATAATCCCCTAAGAGCACGAAATTATTTATATTCTAACATAACAATTACAATACACTGGTAAATTAACAAATTATACATCAAATTTATAAATCAACCCCTGTTTAAAATAGTATGAAATTAACCATCATTATTCCCGCTTATAACGAAGAAGAAACTATTGCAGAATTAATTTCTACTGTTAAGAAAGTTAACTTAGGAGAAATAGAAAAAGAAATCATTGTAGTTGATGATGGTTCTAAAGATAAAACTCGAGAAATTTTACGTATAACAAAAGATATTAAATTTATCGAACACGAAAAAAATCTTGGAAAAGGCGGAGCAGTCAAAACAGGGATACACCATTCCACAGGAGATCTCATCATTATTCAAGACGCTGACCTTGAGTATAATCCGAACGAATACCTCCTCTGTATCCAACCCATAATTGAAAAAAAGACCAACGTAGTGTATGGTTCACGTTTTCTAAGCCAAAAACAAAAAAAAATAAATTTAAATTTTTTCAAAAAACATGAAAACGCCTATCGTATGGCTTATTTTGGAGGAAGATTATTAACCATTTTAGCAAATATTCTTTATCAAGCAAATATTACTGATGAAGCTACTTGCTACAAAACATTTGACGCACAATTCCTAAAATCAATAAAAATTAACGGTAACAGATTTGAATGGGAACCGGAAATTCTTGCCAAAGTAAGAAAACGCAAAGAAAAAATAATAGAAGTGCCCATATCGTATAACCCTCGCACATTTGAACAAGGAAAAAAAATAAATTGGAAAGATGGCTTGCACGCCATTTGGACTCTTGTAAAATACAGATTTGTTGATTAATATGGATTTGCTCCTAATATACCCGAGGCTATCAAAACAAGAAAGCTATCAAGAAATTAAAGTTTCAGATAAAATAAAAGGGACTCTTCCCCCTCTGGGCATCACCACCCTCGCGGCATATTTAATTGAAAACAAATTTAATGTTGGAATTATCGACCCCTTAGTGGAAGGAATGTCCACAAATAACCTCCTTAACTATATTGAAGAAAAAAAACCTTCCATAATCGGTTTCTCCGTCCTGACACCAACCTTTGAAAAAGCAAAAGACATTGCCCGGGAAATTAAAAAGAAATATCCTGATAAGATAATGATCATCGGCGGTCACCATATTACCATTTTCCCCAAAGAATCCGTAACCGAAAATTTATTTGATATCTTTGTATACGGTGAGGGAGAGATAACTTCCCTAGAACTAATGAATTTTTTAAAAACTAACAATTACGATAAACATAAAATATTTTCTGAAACTGATCACCTCAAAAGAATTAACGGATTAATTTTTAAAGAAAATACAGAAATTATTACCACTTCTCCTCGAGAACTTATTCCCGACTTGGATATGCTCCCCTTCCCTGCTCGCCATCTCTTAAAAATGGAAGAATACATCCCTCTCCCTATAGAATATAAACGCCTCCCCGCCATAAATATGATGGTCAGTCGTGGATGCCCTTTTAATTGCACCTATTGTTCTACTCACGGTACCTTCGGCTATAAACTCCGTTTTCGCTCTCCAGAAAAAGTAATAAAAGAAATAAAACATATTATTGAAAAATATGGAGCAAAACAAATTAGTTTCTGGGATGATGTCTTAACCGTAAATAAAAAATGGATTCATCAGCTCTGTGATTTGATAATTCAAGAAAAATTAGACATTATTTGGAACTGCTATGCTCACGCTAACACTGTTGATGACTATACCCTAAAAAAGATGAAGCAAGCTGGTTGTTTCTGCATTTGGTATGGTATAGAAGCCGGTGATGATTTCTTGCTCAAAATGATTAATAAAGGAACAACTCTGGAAAGCATCAAAAAAGCCGTAAAATTAACTCATGATAATGACATAGAAGTTCGCGGACTGTTTATGATTGGCTTGCCCGGAGAAACTCCCGAATTAGCGCAAAAAACCATCAATTTCGCCAAAGAACTAAACGTAGATTATGCTCAATTTAGCATAACTACACCTCACGTCGGCACAAAATTATACGACGACGCCCACCTCTATGGTACATTAAAGAAAGACTTTTCACGATATACTCAGCATGAAGCAGTATTTGTCCCCTTTGGTTATAAAAATAAAGAAGAAGTAGAAGAAATGTGCCGAAAAGCTTATCGTGATTTCTACCATCGTCCATCATATCTCCTCAAACAAGTTTTAAAAATCAGGACCATAGATGATATCAAACGATATTATAACGCTTTCAAGATAGCTAAGAACATATAACATTGCTAAAATGCAGATGTAATCAAGTATTAAGATATAATTCAAGTATCATAATCATTAAATATAACCACCCAACAAAACAAGAAAAGAAGACCATATGAAACAAACTCAAAACGTAATGGAAGAAGTGAACTGTGATCTATGTAATGCAAATGATTATAAAATAATTTATCCTTCACAATACCACAAAATGAGCCAGCAGGAACTCGCCGAAAAATTTCGTTCATCGGGAGACGAATTGCTTCTCGACCAAATGGTTCAATGTAACCACTGCAGTTTAAAATATGTCAATCCCCGGATTAAATCCGAATTGATTATCAAAGGTTATTCCGAAGGAACTGACGAAAATTTCATTTCCCAAGCCGAATCCAGAGAAAAAACCTTTGACCAACAACTACAATACATCGAAAAAATAATTCACAAAAATAATTCTAACCAAAAAGGAAAAATCTACGACATTGGCACTGCCGGCGGTAGTTTTCTTCAAACAGCCAAAAAAAGAGGTTGGGAAGTCTATGGTACTGAACCTAACAAATGGCTTTGTGAATGGGGTAAGAAAAATTATAATATCAATATTCAACCCGGGAACCTTTTCGCAAATAAATTCGAAACCAATTTTTTTGATGTTGTCACCATGTGGGATGTCTTAGAACATGTTCCTAGCCCTACCAAAAACCTTCAAGAAATAAATCGCTTACTTAAACCAAAAGGATACCTTATCATTAACTATCCCGATATTGGCAGCTGGCTTTCCCGAGCTATGCGTAGAAAATGGATTTTCTTGCTAAGCGTCCATTTATACTATTTTGATCGTAAAACCATTAAAAAAATGCTTGAAAAAAACGGTTTTGAAATTATAAAGATCAAACCGCACTTCCAAACCTTACAGTTAGGCTACCTCACTTTTAGGATGAAAGCATACAGCAATATCTTGCATAAAATATCATCCCCAGTAGTTAAAACACTAAAATTAAATAATCTTCAAATCCCTTATTGGCTAGGCCAAACCCTAGTGATTGCTAAAAAGAAATAAAATATAACAAAATTTCGTGCTAAAGCACGGGGTTTTACACCCAGAGAAATTTCCTATAAAATAGATTATTAATCATCAGATATTATTTAATAAATATCACCTCAAAATGAAAGAATTTAAAACCATTATTTTAGGCGCAGGAGTTACCGGATTATTTCTTGGTAAAACCTTATTAGAAAATGGAGAAAAATCAATTCTTATTCTTGAAAAAAATGATTATCTGGGAGGATTATGTTCTTCCTTTAACATTGATTTAAACAACGAAAAATACACCCTCGATTATGGTCCTCATAAATTATTCTCTCTTTTGCCCGGAATAATGGAAGAATTTAAATCCATCAATGGTGAAGATAATCTAACTGTTAAAAAAATCAACAGCCTTTTTTTCTTAGGTAAAAAATTTCAATTCCCTATAAAACCTACAGAACTTATCAAAAACGTAAATTTAAAAACAACTGCTGCTGGTATAACCATCCCCCTAAGCTTGCTTAAAAGCATTTTTATATACAATATCCTCAGAAAAAAAGACAACAGTTTTGAAGATTACTTAATCAAAGGATTTGGTAAAAAAGCCTATAATATCTTATTTGAAAATTATGCCTGGAAAGTGTGGGCCGACCCCCACATCCTCAGCAAAGAAATTGCTGAAATACGTATACCCGTTCCTAACATTAAAGATCTCCTTTCCAAAACATTCGATAAAAAATCGCAAGTTAAAGTCAATGCAACAGAATTTTATTACCCCAAATACGGAATGCAGCAATTAACAGGGAATATTGCTCATGAATTTAAGAAGAATAACGGAAAAATTCATTTAAAACAAAACATAATATCCATTGATAAAAAAATAAATAAATTTATTATTAAAACTAATAAAGGAATTTATAGATGTGAACGATTAATTAGTACAATACCTCTGAGCTTGTTAATTAATTTATACAAGAAATCAACACCGGAAATTAAACAAGTAACATCTTATTTGAAATTTAACGACCTTACCTTAATCCATCTATTTTTTAATCAACCGCAAATTATTAAAGATAATTGGATTTTTTTCCCTGAATTGGAATACTCCTTTAATCGTATCTCTGAACAAAAAAGTTTCAGTCCCTACACCATCCCCAAAGATAAAACCGTACTCTGTGCTGAAATAACGAATCCAAAACTGAATCAACTATCCGACCAAGAATTGATAGACTTAGCTATAAGTGATCTTATCAAAGCCAAAATAATTGCGAATGATACCAACATATTCCACAAAAGAATAGTGAGAATAAAAAATATTTATCCCATTTATGACTTAAATTATAAAGAGAATATCATCAAAGTAATAGAATTTTTAGATGAGGAAAACATTATAACTATTGGGAGATATGGTCTATTTAACTACAATAATTCTGATCATTGCTTGGATATGGCTCAGAAATGTGCAGAACATCTCCTTAAAAATACCTCTAAAGAACAATGGAACGAGGAAAGAAACAGTTTCTTTAAATACAAAATTGTTGATTAAACAAGTTCAATTTTCGAAATTATTTTATCCAACTTTAATATCCTTATTCCTTATTATTAAAACCCAAGTTTGACAGCTTGCTAACTAATTCAATAAGAAAACTCAATTGACAGTTCGTTATTTTTCTTCTATTTTGCTATGTTTCTACCGCATTTTTAGTTAAAATAAGACTGTTTATCTCATCAAAATTAGAAT
>JACPNA010000058.1 GCA_016185725.1 Candidatus Woesearchaeota archaeon | reverse complement strand
GGATATAACACCTCGTTTTAATAGGGGGAGTGTTAAATAGTAAGAAATGGGATGAAGAATTATTCTTCTTTCTTTAATTGATCTACGGCGGTCTTGATTGCTTCCTTGCCGATGGTTTCTTTTTGTTCTAAATCAATCAAGCGTTCGACTTCATCAGCTTCTTGGGATACTTGTTCGGCGTCGTGCAATAGTTCGGGAGAAACGTGTTTAAGGAAGGCTTGTTTAGCTTCATCACTAGGCAAGTCAAAATATTCAAAGAATTTTTTGGTTAATTTTACTTTGTAAGTTCTACCAAAGCGTTCTTTGATAATATAGCCTATTTCTTCTAACTGGCGCATATGTTCATAAGCAGAAGCGTTACGTAATTTTACGACGTCAGATTGCAAGATAGGATATTTCCAAGCGATGACGGCAAGGGTTTCCATGAGAGGGCGTTCTAATTCAGTAGAGCTTACTAAAGTGCTTACTAAAGGAATAAATTCGTCTTTAACCGTTAATTTCCAACCATTGTCTTTTTTAGTTAATTTTAAAGAATGATTTAGTTCGGCAATTTTTTGGGTTAAAGAAGCGATGATATTCTCCACCTCTGCTGGTTCTAAGGAACATAGACTAGCGATACGTTCAGTAGAAATTTCTTTGCCTACGGCAAAGAGAATTGCTTCCACGCGTTTTTCGTTTTCTTCTAAAGTCATGATGTAGTTTAATGTTTGTTGATGTTTGTTTTATTGTTCGTTTTCTTTAAGGTAATAATACCCTTCTTTTAAATCAATAATATTTTTATCAATTAATTTGTCTAAAAAATCTTCTAACTCTCCTTGGGCGACGCCAGTCAGACTGCTTAATTGATGAGCTGAAAGAGGATTGGATTTGCTTAATATTAATCTAATATAATTTTGCAATAAAAAGGCAAGATTTTTTTTTGCCAAATCACTTTCCATTTTTACTTGTTTGGCAATCATATCAACTTGGTGTAATTTTGATTGTAAATCGTTGAAAAAGGTAGATAATTGCTGTTCTGATATAACCAATTCGTTAGGTTCGAGAATTTCTAGTACAGATGGCATGAAGTCAAAACAAAAATCTATGAGATGATCAATGCGTTCGGTTTTAATTTCCAATTCGGCGAAAGTGGCCCATAGTTCTTCTTTTTCTCTTTTTTCAACAACAGCTAAATCTTGAGAAATTACATTATAACGGTCATCTTCTTTGATTTTTTGAATATAGCCTTGAAGAGATTCTTCTACGTGTTCTTTAGGTTTGCCGAGTACTTCAATTAAGGCGCGAAAGAGTATTTTAGCCATAAGCGAGGTTAAAAAGAGGGGTATTTTTAAGACTTTCTTTGCTGTTTAGAGAAGTTTGCATAATTTATTTTTCTGGGCAAACTTCTCTTTAGGAATTTTTCTTGAGGAGTATTAAGCCGATTATTAAGAAAGTTATAATTAATAAATAAGGGATAAGGTTTTTGATTTTAGCAGAATTAGATGCATATACTATAAAACCGGGAGAATCGTGACGATTAGACGCAAAAAGTTCAGAGGGAGGAGAGGAATTAAGGAAGATATAAGTTGGTTGAATTAAGGAGTTGGTGTTTGGTTTGGAAGCGGAATTGCTAGAGGTGGAAGATTTTTTGGCGGGAGTGGAAGAGGATTTAGTTGGTTTAGGGGTATTGGCCGAAGTCTCTTTTTTTGATTGTTTCCCTGATGTTGCTGAAGAATCTTTCTGGGAAGATGATTTCCCGCTATTGCTGGCATAATATTTGCATAAGACGGAGTCTAAACCTTCGATGTTAAACGAATATTCTATTTTTTGGCCAAGTCCATCGAGAATAATTTCAGCTGCGCTGTCGTCATAAGATCCATCGCAATTGGGCTTGATTTGGAGCGGAATGGTTAATTCATATTCCTGGTATTTGGTGTTTAAATGAAACGTGGTTGGTTCGCTAATTTTATGAGAATCTTGTTCTGCCCAGGCGGATACAGAATATTTAGAAGTGCTACCTTTGTAGATAGTGGCATAAACTTTGATTAATTCGCCGTATGATGGTTCGGCAGGGGAAATTTTATTGATTTTTAGAGAAGATTGATTTTCTTGTGGAGAGGAGCGGGGTTCAGGAAGATTGCCAGGGGTGTTGGAGTTACTGACTGTTTTAATTAGATTATTGGTGACAATAAACATTTTCTCAGCATAATTATCAGAACTATTTGTATCATTACAGAGGGGATAAAGGTTGGCTTTGATGAACAAAACGCGATCTTGTTCTTCGATATCTGTTTTCCAGGATTTTTTATTTGTGTTGGTGGTATTTAGTCTGTTTTTGAGAATATTGCCAAATAAATCCTCAATCCAATATTCTATGGAGAAAGAAAAGGATTCGTTGTTAAGTTCTGGCTGGAAGGTAATTGATTGGTCTTGTTGATAAATTATATTTTGGTCGGTGGTTATATTCAAGGATAGTTCACAGGATAGGAGAGAACTGTCGATTACAGAAAAATTATAACAGAGAGAATTGTCTTCTATGTTATCGGTAGGTATGGAGCTATTCATTATTGTTGCGCAGATGGTATAATTTTCTGCTTGGGGCGGTGTGAATTCGCCAGTGGAAGAATAACTACTACATCCCAGTGTTTTAGTGAAGGAAGAAATTTTAATTAAATTGTTAGAATAGGCGGTTATATTATAATTAACTTGAATGGTGTCATCTAAAGAACAATTATCTTTATTTTCAATAATTAATTTGAAAAAATGGTTGTAGTTTTGATTGAGGAATATTGAGGAATAAGGATAGGGTATAATTTTAATATTTATATTGTTAGAGGTTGTATTAGTTATGTTTGTGATGTTAGAATTGTTTTGTGGAGGTGGTGTTGTAAAAATGTTATTGGTTTCGCCAGGAGTGGAATAACAATTTTGCCAAGAGTTATTTAGCAAACAAAGAGTTTGATTGTTACCATTAGCGCCAAGAGAGGTGTTATAAAAAATAGTGGTTATGTTGGTGTTGTTAGTATAAATAAGAGTTAATTCTTCTCCAGAATTGCTTAAACCAGAAGTGAAGGAAGTATCGAAAACAGTTGCGTTAAAGGGGTTGTGTATGGAAAGAAAATTAGAACTATCATCAGTAATAATTGCATAAGAATAAGGAGGGAGAAGAGGAGAGCCTTGGATTAAAGTTAGACCATGATTGGTATTATCCTCGCGGAATTTTATTTTTGATAGATTAAAGGAAGAATCGGCATTGTTGAAAATTTCAAACCATTCATAACCGGTGTCGGAATTGGGTGGGTCGTACATGATTTCAGTGAAAATTAAGTCTGCTGAAGATAAAGAAGAGAGAATAATGAGAAGAAAAAGAGGGAGGATTATTGGTTTCATTAGGGGAAGGAGGTAGTTTAAACTATATTTTCTTTTTTCACTATTGTAGAATACTAAACAAAGTTTTTAAATGTTCTTCATATAGTTAAGAATTAAGATGGGATGGTTGTTTAAAAAGAAGGTTGCACCTAGGGTTCCTTTTCCAGAAGGAAGAGCATTTGACGAAAAAGCATTGAGGTTTGCGCCTAATGCTCCTAGAGAAAAGGTTATTGAACCAGATAGAGTAAAGCAAGCAGCAGGTTTGGGTAAATCGTTATCGTTTCCGGATAATTTTGAAATGAGTTTAGAGGGGATGGAAGTCAATGAACCAAAAACGGCGATTGCACCAATAAGACCGCAAACACAAAGGTATTCTAGTAGCACAGAAATTAAAAAAACAGAATCTGTTGGGCCAACGTTTGTTAAGGTAGAGGTGTATCAACATCTGTTAACGGAAGTTGAAGGGTTGAAGTCTTCTTTGGGTATGCTGATGGATACAAGCAGGATTTTAGAAAAATCAGAATATAATGAAGAGAGAAGCTTAGAAAAATTGAGACGTGATATGAAAAGTGTTCATGATAAATTGCTGCATATTGATAAAAAATTGTTTAAATATCAGGGTGAATAAATATGGAAAAAATGCCTGTTTTTGTTAAAATAGATGAGTATGATGATGTGTTAAATTTGGTTAAGGTTATGCAAAAAAAATTAGAGGAGTCAAAAGAAACATTGATGAAAGTCCATGAATTGAAAAACGAAGAGGATCATCAGTTGGAGTTATGGCAAAATACTCTTACAGAAGTAGAAAAAAAATTGGATTTTGTTAACCATACTTTAAATGAGCCTGAACAGTTCTAAAATGAAAAATAAAAAAACGCATAAGGGGTTAGTGATAAAGAAGAAGGAAGCGGTTAAGGTTGCACTTAAAGAAAATGAGCCGAGTTATGTAGTGCAATTAGGTGATCCCAAAATGCTGAGGAAGGATGTGTTGGAAGCATTGAGGGAAGTTATTCTCTTTATGCAGGGGTATGATAAATTCAGAAAAGTTCAAGAAGAAAAGTTAGCTTTGTTTAGCCTGCTTAAAAATGATGTGAGAGAACTGAATACAATTTTAGATTTGAAGTTAAAGAAATATTTGCCGAGAGGTAAGTTAAAATTAATTAAACAAGAGGTACAGAAGGAGAATAACCAAGTTAAGGTTGTACCGTTAAGCCCTGCGGAAAGAGTTGTTGTAGAAAAATATCATGATGAGCCAGCTACAGCGACGATGGGAAGTAATGAGTTAGAAGAGTTGGAAAATCAGTTGAAAAATATTGAGAGTCAGTTGAAGAATATTAAGTGAATCATTTCTTTGTTTATTTAAAAAATAAATGCGGACGGCAGGTTTCGAACCTGCGTAGGCACTAAGCCAATAGATGACTTACTTGGTTGGATCATTGAACTCTTATGAGCACTCATCTTACCAATGCCTTGAGTCTATCCCGTTTGACCACTCCGGCACGTCCGCATAAATTTGTGGTCAGAAAGGAATTCTTGATTTATTTTATAAAATCTTCGTTTAGAACAAACATTTTTAAATGTGAAGATTTTGTTAGTACTATGCCAATTGAAGTTTGCGCTATTGGGGGATATACTAAGGTTGGGGGAAATAGTATAGCAGTTAAAGTAGATGATGAAGTAATCATTCTGGATATGGGTTTAAGTATGGAGAATTACATCCATTACAGCGAAGATAGAGAAGATGTTAAATCAAAGACTTATGAAGAATTAGTGAAGGTGGAGGCAGTTCCGGATTATAGTGTGATTAAGGATTGGAAAGAAAAGGTTAAGGCGATTGTTCCGGGGCATGGGCATTTAGATCATATCGGTGCGATACCGTTTGCGGCGTCATTATTTCCTAAGGCGAAGATTGTGTGTACGCCGTATACAGCGGAAGTGATTAGGACAATCACGTCTGATGAGCAGATAGAGTTACCAAACAAAATAATATCTATTAATTTGAATTCTACTTACAAGGTTTCAGATAAGATTACGTTAGAGTTTGTTAATATTACGCATTCTATACCGCATGCTTCCATTGTAACAATTCATACGCCGTACGGGAAAATTTTGTATGCAATTGATTACAAATTAGATATGCATCCTACTTTAGGCGGCAAGCCAAATTTAGAACGATTGGAAGAATTGGGTGAGGAGGGGGTTATTTTGTTGATAATAGAATGTTTATATGCACAAGAGCATCGAAAAATGCCGTCAGAGGCGGTAGCGAAACAAATGTTAAAGGATGTATTGCATGGGGTGAATAGTAAAGATAAAGTTATAGTGGTAACAACGTTTAGCAGTCATATTGCGCGATTGAAAAGTATTATTGAAATGGGACAAAAGTTGAATAGAAAAATTGTGTTTTTAGGAAGGTCGTTAGCGAAATATGTAGAGGCGGCACAGAGAGTGGGAATAGTTGATTTTAAGAATGAAATTGAATTAATTAAACATAGGGATAAAATGGAGAAAATTCTACATAAAATACAAAAGGAAAAAGGAAAATATCTTATTGTGTGCACAGGACATCAAGGTGAGCCGAAGGCGATATTGGCAAGGATGGTTAAGAAAGATTTTGATTTCAGTTTAGATGATGGAGATATTGTTGTGTTTAGCTGTTCGGTGATCCCCGTAGAGATTAATAAAAATAATCGGGATAGATTAGATGAGGCGTTGAAGGCGAGAAATGTTCGTTTGTTTACGGATGTTCATGTATCGGGACATGCGGCTCGTGAAGATCATCGGGATATGATTGAGATGGTTAAACCGAAACATATCATTCCGGCGCATGCGGGGGCTACTAAGGCGGAAATGATGAGAGAATTGGCAATGCAATTAGGGTATAAAAATACACATATTCTTACAGATGGGAAGAGGATTGTGGTTAAATAATTCTAAAAAAAAGAAAAAATTAGATACACTTCTGGAGGAATTGTTGAACATCTTCTTTAGCGGTCATTCCAACGCTTAGAGTTTTTTGGCAAACACCATTCTTAAAACCCTGATACTTTAAAAGGGTATTATCACCTAACTTAAGAAACTCTAAAGTTTTCAAGTTTTGCAAAGCACTAATGTCAGATATTTTGTTGGTATTAAGATACAACTTTTTCAACGAAGTCAAGTCTTGCAAAGCATTAATATTAAAGATTTGGTTTAGACCAAGACCCAACGTTATTAAGGTATTTAGAAACGTTACGTAAAGCAGATAAGAGTGTGCTAACAAAAGCTAGAATGGAAGATTACGGCTTGGTTGTGAAATTTGTAGCAAGAGAATTGATAAATTCTTATTGGCATTCATTTGTTTAAGATAATTGTAGCAAATCTCAACTTTACTCTAAAATACGCTTTAAATCACAATAAATTTTATAAAGTGCTATTTCTGGGAAAGGGGTATGAAATTAGTGTTAGCGGAGCCAAAGTACTTTAAGGAAAGTGTTGCGATTATTTCTGATTTGGTTTCGGAAGCTAAGTTTAAGGTCAATCAGGATGGTTTAGAGTTAGTAGCGATGGATCCAGCGAATGTGGCCATGGTTATCTTTAAGCTGTTGAGCAGTTCGTTTACACAGTATGAAATTAAGCAGCCCGAAGAAGTTGCGATTAATTTGAATAATCTGAAGCAGATTTTGCGCAGAGCTAAAGGAGATGATATTTTAAGTTTGGAAACGACAGAGGATAATAAGTTAAAAGTGCAGTTGAGGGGGAATACTATTCGTTCTTTTTCTATTCCCACGCTAGATTTGGAGGATAAGGAGCAAAGGGTGCCAGAATTGAGTTTTCCTATTGTGGTGGAGACGAAGGCACAAGTGTTGGCAGAAGCGATTGAGGATGTAAGTGTGGTAGCGGAATCAGTAACATTTTTGGGAGAAAGTGGGCAATTATTGGTTAAGGCGGAGGGAGATTTGTCTAAGGCGTTGATTGAAATTAAACAAGATGAGGATACGACTATTAAAACAACTTCGACGGGCAAATTTAAGGCTAAATATTCTATTGAATATTTAAGAAAGATGATTGCCGGCGGGAAATTATCGGAAAATGTTTCTTTGTCTTTCAATTCAGATTATCCTTTAAAATTAGAATATAAAGTAACGGATAGATTATTAATGAGTTTTATTCTTGCGCCCCGAGTAGATAATGACTAGGTAAAGATAGGAGTAAATACTTAGGTTTTCACCATAAGTATTATAAATATATACTGTAGAAGATATATTTATGGAAAATAAGTATGTAGGGATTATGGTTATTGGTATTGCTATAGTTTTCTTGTTTATAGTTATGTCATTTAATCAAGCATTGGAAGATATTGTCAATGAAAATTGCACACACGGGATACAATGTCCAATGTACACAACGTTAAAAACACAGAAAGTTATAAGTTATAGTTTAATTGGGTTGTTGGTTATCGTTGGTTCGTTTGTGGCTCTTTTGTTTAAAGAGAAAAATGTAGAAAAGAAAGTGTTAAGTTTGGATGAAAAAAAGAGAATAATGGAAAAGTTAGATAGTGATGAGAAAAGAGTTGTCGAGCTCATAAATGCAAAAGAAGGTTCAATGTATCAAAGTGATGTGATGAAGGAGCTAGATGTAAGTAAAGTTAAAGTTACGAGGATTTTAGATAGATTAGAGGGAAGAGGATTGTTAGAACGGAAGAGAAGAGGGATGACGAATATCGTAATTTTGAAATGAACTGGGGAATTATTTGGTGATATGATGAAGAAGAATAACGCTGTGTTGGGAAGGAATACCTGGTTTTTTGATTTATGGGCTTCTAGCTATGATTTTGCGCCGTTTCAGTTTTGGATGAAGAGATTTCATAAGCCGGTTTTGAAAGAATTGGCGCCTGCGAAAATGAAGATATTGGATTTGAGCTGTGGAAGCGGGGAATTGTTAAAGGAGATTCAAGTGCGATTTCCGAAGGCAGAATTGTACGGGGTGGATATTTCTGCTAAGATGTTAGAGATAGCACGTACGAAGCTGTCGGGAAGAAAAGTTATATTACAAAAAATGGATGTACACGCATTACAGTATCCAAGTAATTATTTTGATTTTGTATTTAGTACGGAAGCATTTCATCATTATTATGACCAACAAAAAGCAGTAGAGGAGATGAAAAGAGTTGTTAAAGAGAGAGGGAAAGTGATGATTGTGGATATTAATTTTTTCTGGAGTGTTATTCATAGAATTTTTGAGAGGATTGAGCCAGGTTGTGTGAGGATTAAGAGTAAACGGGAAATGAGAGATTTGTTTCGGGGCGTGGGTTTGCGGGAGGTGTCGCAAGAGCGATCGTTTTTATTTTCTGTGGCTACTGTTGGTATTAAATAGTATTTCTGGGGGGAGTTACAATGCGCGTAAGAGTAAAGTTGATGAGAGGTTATTTTTAACGAAAATGCATAATAAATAGTTCTGAAACTAGTTTCAAGAGTAGAATTATAAAGGGTTACGCCTAGAGAAGGGGAATACACTACGGTGAGGAGGTCTAACATGAAAATACAATTGAATGTCAAAGGGATGCATTGTAAGAGTTGCGAAGTATTAATACAAGATGCTTTGGAAGAAGTAGGTGCCAAAGCAACTGTAGATAGTAAAGCGGGAAAGGCAGTAGTGGATTATGATGGAAAAAAACTTTCGATAGAAAAAATAAAGCAGATAATCAAACGGGAAGGATATACAGTAGAATAATTGAGAGGGAATTATGACATTACTCAAAAAGAAGTTTATATTAAGGGGGGTGGATTGTGATGAGTGCGAAAAGATTGTAGTTACACAATCCTTATCGGTGGAAGGAATTGAGGATATACTCCTCGATCGGAAGAATAATACGGCAGAGATACATTATGAAGATGGTGCAGATTGGAAATTGGTTTGGGAGAAATTAGAAAAGAAGGGATATCCATGTGAGGAGATGAAGGAGGAATTGTTCTTAGAAGAAAACCATGCTGAACAACAAGAGGAACGGCATGAAGAGATAATGGAACGGGAAGAGGAACATAAAGAGGAGATTATTAGGGAAGTGCATACAAAAATCAAAGTTAAAAATATGGTATGCACAAGCTGTGAAAAGATTATTTCTAAAGCTGTGCATGCCTTGCCGGGTATACATGGTGTTGTTGTTGATTACGATTCGGCATCGGCAGAGATTGTTTATGATTCGGAAAAGGTTTCTTTGGACGAGATTAAAGAAAAAATAAAAAAGAAAGGATATGAAATAGTAGAGGGTAATGAACGGGAAGGCGGCAACAATTCTTGGGTTTCTTGGGTGTTTGCGGGGGCGGGTATTTTGTTAGTAGGATATTTTGCATTGCAATTGTATAGTAATTTTTCTGTGCCACAGCTTAGTCAAAATATGGGGTATGGGTTATTATTTTTAGTCGGCTTGTTGACGGGATTTCATTGTGTAGCGATGTGCGGGGGATTTGTGGTTTCTTATACCGCACGAGGGGTACAACAAGGGAAAAAACCGCATCAGTTGCATTTTAGTTATGCGTTAGGGAAAACTATTTCGTATACGGTTATTGGCGCTCTGTTTGGGTTGTTGGGGAGTGTAATTGCATTTACGCCAAAAATGAGAGGAATTGCGGGGATATTAGCAGGTACGTTCTTAATTTTATTTGGAATCAAGATGTTGGGGTTGCCGTGGTTGCGAAAATTCCAAATACAATGGCCAAGAAGTATAAATAAATGGATTGGTCATGAGTCTAAAATCCATGCGCAAAGTCCGTTGGTGATTGGGTTGTTGAATGGTTTAATGATTGCCTGCGGACCGTTGCAGGCTGTTTATATTATGGCAGCAGGGACGGGAAGTATGATTGAGGGAGCAAAGTTACTCTTTGTGTTTGGACTGGGAACATTGCCGGTAATGCTAGGGTTTGGTTATTTCACGAGTATTATTAGCGCTAAGGCGACAATGAAGATCTTAAAGTTTAGCGGATTATTGGTGATTATTTTAGGGTTGATTATGGTGAATAGGGGAGTGGCATTGACGGGAACGAGTTGGAGTGCGGGATTCTGGGAACAAAAGGGGATAACTTCCTCGGTCAATCAAGGAAATGAACAGATAGAGGGAATTACACTGAAAGATGGATATCAGGAGATTAGAATGACGGTAGATAGCGGAGGTTATACTCCCAATAAGTTTGTTCTCAAGAAAGGTGTGCCGGTGAGATGGATTATCGATGGGAAAAAATTGAATGGGTGCAATAGTGCAATTCAAGTGCCGAAATATAACTTAAATTTTCAAGTGAAAAGCGGATTACAAACTATTGAATTCACGCCAACTGAAGAAGGAACTGTGCCGTGGAGTTGTTCGATGGGAATGTTACGGGGAACGTTTATTGTTCAAGAACAAGTGGATCAAGCAACGGTGCAACAAACGTTAAATCAGGTGAATGTGCCGAAAGGATCTACGTGCGGAGCAG
This sequence comes from Candidatus Woesearchaeota archaeon, assembly GCA_016185725.1. Taxonomy (GTDB): domain Archaea; phylum Nanobdellota; class Nanobdellia; order Woesearchaeales; family GW2011-AR9; genus JACPNA01. Next base: position 18,389 of record JACPNA010000058.1, on the reverse strand, counting down.
GCGGAGGAGGATGTGGTTGCGGCGGGGCGCAGTGATAATAGTGCGGTGAATTTTTCAAAAAAAAGGAGAGGGTTAAATGGTGCGTTGTAATCAATGTGGGAGGGATTTTGGAACAGAGGAGGCCTTGGCGATGCATAATGCGGCAAAGCATTATGTGTACAAACAAAAGAAGAATTACAATAAAGGAATGCTCTGGTGGGTGGGAGGGATAATAGTTATTGTAGTGATAGCATGGTATATCTCTGGGAATAACAATTCCTTGAAAAGCACTGTTGTTGATGGCGAGGATAATAATAAGGGTGAGATTCAAAAAATAACGTTGAGTTTGAAGAATTTTAATTATTATCCAACAACTATAACAGTGAAAGAGGGATTGCCGGTAGAAATTAAACTGGATGATAGCATAAAGGGATGTTATCGCACCTTTGTGATTAAAGATTTGGGAGTGAATGCATATTCAAAAAATCCGAGTGAAGTAATACAATTTGTACCAAAACAAAAGGGGACTTTTGAATTTGTCTGCGGGATGAGGATGGGAAGAGGAACGATAGTTGTAGAGTAAGGAGGTGTTAGGTGAAGTTATAACTGAGGGGAATATAAAAAAAATGAAATCGTCAGAAAAATATGGTATTATAATCAGCGTGATAGTATTATTAGTTGGTTCGGTGTTTTATTTTACATTTACACCATCTTACGTAATGGGGGATAATGCTCGTGATACGGAGGATACTACAGGAAGAGTAGAGGGGGGGACGAGTGTTGTTGATGTCCGATCAACGGTAGTAGAGGTAGTGGATATAAAGGTGGCTTATACTTCAGGAAAAGGAATTAAATTGTTTGCGTTGGCTAAAAATAATGAATTGGTTAAACTCAAAGCAGAACAAGGAAATCCTATTCCAGAGATAGGGAGTATGGTGATAGGCAATGCTGAAGCAGAAACAATGAAAAAAGAAGCGTTCTTTTCTGAAGCGGGAGATCGCATTAAGGATTTTTTTGGAGTGGATGTTAAGATAGAGGGAATTTTACAAAAAACGGATTCTCCTCTGGATGAACTGCATTTTTTGACGAAAGAAGAATTTTTACAGATAAATGGAGAAAATAATAGGGTCTATGTTAAATATGTGGGGGAAAATCTAAAATTGTTTTATTACTACCCAACGTATGGAAGCGTGCCTATACGCTTTGATTTGGCGGAGGGGGCGCTGGAGGATTATACTACACATTCATTAGTGGGGGAATTATACTATCCGTTAATTTTAGGTTCGAGGGAAGCAAAGAGTATGCGCGAGAATAAACTTTTTTCGAAACCGGGGGATATTATTACTGATTTTTTTGGCAAGAAAATGATCATAGTGGGAGTGTTAAAAGAAACTAATACTCCGATGGACATGATGTATTTTGTGCCGATTATTAAGCAGGAATTTTAGTTTTTTGCGGGAGAGGGTGGAGGTAGATGCGAGGAAAAAAACGGCGAAACATTTAAATAGTTGAGCAATTATTCAAGTATTGCATGACAGAATTGAATCTAAAAATTATTAAATTTTTTGCTTGTTTGAGCGATGAAACAAGATTGAGGATAGTGTTGTGTTTATGGGAGAGGCCACATACCGTAAATGAAATACATCGATGCTTAGGGGAAGAACGAATAACTCTTTCGGCCATTTCCCATCAATTAAAGCAAATGTATGATGTAGGAGTGGTTGTGTTTGTGAAGAGAGGAAGGGAGAAAACGTTCAAACTCTCAGAGAAGTTTTGCTGGTGTATATTGAAGGATGCGCTGGGGCATTTTGAACGGAAAGGAACTTGTCAGAGATGTGCGAAATTGAAAGGGGAGAAAACGTGAAGGAGAGCAGAGAGGAGAGGATAGAGAAGAGGGGATGGCACTATAACGAAAATTAAATAAAAGGGCAGGAGAATAAAAATAGAAAAAATATTACAATGGAAAAAACAATAATTAAAATTCAGGGAATGCATTGCGCAAGCTGTGCGACAATTTTGACGAAAGCACTTTCTAAGGTGGAGGGAGTGAAGAATGTTAATGTAAATTATTCTACGGAAAAGGCGGCAGTAGAATATGATCCAACTATCGCAAATAAGGCTATCTTTTTAGAGACAATCAAGAAAAAGGGATATGGCGGATTTGTCACTACGGAGAATAATACGCAAGAAGAAGCGAAGATTAAGAAGAAAGAACTAGCGCACTTGCAAATGAATTTGTTTATAGGAATTGCTCTTTCTTTACCAGCGTTGTTGTTCAGCATGGTATTTATGACAGTGCCATATCGTGAGTTTATTATCTGGATGTTATCTACACCGGTGCAGTTTTATATTGGAAGTTCGTTTTATAGCGGGGCTTGGGCGGCGTTGAAAAATAAAACGAGCAATATGGATACGCTCATCGCGTTAGGGACAAGCGCGGCTTATTTTTATTCTGTATACGCGTTGTTTTTTGGGGGAGAACAATATTTTGAAGCGGCAGCAGTGCTGATTACGTTAGTGATATTAGGAAAATATTTAGAAGCAGTGGCAAAAGGCAAAACAAGTGAGGCAATTACAAAATTAATGCAATTAGGAGCAAAAACGGCAACGGTACTTCGAAATAAGAAGGAGATGAAAATACCGATCGACCAGGTGCAATTAGGAGAAATCGTTATTGTGCGTCCGGGTGAAAAAATTCCTGTCGATGGAGTTATTGCGGAGGGATATTCGGCGATTGATGAGAGTATGATTACCGGAGAAAGTATTCCTGTGGAAAAAAAGAAAGGAGATGCTGTTATCGGTTCGACGCTGAATAAGAATGGTAGTTTTAAATTCAAGGCGAATAAAATCGGAGCGGATACGGTGTTATCGAGAATTATAAAGCTTATTGAAGAAGCACAGACGAAGAAAGCGCCAATTCAACGATTTGCGGATGCGGTGTCAGCTTATTTTGTGCCAGTGGTAATAATTATTGCCTTAATAACATTTTCTGTTTGGTATTTTATTGCGGGGTCTACATTGAGTTTTGCGTTGATAACGGCGGTAGCAGTGTTGGTGATTGCATGTCCTTGTGCATTAGGATTAGCAACTCCTACAGCAATTATGGTGGGAACGGGTAAAGGCGCTAAAGCGGGAATTTTAATTAAAGGAGGAGAGGCGTTAGAAACTGCCCATAAATTAAAGGCGATTGTGTTCGATAAAACGGGAACGATTACCAAAGGTAATCCTGTGGTTACAGATATTGTTACACCTAAAATCAGTCAAGAAACGTTTTTGGAGATTGCGGGAAGCATAGAAAAAAGTTCGGAGCATCCCTTGGCAGAGGCGATTGTCAATAAGGCTAAGGAAGAAAAGGTTATGTGGAAAAAAGTGAGTCATTTTAAAGCAATCCCGGGGAAGGGGATTAGAGCGAGAATTGGACGCGCAGAATATTCTTTAGGGAATGCAAAGATGATGGAGGGGGTAGAATTATCTTCCTGGAGAAATAAAATCCATACATTGGAAGAAGAGGGGAAAACAGTAATGATTCTTGCTGAACAAAAGAAAATATTGGGTATTGTTGCGGTGGCCGATGAGATTAAAGAAGATTCGCCGGAAGCGATTAAACGATTGAAAGCATTAGGATTAAAAGTGTATATGATGACGGGAGATAATGAACGCACGGCGAAGGCTATTGCCAAGAAGGTTGGTATTGATAATTATTTTGCGGAAGTACTCCCTGAGGAGAAATCTGGCCATGTAAATAAATTACAGCAAAAGGGTAAGGTAGCAATGGTGGGTGATGGTATCAATGATGCTCCGGCATTGGCACAGGCGGATATTGGGATTGCCATGGGTTCGGGAACTGATGTGGCGATGGAATCGGGAAGTATTGTATTGATGCGAAATAACCTGTTAGATATCCCCAAGGCGATAAGGTTAAGTAAAATGACTATGAGCAAAATTAAACAGAATATGTTTTGGGCATTGGTTTATAATATCCTGGGTATTCCTATTGCGGCAGGGGTGTTGTATCCTTCTACGGGGTGGCTGCTTAGTCCCATCATTGCGGGAGGAGCAATGGCGTTAAGCTCGGTGAGTGTGGTGACAAATTCGCTGGTATTGAGAATTAAACGATTATAAAGTGGAGAGAGATTATTTCCATTTATTTTTGACTGGAGGGGAGGGATAAAATATATAAAGGGAGAGATATGTGTTGGAATGTAATCCTGAATTATCAGTAATGTTAAGTGTAATTCAAAAAGAGGTGAAAATATGAAGTTAGTTTTAAGTTTGTTGATAGGAACTTTAGGGGCAATTAGTTTGGTTTCGGCGGTTGATCCTTCTGCTTGTCCGGGTTTAGGATATGGTGGTTATGGAATGATGGGAATGATGGCTGGCTATGGCGGATACGGAGCGGGTATGTTGTTATCTTGGGTTCTTTATTTGGCGATATTGGCATTAATTATTGCGGGAATTTACTGGTTAGTCACATCAGCAAATAAGAAAAATAAATGAGAGGGGATAATATGGTTAAACAAAATTTAGGTACGCTGGATCGAATTTTTCGATTCGTGTTAGCGATATGGTGGCTAAGTCCGTGGATGCCACAAACACAATATGTTTGGCTACAGTGGGTATTATGGATTGTAGCCTGGATTGCATTGGCAGAAAGTTTCTTAGGATGGTGTTGGTTGCATAGAGCATTCCATATCAGTAATAAGAATTAAAATTTATTTTTATTATTTTTTTTGTTTTATTGTGTTTCTTAAGCTAAAACTTAATATAGCGGTTAGGTTCTATCTTGATTATGATCTTAGGCAGAGTCTCGGGTAAGGTTAGTACGACTGATTTTCAATTTATTGTGACTAGCGCTAAAACTAAGAAATTCCAATTTATTCAAGTTAATCATCCAGAGTATGGATTTGTGCTGGGACAAATAATGGAATTGATTAGAACTGCGGAAGAAATGGTGGCTCGATGCGTAGTTATTGGCTATAAAGAGGTGGATGGGCGAATTAAAAGTATACGAACGCCGTTTAATTTAGGCATAGAAGTGTTAGAAGCAGAAGATTCGTTTATCAAACATGTTATTGAACTTAATTCTGAGGGGGGTTATGTTGGACATTTAGAAGGTAAAACTATTCCGGTAAAAGTAGATCTGCAAAAAATTCTTACGAAACATTTGTGTGTGTTGGCTAAATCGGGAGCGGGAAAAAGTTATGCAGTGGGAGTATTGGTGGAAGAGATTATGGATAAAAATGTGCCGTTGGTTATCATTGACCCACATGGAGAATATTCTTCAATGAAATTTCCTGCAGAAGAAAGTGGGGATACATTGGAGAAATGGAATATTAAAGCGCAAGGATATGGGAAGCAAATTCAGGAATACGGAGATATTACTATAAAAAAAGATGTCAGGCCGCTAAAGTTAGATGAAAAAATGGGCAGTTATGAATTGATGCGAATGCTGCCGTTACAATTGTCGAATACACAAGAGGCAATGTTGTTTTCAGTAGTAAAGGATTTACAGGAGATTAATTTTGAGAATATTTTATTAGGATTACGAGGGTTAAATTCTGGCGGGAAGTGGAGCATTATTGATACTATTATTTATCTGCGAGATTTGAAAATATTTTCTGCTTCTCCTACGCCGTTGATGGAGTTGGTACGGGCGGGAAAGATTTCGGTAATTAATCTGAAAGGAATTGCGCCAGAAATTCAGGATGTGATAGTCTATAAATTATTAAAGGATTTATTTAATGCTCGAAAGCAGGAGAAAATTCCGCCATTCTTTTGTGTTATTGAAGAAGCGCATAATTTCTGTCCGGAGAAAGGATTTGGGAAGGCAAAAAGCACGGAAGTGATACGATTAATTTCATCGGAAGGAAGAAAATTCGGATTAGGGTTGTGTGTGGTGTCGCAAAGACCTGCTCTTGTGCAGAAGACGGTGTTGGCACAGTGCAGTACGCAATTAATTATGAAAGTGACAAATCCTAATGATTTACGGGCAATTACGGGATCAATTGAGGGAATTACTGCGGAAACGGAACAAGAGATACAAAATTTATCCGTTGGTTCGGCTCTGTTATGCGGGTTTGTAGATAGACCGTTAGTGGTTACAGTAAGGCCAAGAAAAAGCAAGCATGGGGGACAGGCGGTGGATATTTTGAAAGGCGCTAGCGAAGATGAGTATGATAAAAATATTTTTGAGGAAACTAAAAAGTTTGAAGAGTCGGGATTGATGATGGTGGTGAAGCCGCAGGTTAGTGTGAAAGAGATTAAATTGATGGCAGAAAAGCCGATTACTAAGATTACGACTTATTTAATTCCGGCGGTGTTCTTGGAATGTGAATTGAGGGGGGTTACGTTTAGTGTGCTGTTGGATAGGGTGAAGGGCAAGATAATAATTGATCCGGATAAGGACATTAAGCAAGATATTTCTACAATAGGATATAGATGTAATTTTTTGCGCAAGCCGGTGTATGAGAGTGTGGAATTTGATGTGAAGATTGATGAGCAGATTACGGCGGAGAAGTTGAAGGTTGTGGTAGAAAAATATTGTTCAGTATTGGAAATAAAGGAGTGTTTTATTGTGTATAATCAAATTATTTATTGATTAAATAGAATTTTAAATCCGATCACTTCGTTCTGGTCTTTCTGATTAGAAAGTATTGTTCGCCTATTGTTCAATATTATGGGTATATCAGCTCACAATATAATAAAGGGGATTATTGACAACAAAAATAGATAGAGAAACCGAAAATTGGTATTCTTTATTAATCATAATTATCCTTTGTTTTCCTGAGGCACGAAAGCACTATTTACATCTCTTACTGAATACCCTTGGATATAAGGAAATCTTTGATTTGTTTTTCGGTGTGTCCTATTTTAAGATATTGGTCGATATTGAAATTTAAGTAATTTTTTGCTAGTCATTATCATATCGGACCCGTGTTAAGTGACCAGACGACTGAAAGGAGGAGAGCGCAGCGGGGTACGAACGATAGTGAGCAAGTTGCGGATGGGTCGCCGTCAATTTTTATCTGCTGTTATCAAAATGAATTTACAACTAAATTTGTAAACAAAACCTCGCGTCTTAATTTCTTCTTCTGGAACTTCTGATTCTACAATTTTAACTTTATAATTTTTCAATAATTCTTTGAGAAATTTTGCGGCTTCTTTGAGGCAGTATTGCGGTTCAGATTTTCTAATGTAAAGTTTGCCGTCTGGAAGAATACGCTTAATATCGGTTGCAAAATCAATAAGGATTCTTCCGTTTGTTTTTAATACTCTGTCAATTTTAGAGAAAATTTGCCGCGAAATTTCTTTTGGAAAAAGGTGTAAAGTGCCGGTGCAAAACACACCGTCAAAGGAGTTATTTTCAAAAGGGAATTTTTTGGTGATATCAACAACTTTGGTTTGTAGTTTTGCTTTGAATTTATCTGGTGTGTTTTGCCATAGTTTACTTAAAGCACTTTCATCAATGTCAGAAGCGACAACAAAATCAGCTTTTTCCAATAAGTTCAAATTGTAGCGTCCATCGCCAGCGGCAAGATTTAACCATCTGCCATGAATTTCAATTTTTTTCAGAAGTTCCAGAGTGTCTTTGTCACCAGTTCCCCAGATAGAAGTTTGTTCTGTTTTGGAATAATTAATCCCCTCAGTAAAGATATATTTTTCTTCTTCCGGTTCGCGAGGTTTTGTTGTCTTCATAATATCATGGTAAATTCATCCTTTATAAAAAGTATCCTATTTAGACGACCCCGTAACAATTTCACTTAACAAGTATTTGCACAGAAAAAGGAGAGTAACATTTATATTTTCTGGTGTTATTATTGGATTAATTATGGATAAAGTAATCAAGATTATTGTGGAACAAGCTAAAAATAATTAATTGGTGGTGGTAGTGGCGTTATTTGGGGGTTATGCTCGAAAAGAGAAGTATAATGATATTGATGGGTGTATTTTTCTTAGAAAAGGAAGTTATTCGGCTAAACAACTGTCACAAAAGAAATTAGAATATACATCAGAAAATGAAGCGTATGATGTGCAAGTGTTCCAACAATTGTCGTTATATATTCAAGAATGGATTATGAAAGGGGGTAAGTTCATTTGTGGTGAAGGAGAGGCAGAATTATATGATATTTGTTTTGAAATGTTACGAAATTTAGAACATTACAAGCCATTTTATAAGGAATATTTTGGGGCAGTGGCAAATGGATAAAGAAAGAATAATTTCTTTATTGGATCAGCTGGAGATTATGTTAAGGAGTTGGAGTTACATAAACCAAAAACGTTGAAGTTATATGAAAATAATTTATAAAAAAAAGATTTGCGAGAGGACATTACAATTGGCGATTGAAGTTTGTATTGATGCATGGTAATTGTTAATTAAAGATTTGAAATTGGGATTTCCTACAAATGATGATACTGTTTTTGATAAACTTAAACAAGAGAAAATTATTTCAGAAAAAATGAGGAATATTCTTAAGGCAATGAAGAGATTCAAGAATGTATTAATTCATAAATATGTTGATATTGATGAGGAGATGGTTTTTAATAATGCTAAAAATAATTTGCTGGATTTCAAGATGTTTAAACAAGAAATTAATGATTACTTAAAGAAAGAATAATTATTCTATTATTCTCAATACATAAGTACCATCGTATTCAAACGTTCCTCGGGAGGAATAGGATTGTTGAAAATCTTGGTAGGTTTTTATATCTCCGGTAAGAATTATTGTTGACAAGGTGGTTATTTTATATTTCTGTATTAATCCTTGGGCTTCGACCATGTTTTTATCTAAAGTGCGGTGTTTGGTGAAAGGAATGTAATATTGCATTAATTCAAATGTTTTGGAAATGTTTTTACAATTAGGACAAGTTTTGTCGGCAATGATAGTAGCAGTTACTAGTCCTTTTACTTGGCCTAAAGGAAGATCATAATAAGGGGGCTGGGGTTTACGGAAAACTAAATATTCATCAGATTCGATTGTGCCGATGTCAGACCATAATTTTTGCAGGTCTTGATATAAATAGGCGTCTGGCGAAAAGAGAATAGTGGGAAGAAAATTGATGTTGTATTTGGCAATCATTTCTTTGCCTAAGGGAGAGGTGGAGGGTACAACTTCAACTACTTCTAAATTGGCTAACGGTTTTAAGGTTTCCAGAAGTCCGTCCAGTTCCTTGCACTGAGGACAATTTTCTTTGATTAGATAGTAGGTATGGACTTGACCGCGGGCAAGGTTTGTGGCAGTCTCTACGTAGGGCGGTTCGGGAGTATTGATGATATACGAATTTTCTTGTTTTGCGATGTAAGGAGTTAGAAAATTAAATAGTTGGGGATATTCTTCCAAATTACCTTGGATAATAAGGGCGGGAACTTTAGTAATGTTATATTGTTTGACAATAGCTGCTGATTTTAGCGAAGAATAATCTATATTTAATTTTGATTTAAGAGAAATGTTGCTAGAAGTTATCTGGTCGGCAAGAAAATCAATGTCAAAACATTCAGGACAGTTTTTAGTGGTAATGACAATTAAATCTAGTTCGATTTTTTGGGGGGGAGAGACAATATTTTGGGATAGATTAGTGTATTTAATTAGTAAAAAAGAACCGATGATTAAAATAATGGTTAGAGCAATAATTAGGTAAAGATAGTGTTGAAAAAATGATTGTTTTTGTTGGTGATGGTCCATTTTTTATTGGTTAAGGATTTTTTCAAATACTTGATAGGGTTGAGCGCCACTAATGAGTTGACCATTGATCAGGAAGGAGGGTGTGCCTTTAACATCCAAGGCTTGGGCGGAAGCGGTATCTTGTTTTAGTTTGGCGGCATATTTATTGCTCGAGTGGCAGATGTTAAGCTTAGTCATATCTACATTTATGTTTTGAGCAAGAAGTTTTACTTGAACAATGTCGGCAACGATTTCTTGATGGGCAAAGATGACGTCGTGAAGTTCCCAAAATTTGCCTTGTTCGTTGGCACAGAATAAAATTTTCATGGCTTCTTCACCGGTTCCATGGCCGGGAGAGTAGCGAAAGACTAGCCTTACTTTTCCGGTGTCAACGTAGTTTTTAATGATGTTAGGAACAGGTGCTTCCCAATCAGGCATTTTACTTTTGAGATAGGAAATTACTTGTTGATTCTGACCAGCGGCAGCGGCACAGAATGGACAGGATGGGTCGGAATAGATTATGATTGTGGTGGATGCGTTTGAGTCGCCTTTTACTGGTTCGTCTGGAGAAATTTGCAGATAATCTTGATTACTGCGCGCATTTGATTTTTGTGAATCTAAACTGTATTTTACGGCAAAAAATAGAAGGATTATGGCGAGTATAGAAAGGATAGTCCAATAGATTTTTTTTTGCATTTTTAGGTAATGGTAGAAGGGGATTTATTAAGGTTGTGGAGAGGATGAAGAATATGTTATCCCAAAACTATTTCCCTACCGGTTAGTTTCTGGAGTTTGTTAAATATTAATTTAAAGAGTTGTTTTCAGAAGAAGATACAAAGAAAAATAAAAAAACTTATTGAACTTCAACAACAAGTTCGCCTAAGCGGTCTAACTTGCCGCCATTCCATTCTCTCCGGGAGAAGATGGCAAATTTGTCAGCCATATTGGCAGTAAAATCGACAGTGATTGTTTGACCTTGCTCAACTACGCCTTTTACATGAAATTCGGCTAGTTGAAAATTATAGGTGCGATCTTCGGCAGTGACAAGCATGCGAACTTTGTCGCCTTTTTTGACAGTCAGGGTATATGGTTCAAAGCGCATATTATTAGCTTTGATGGTAAAAACTTTTACGTCGCCGTCCATAACTGGTTCGGCGCTGTAGGCAGTATTTTCTGCGGGTAATTCTTGAGCAGTTGGCTCTTCGGTAACTGCAGCAGTTACTTCAGGAGATGTAGGTGTTTCTGTTGGCACATTAGTATCAACAACAGCGTTTCCCGTTACGGTAGATTTTTGACAACCAACAAGCATAATTGCTGCGATTGTCAATACCAAACATAGCGTGTATAAAACAGAACGATTCATAGTAGGTATACCTCACAATTTATTCTTTTTTTATTCAATGCTTAAAATTAGGGTTTGTTTTTAAATGTTATGATTATTTTGAAGTGTTTTTAGGCGTTAGTTCGGCCAGGGTAATTTGCACAAGAGCAGTATTTTTGTTTTCTTCAATGATTTTTGTTTCTTTGATAATGATTTCTTGATTAAATAAAGGACAGTCTAAAACAAAGGATTCATATTCTCCTCCTTCACCATTGATGTTTAGTTGGTATTTTTGCTGGAGAATTTGGAGCTTTTTGATGTCTGATGCGGTTAATATTTTATTAAGCCAGGTTTTATCCAAGCCTTCAGCGGCGATGCTGGAAAGGATGATTTTGAATTTGTGTTGAAGAAGTTCGTGCATTTCTTGTTCCTGTGATTTATGCCAAAGGGGAGAAAATATTTTTAAGCCAAGTTTATCAGCAATTTTTTCAATGCGATTACGCTGGTAGGTAGAAAAAACTGCGCCAGTGATAATGCCTTCAATATGATGCTGATGTTGTGCTTTCTTTAAAGCTTGTTCTAATTCTTTAAGTTCTACCTCTTTTTCACCAGTGGTTTCTTGGATGATTAGGGGGAGATCCATAGCCTGGGCTTGTAAAGTGGTTAGATTAATATTGGGGGTGTGAAACATGTATGATGAGGGATTTTGAGATTTAATGGTAATCAAGCAAGTCAAGTCATAATTTTGCTGTTTCATGATATAACCAGCATATAATGAATCTTTACCTCCTGAAAAGAGAAGACCAAGCTTTAGGTTATGGGAAGGATAAAACGTTTTTAGATATGATGATTTGGTCGGAAATTGGTGTTGTTTCGCCAGTTTTTCTATGGCGTAATCTAAGCGTGAGCCGTATTGAGCGGCGGTTTTTTTACGCAGGGCAAATTCTGTGGGAATGTTCTTTTTTAAGGCAATTTCTCTTAAAATTAACTTGGAATGAGAGGCGTTGATTTTATAGTGGGCAGGAATTTTTAAAGCGTATTCAATCAATGTTTTGTCTAGGAAGGGAAGACGTAATTCCAATTGATTGTGCATAGTTAAGACATCGTCGCGATATAGGTCGCGTTCATAGATTTTTAATAAGCCGGAAAGACATTCTTGATTGATGTTAGAAGAATTTTTATGGCGTTCATAACCAGCAAAGATTTCTTCGCTGCCTAGACCAGAATAGATTACTTTACACCCATCTTTTTTAGCGAGTTCGCAGGCAAGAAAGAAAGTGAGAGCGACGCCAACTTTAGTTACATTAGAATCTTCTATTAGGGGAACTATTTTTTTAATGTATTTGGGAATTTGGGAAAGTTTAATTTTTTTTATTTTTAGGTTGAGATTGAGTTCTTGGGCAACTTTTCGGGCATAAATTAAATCGGAAGGGATGGTTGTGCTGTGGGAAAGGTCGAGAACGGCGGTGTAACAAGTAAAGGGCAAATTTTTTGATTGGAAATAATGGGCAAGATAAGTGGAATCAATTCCGCCGGAGAAGAGTAGGCCACATTTTTGGACTGTCAGACGTTTTTCGATAGCTTGATCTAATAATAGTTGGGTTTTTGTTTTTATTTTTTCAAAAGATTCCTGATGTTCCGGCAGGCAAGAAAAAAAATCTTTGGTTTGAAACGTTAATTGATGGCTGGTTTGGTTATAAATAAGAATTTGGCGAGGGTTAAGTTCTTGGATGTCAAGATAATTTAATTTTTCGAGAGCTTTTTTTTCGGAAGCGAAGGCAAAGCAATCACGATTGCGGGTATACCATAACGGGCGTTCGCCGAGAAGATCTCTGGTTAAAGTAAGAATATTTCCCTGCCAGTAAGCAAAGGCGTAAACGCCGTTTAATTCGGAAAGTTTGCTTAGGGAAAATTTGTTAAAGAATTTTAACATTAATTCGGCGTCGTTTTTGGCTTGAAAAGAATATTTTTTATTTAATTCTTGCCAATTGTAAATTTCGCAGTTGGCAACTAAGATAGAAGAATTGTTGGTTTCTTGTAATGGATGAGGTATTTTATTAATAACGGCGTGGAGGATATGACCAAGGCAGTTTTCTGTTTTAAGAAAAGGAAGTTCGTTTATTGTTTTTTTGTGGATTATTTGTTTTCCGTCGGTCAAACCACAGGCATCTTTGCCTCTATTTTGTATTGTTTTGAGAGCTGTCTTTGTTTTTATACCGGCATTTTGTTCATGAAATATTCCGACTATACCGCACATAGGGCAATAAAAGACCGTTGTTTTATAAAATTTAGCACTCTGAAAAAAAAGAAAGGGAGAGAGGAGAATTTGATGAGGGCGGTGATAGTATAGTCTAGAGGATATATTTTTGAAAATGATAAATCTTAAAATAAGAAACTTTGTTATGGATAGTTATGAGCAGGGTACTTTTAATTGGGGCAGGAGGAGTAGGTGGAGTAGTAGCACATAAATGTGCACAAGTTCCTGATGTTTTTTCGGATATTCATCTTGCGAGTCGAACGTTAAGTAAGTGTAAGGCTATTCAAGAACAGGTTCGATGGTTAGAGAATAGGGAGATAACGCCGTGGAGGGTTGATGCAGACGATTCTAAGGAAGTTGCCAATCTTATTCAAAAAGTTAAGCCGGAATTGGTAATAAATGTAGCTTTGCCGTATCAAGATTTATCAATTATGAGGGCTTGTTTGGATACACAAGTGAATTATTTGGATACGGCCAATTACGAGAGCCCTCTGGAAGCGAAATTCTGTTATGCTCCGCAATGGGCAATGCAGGAGGAATTTGAACACAGAGGGATTATGGCGGTGTTAGGATGCGGGTTTGATCCTGGTGTTACGGGTATATTTACGGCTTATGCTCAAAAACACTTGCTGAATACCATTAAGACGCTTGATATTATGGATTGTAATGCGGGTAATCATAGGAAGTCATTTGCGACAAATTTTAATCCGGAAATTAATATTCGAGAAGTGACGCAGATAGTTAAACATTGGGATAAGGCGAAGGGGGGATGGATAGAAACGCCGGCAATTGTGGATAAAGATTGTGTGCATTATCCACAGATATATCCGGAAGTGGGAAAATATGAAAATTATTTATTGTATCATGAAGAGCTGGAATCGCTGGTGAAACATTTTCCGGAAATAGAGCAAGCGAGGTTCTGGATGACGTTTTCAGATAATTATTTAAATCATTTACGGGCGTTTATTGATGTAGGATTAACCGATATTAAACCGAGAATACTTTCTTCGCAGAATGTTTCTCCTCGTGCGTTTTTAGAAGCGCTTTCGGGAAAGAAATATAAAAAATATGAAGAGATACTGGAGAAGGTAGGGTTATTGCGGGAAGAAGTTTTTGATTTAGGAACGACTAATGTTGTGCCATTACAATTTTTGAAAAGAATCTTGCCCGAACCATCTTCCTTAGGGGAGAATTATTCGGGAAAGACGGTTATAGGCACGGTTTTGGGGGGCATAAAAGATGGTTTAGAAAAGAAAATTTATATTTACAATGTGTGTAATCATCATGATTGTTATCAGGAAGTTAAGGCTCAAGCCATTTCATATACTACGGGTGTTCCGGCAATGATTGGCGCAAAGTTGATGTTGACGGGAGACTGGGAGAGGAGTGGTGTGTTTAATGTGGAACAATTAGATCCGGATTTATTTATGGAGGATTTGGAGTTATACGGGCTGCCATGGACAATAGAAGAATCCTACAAATTAATCTAGATGCTCTAGAAACGCCACTGTTTATTTTGGATGAGGTGGAATTGCAGAAAAATCTCTCTCTTTTGAAAGAAGTGCAAGAAAAATCGGGGAGTGAGATTTTATTGGCGTTGAAGGGGTATGCTTCATATGTGACATTTCCGATGATGAAGAATTATTTGGCAGGTGTCTGCGCAGGTTCGTTGTACGAAGCGAGATTGGGAAAGGAAGAGTTTGGAAAAGAAGTGCATACCTATGCGCCGGCATTTGCGGATAAGGAGTTTCCGAAAATTTTAGAATATTCTGATTATGTAACATTTAATTCTATAGCACAATTAGAACGATTTATGCCAGTAATTCGAGCACAGACGATACGAAAAGAAGTAGGATTAAGGGTAAATCCAGAGAAATCAATTGCGGGGGAAAAATTTGGATTGTATGATCCGTGCGCTACACATTCAAGATTGGGAGTAACGGCGAAAGAGTTTGATGAGCAATGTTTAGAATATCTTTCGGGATTGCATGTCCATGCTCTTTGTGAACAGAATCAAGATGCATTGGAAGAATTGCTGGAGGTGTTGGAAGAAAAATTTTCTCCTATTTTAAAAAGAATGAACTGGATTAATTTGGGCGGCGGGCATCATATTACACGCGAGGATTATGACTGCGATAAATTGTGCCGGATTGTTCAAGAATTTAAGGCACGGTATCCTTCTATTCAAAGAGTATATTTGGAGCCAGGAGAGGCAGTGGTGTGGAATTCGGCAGTATTTGCGACAAAGGTATTGGATGTGGTGAAGAATAGTAAAAATATTGCCATACTTGATACGTCGGTGGAGACACATCTATTGGATGTATTACTTACGCGGTATGAACCAATGCCATATATACCTACAATATGGGGGGCAGGCAGACCGGGAGAGCTGGAGCATACCTATACGCTTGGAGGATTATCTTGTGCGGCGGGAGATGTGATCGGAGAGTATTCATTTTCTAAACCGCTACGAGTAGGAGATGTATTACTATTTCTGGATATGGCTTATTATACTATTGTGAAAACAACAATGTTTAATGGTATTGCCTTGCCGGGAATAGCGATGATGAATGCAGAAGGAAATGTGCTGATGATTAAAACATTTAGATATGAAGAGTATAAAAATAGATTATCTTAAGGATGAATGTGGGAGTGATTATTTCTAATTTTGGGAAAATTACTTCAAATGAATTTCTAAAATATCTTGATCAGCTAATTTATGAGCTAACATTAATTTTTGTCCGGGATATTTGGTGGATTTTCCCCAGACGCGTGCAAAGCGGAATTTATTGGCGAAGTCGCGATGAAGTTTATCGCAGACATCGCGAATGGCGGCATTTTTTTGAATTATCATCGGTTCTTTTAAGTCGACATCGTTACCTGGTTCTTTCAGATAGATGCGAATGAAATTAAGTTTTTGGAAAATTAATTCTTTAAGAGCTTCGATGTTTTTATTCTGCTCGGCGGAGATGACAATATCGGCGCGCAGTTCTTCTTTGATGCGTTGAACTTTTTCAGGAGGAAGCAGATCGGCTTTGCTGAGACAGATGATGGCGGGGAGATATTTTTTGTTGTTTTCAATACAATCGATCAGTTCGTCAACAGTAATAGGGGAACGGATGAGAACATTGGCGTTAGTTATTTTAAATTCCCAAAGAACTTTACGAATAGTTTCGTCATCAATTTCCAAGGAAACGGTTTTGCCAATTTGAATACCGCCACGAGTAGTTTTTTTTATATAGACTTCTGGTTTTGTTTTATTGATACGAATGTCGGCTTCGCGAACTTCTCTTAAAATGGCATCATAATGTTCAGGGTGGGTGACGTCAACAATAATGAGAACTAAATCGGCGTTTCTAATGACAGCAAGAACTTCACGACCACGGCCACGACCAGAAGCTGCGCCGGCAACTACACCAGGTACATCGAGAATTTGTATTTTAGCTTGCTTGTATTCCATGACGCCGGGAATGACAGTTAAAGTAGTAAAGGCGTAGGCGGCGACTTCGGATTTTGCACCAGTTAATCTGTTAAGGATAGTAGATTTTCCCGTGGAGGGGAAGCCAAGTAGAAGAATAGTAGCATCGCCGGATTTACGGACAGTATAGCCATACTCTGATTTACCGGTTTTTTTTTGAGAACGAGAAATCTGTTTCTCTTTTAACATAGCCAATTTAGCTTTAACTATACCAATATGTCCCTGAGTTGCTTTATTGTATTTTGTTTTTTTTAGTTCGTTCTCTAATTCTTTTATCTGGGTATCATAATCGGGCATAGTTAGAATAGAAGGGGATTGTTTTTAATAGTTTCTCTTTAGAAATCATCTTTTCTTGTGATAGAACTTCGTTATTTTTTAGGTAATGTTTAAGTACTATTTTAGGGTGGTCTAATTGATTGAAAAACATAATTTTATATAGATTAATGGCGTTATTAGCGGTATGTTCACAGAGATATGGCAAAGAAGTCTATCCTATTTTGATACGTTAATCGTCAGTATAATTATTTTATTGATTGGATTAGTTATCGGGTTATTAATTAAAAAAATTGCAGAGAGAGTTTTACGAGAAGTTGATTATAATGGTATGGTGAGAAAAGTGGGAATTGCTGCCAATGCGGAAAAGATTACAGGAACGTTACTGTCTTATGCTGCTTATGCAGCAACTATTTTTTTATTATTAGACTGGTTAGGAATTGCGTTTATAGTTTTTTATTTTATTGTTGGCGGGGCGGCAATATTGGCAGGTTTGGGTTTAATTACGGGATTAAAAGATGTTATTCCTAATTTTTTGGCAGGATGGAAATTGAAGAAAAATAAGGAGTTGGCAACGGGTAAAAAAATAGAGATTAAAGGTATCAATGGCGTTATCGAAAAAAAGGGGTATTTGAAAGTCATGTTGAGAACGGGAAAAGAAGATATTTTGCATGTGCCTAATGCTTTTTTTGTCAGGGGCAAATAATGCGAAGATTATTTTTTTTTCTTTATTCTTTGAGTGAGCAAAATAATCATTGAATTGTTTTGCTTACTTAACAATAAACATAATTATCTACTCTAAATTATTTTTTGTGTTTATTGTTTTCTAATTCGGCAACGACTTCTTGCTGCAAGGATTCAATATTTTTTTTGATGGACTCTTCTTGTCTGTCAAAATTTTTAATGCGAATTTGCAATACTTCTTTTTTTTCGTCTAAATCTTTGGCCAGTAATTCTGGGGAAGATGCAACCATAATATGGCCAAGAACTTTGTAAGCTTTATCGGTTGTTTTAAGCTCGTGGAGTGCAGAGTCTAGTTCGGATAATTGCGATTCAAATTGTTGTTTCTGAAGGAGAATATTTTGTAAATTCTGTTGGAGAAGCTGCAATTGGTTGATTTTAGCACTCATGGTTTAACGAGCTTTTACTTTACTCACGGTACGGCGATCTTTGTAAAGAATTTTTCCGCCACAGTAGGGACAGCGTACTTTGGTCTTAGTATATTCATCTTCTACTTTTTTTCCACAATCGAAACAGACGTAATACATTTTTAACCTCTATGCTAAAGAATAAGCTTTAGCGGTGAATTTGTTGTTACATTTAGAGCATTGCCAGATACCCATGGCAAGGCGTTTTACACTTTGCTTATTGCAATAAGGACATTTGTGTTTGGAACGTTGTTCGGTTTCAATCTGGGCGAAT
>JACPNA010000051.1 GCA_016185725.1 Candidatus Woesearchaeota archaeon | reverse complement strand
TGCAGAGATAACTACCGCGGATATTTTAAAGGAATATGAAAAATATGATCTTGAGCAAGAAAAAAAATATTCTTCAACAATGGGAACAAAAACAATAACGGGTTAATGATGAAAATATTAAGTATGGAAGATCAGTATATTGACTGGATAATAAATAAAACAAAGCTAGAAGAAATCATTAAAAGAGAAGAGGAATTAAAAGTTCTTATTAAAACTGAAGATGTTAGTTCTAAATTATTTGTAGGTATACAAGAAAAAATAAGAAGTTGCAGAGATTATATTATAAATTATGATGGTGATAGCAGTAATCATTTGCGGAATATAGTTTTAAATAATGCAGATAAAGCTTTAAATAATATTGAGTATGAATTAAATTCACGATACAATGATTTAGTGTTTTTAGAAGGAGAAGTGGAAGATAAGATTAATAATCTTAATAAGGAAAGTGGTTTTGATGATGTTAAAGAAATTATTCATTTGTGTCAACAGTATTCTTATTGTGAATTTTTTGATAAGAGGTTGATTGAAAATAGATTAAAGTTAAATGATTTATATTTAGATTTAGCAATGTTAGGAGAGTTTAGCAAGATAAATAAACATGATTTGTACAGATGGTATGCGAGTTGCGAGTCGATTGCGCAGTTGTATTCGTGGAAGGTGCAAGTTGATCGTATTTTAGACAATGAGGCGGCAACTAAACAGGAGATACGGCAAAAAAATAAATTGAAAAAAGGAGACAAAGTAGAATTAATTTTTAATAAAGAATTGATTCCAGAAGCGAAGAAAATTAGTGATGATTTAAGGGTCATTCTTAATGATCCCGTTAAGTATTTAGGGGAGAGAGAGAAAATAATGCGGGAGTTGGAGAAATTAGAAATAGTTAAAAATATGCTTGGTGAAGGGTTATCATTGGACAGAAAATATTTAGAATGTATTTGCTCGGAAGATGCCGAGAATAAATTTGATGATCGTGGCAGCATATATCTTGCATTGGTTGGACAAAACTATGAATACACCAGAGAAAAATTAATTTTTCTTAAAGAGCAAAGAAAAAAAGAATGCGGTGAACTAGTAAAAGATAAAGTTAAGAATGTTGATGAAGGATTATATTTGAGATTAAGTGTTGCCGATGAGAGATATAGATTAAGTATATTTAATGGATATGCCCAATTATTGAACAATACTGAACTATGCGGGGAATTAGAAAAAATTAATGATAAAATGGAA
The DNA here is from genome assembly GCA_016185725.1 of Candidatus Woesearchaeota archaeon. Classification (GTDB taxonomy): domain Archaea; phylum Nanobdellota; class Nanobdellia; order Woesearchaeales; family GW2011-AR9; genus JACPNA01. The sequence continues at coordinate 39,967 of JACPNA010000051.1, read as the reverse complement.
TACTATGATGCTTTTCTAGAACGATTTGAAGAATATTTGGAATCTGGTAAGATTAATTTTCGCGGGCTCAGGGATATAGCAAGAGTGCTGAGAGTGGAAAGCGACAACCGGCAATTTAAGGATTACTGCGATTTGCTTGTAGGAAGTAAAGATGGCAAATTGTTATCAATGGGATTATATGAAAGACGGGAGAGATTAAAAGAAATAAAAGGGGAGCATCTTAACGGTGATGAACAAATATTGTATGAGATGGTAAAAAAGAATATTTAATCATTTTTTAGGATTTATGAAGAAATGGACTGCTCGTGAGCCTATCCCTTCACAGTTTATAGTTAAGGTGTGTTCTTCGCCAAGTTCATTGCCAGAAGTGTTCCGATCAATTAAATAGACTCTTTCTGCTTTTTTTGACAAATAAAATCCGTAATTTTTTTTACTAGTGCTACAGTTAACTTCTTCCGGAGAATCTATTACTATGCGACATTGTTTACATGTCTCTCCAGAACTGAGAGCAACTATCTCATCCAATGGTTTAATCTGACTAGAACTTTGGGCAGTAAGTTCGTGAGGATTTATACGAATATGATGCCAGTAATCATAAAAAACTGGTTCGTTATTTTTTTTGCAGCGTATACTTAAGTTATAATTGGCGTCGTGTTCACCACTTATTTTTTCTTGACTGTCTAATCTATAAATGCCATTTCTCAGATGATAGGAATTAAAACCAAATTTTTCATCAATGAGATTACATTCATGTTGAGCATTAATAATAACGGAGCATCCATAACAACGATCGCCTGAGCTGAGCGGAAGATATTCTTTTCCAATTTTTATGTTCAATTGCGGTTTTATTATTTTTTCAACGCCAGGAGAGAGGGTATATTTTGGTCTTATTTTTATTTCGATATTTTTTTCTATTATAGACGATTGATGAGCACAGGTAAATTTAATTTTGGCAGTTCTGCCGTTTAGCACTTTAGATGGTTCATTTTTTCTGAGATAGATGGGGATGGTGAATGTTAAATGATTATATGCATTTTTCAATCTGCCAAAATTAACTATCTCTTCATCTATATTTAATTCACAATGATAATCTTTTATTTCTGTTCCATCTGCTGTTAAGATATATTTTAAAGACACTTCATCTCCATAAGTTGGTATTTTATCTAGGCCAGAGATCTTTAATTCTAATTTTGGAAGCGGTAAAGGCGTGGGTTGAGGTAGTGGCGATGGTACGGGTTGTTTATCTTCAGATAATGACTTTTCAAAGGGCTGTTTTCTTTTAGAAGATGTTGAAGAATATGCAGAAGGAGAGGCTGATATTGGTTTCTTGGCGAATTGACCATCATCTGTATTTTTATTTCCATGGCTATATTTGGGGTTATTGATTGTTGATTCTATTTTTTCAGCAAGAGCATCTGTTTTTGGTTGGTAAATATCACTATCTATTTTTTTGTCGGGAATTCTATTTTTATTAGTATTAGTATTAGAAAGAGAATTGGAATAGTTCTCTAGAGCGAGGAGTTGCTGTTGTAAAGAAGCTGTTGCTGAATCTTCTTGCTTCTTTTTGTGGTAATTTATTTTCAGCTCTTCCTGGGTTTTTGCCGGTAAGCGGGGAGAATTATTATTTAATAGTTCATATATCCCGAAAGAACCAGCGGCAAGCATGGCAGTTGCGATAATTCCAATGACGGTCTCTTTAAATGTAGAAGTGGAGATATATTTTTTTGTTCGTCCTTTCAAATTTCCAAAAAATTCTGTATGGGGAGAGATGTTTTTTTCGAAAGTATTATCTAAATTACTGTTTAAAGAGATGGGAATTGGTTTTGATTTTGAAACGTTAGTTTTTTCTCGATCAGTAATTATTAAAAGATAATTTGGTTTTGAGAAGGCGGGCTTAGAAATATTTAATTCATTTAATTGGCTAAACAGCTCTTGGGCTGTTTGGTAGCGTTGGTCTTTGCGAGATGTTCCTCTGATGATAATTTCAGCTAATTTGTTGTATGTTTCCCTATTATAGGAAGAGTTTTCAGTTCTTTTTTGTTGAATCTGTTCTATTAAAGTATTTTGAAGTTCTTCCTGTGTAGTTGATTTTTCTTTCCAGTATTCAATAAGCTTATTAGTCAATAATATGCAGAGAATGTTAGTTAAACAATAAGTGTCATAATTAGGTTCGGCGATTTTATATGATTCGTAATCATTTGGCTTGTAAATATTATTATGCAGATGAATTTTTGGGGAGTAACCATATACTTTATTCTTATTTACATCAATTATTTCGCTCCCACTAAATAATGATTTTATCGGCTGGTCTTTTTTTCTAGCGATACTGTAATCACCTAAAATGGCCTTGGTTTTAATTTGTCCTTGCGCATCTTTTTCATCAAGCAAGAGGATATTGTCTAAGGATATATCCATGTGAATAACACCTGCTTGATGTATAGCTTCAGTGCGTGAAGCAATTTGATCAATAATATCAATTACCTGTTCTAAGGAAAAAGTACGATTATTAGCAGTAGTTACTTTAGTACAAGGATCTATTTTTTTTTGCTCAAAGTAGGAATATTGAGCATCAGTAAATTTACTAGATCCGATTCTTTCCGCAAGGTTTTTTCCGTTTTGTTGATGCGGTATTTCTCGAAAGAAGACACAGCGAATATCATCTATTTCATTGAAGCCAAGATATAAGCTATCGCCAATATTATTTTGCGCTAAAAATTCTTGGACTATAATTTCATTTTCGAGAGTATGCCGTGAAGTTATGGGTGGACAGAAACTGCTGGAGGTATGTGTTTTTGTGAAAATGCGTGACCCGTCATTTAATTCGAGAATATAACGATTGGTAAAAGTTCCACGACTGTTCGAAGGTATTGTTTGTGCGATATTTTCTTTTTTGATAGTAGATATGCGCATTTTGGTTACCATTTATTTTTTTCGATAGGCAGATAATTGCAAACTTCCGTATTTTGATGGACAATACATCTGCTTAAATAGGCCTGTTTTTTTTCTCCATGAGGGAAACAAACTTTAAAGGTGTCGCATAATTGTCCTTCTTTGCAGAGATAGTTATACTCAGATCCTTTTAAAGGACGACAATTCTGGGTTATGTCTTCATATCTGATTTGTCCAGAGGTATTGTCTTTATTAAAATAATATGCCACCAGAAATATAATTATTGCCAGAGATGTTCCCCCAACAATCAAATTTGTTTTTTTATATTGTTTTGTTTTTTTTTCTAATTCAGATATTTTTATCATTAATTTTTCTTTTTCTGCCGTTAGTTGAAAATTTCTATCTTTAAGTTCATGATAGCCATGATAGTATTCTTCCAATTTTACGACAGTGTCTCGGCAATGCTGTTCAAGAGCGGATATGATGTCTGTTAATGGTTGTTTTTTGGACATGGTTTATTGTGATAAATGGTATTGTTTTCTTATTGCTAATCATTTGGAGTTATTATCGGGGGATTATTTTTTTCTTTTTCTTCTTTCTCTCTTTTCTCTTCTTCTTTCTTTTTATTTTCTTTTCCTTTTCTTTCTTTCTTTCTTTTCTCTTCTTCCTTCTTTTTATTTTCTTTTTCTTTTTTTTCATTTTCATCGAGGGTATATTTGCATTTTGAGTAATTCTCATTATCTTTTTCTAGTTGTGATCTACATTCTTTATCTTTTGTTTCTGATACTATCAAAAATTCTTCTAACTGCTTATTTCTTTGTGTTAAGAGTGTATTGCTATCTGTATTACTTACTTGTTCTGACAAAATCCCGATGGTGGGCTTGTTAGGTATGAAGTGTAAATACCGTTGGATTAAATTATCATGACCATCGAAACTGGAAGTAGAATTGTTAGTAGTTTTAAGATAATATGAGGGATGGATATATTCCATTACACTAAATAGAGTAATAGCCGTCACTATTCCGGTTATAACAGAAGGCAAAGAATGGGCTATTATTTTATTTTTAAAAAGAGATAGTCTATTTTGTTTTTCTTGTGGTTGTATGCTGTTATAAAGCGCGCCTAATTCCTGCCATTTTTTGGTATAGAGAGAAAAATTATCATCCAATAATTGTTTTTCTTTGTTTAAGCTGTTGATTTGCGTGTACAATTGATCAACTTTGCTTTTTAATCTATTTTTATCTGCAGATAAGTTATTTACTTTATCGAGTAGGCTGCTGTACTTATTTTTCAAAGAATCATATTCATTTTGAAGTATACCCTGATTAGTATTGATATTTTCTAATGCCACATCGAGATGAGAATTTTTTTCGATTAATGCACTATTTTGTTTTTTTACGTCTTCATAGGCAGAATGATATTCTTTTAATCGTGCAGCGTGCTCCCTAAAATGAACTTCAATATTAGATATTAATTTGGGGAGGGTGTTTTTTTCATTCATTATTTTTTTCGAGATGGGGATAATTAGCTGCAGGTGAAGACATGAAGTCGGCTATAAGACTAATATTTTTGATATGTTCTTGTTCGGATAAAAGAGTATCGTATTTAATCTGGAGTTGATTATATTGTTCTTTGATAGTATCTGTCTCTCGTTTTTTTATTTTTAAATCTTCTTCTAAACGATAATTTATTTCTTTAAGTTCATGATAGCCATGATAGTATTCTTTCAATTTTACGACAGTGTCTTGGCAGTGCTGTTCCAAAACCGAGATAATGTCTGCTAGTGTTTTTTTTTCATTCATTTTTTAAAAGGGAGATTTTTTGTTGCTTTTACCATTTCACTATAAAAATGTATTAAGAGGTCTGCAGCGGAATCAATTTCCTGGTTGTAATCACTATTTTTTGCGGTGAGTTGATTAATTAGTGTTTTAGATACTTCGTATTTTTCAGATAGTTCAGCCAGCTCTTGGGTAAGTTTTGCAATTTGTGTCTTAAATGAAGAAAAATGGTCTTGGAAGTCGATATAAATTAAAGTGGCGTCGTCGAATGGTAAGATATTATCCAATTGGTTGTTTAAGGAAGGATAGCGCATTGACTTATAATCAGCAATGATAGTATCAATAAAATCCGGGCTGTCAGGTTCTATCTGTGGGTTGTTCTTGGCGATTTCTTTTAATAAAGAGGGAGACATTGTTTTTATTTTTTCGAAGGGATATTTTATAATATCCACTAACGCAGGCAGAATAAGCGTAGGATCATCATTCTGATATTTGTCAATAATTGTTTTTATTTCTGTGTACGCAACACGGCTAGTAAGGCCGTCAGTAGCAAGTAAAAAGACCGCAGGTAAATGGTGGTAGGACTGAATGGTTATCCGTTCAGATAAGGATTTTTCACCGATAAGTTTTCGTCCTAAATAATTGGTTGGTTCGCCATGAGCAGATTCGTCAATAGTTAAGAGGTTCAAGTTATTTCCTTCCAAAGTATAAATTTGACTGTCGCCAAGATGAGCAAGGTGATAAGCATTATCCATTACTATTAGAAGGTCAATAGTTGTTCTTCCCAAGCTGTGGTCATGGAGATTATTATTCGTTTTGTCAATAATGTCCAATATTAATTTTTGAAGATGATCCGATTCTCTTGTTTTTTCTTGAGAACAGATAAGCTCTTCTTCTAAATTAAAGCCTATGGTTTTGACGGCGTAATGGCTGGCATTAGTCCCATTATGACCGCTGCAGCCATCAGCAATAATAAAGAGACCGGCCGGTTTATTATCGATTTGGAAATGAGAAATATAATGAGAATCTTCATTGCAATTATGCGTTTTTCCAGGAACTTCTAAGACATAGCTTTTCATTTTTAAACGCTCCAAATATGCCAATCAGTGATGCGGTAAGGCAGTAAGTAAGCCGCACCCAAAGAATATTTATCTTTTAAATCTTTTAAATATGAATTTATTTCTGTTTCTATTTCCTTTCTTGGTTTTTCGAGGTTGAAATTGTTAAGTTGTTGTATTCTTTGTTGAGGATTGTAGTTTAAGAGATTTTGAAAAGATATTCTGATAAAAATATTTCTTAAGGTGAAGCAAACGTCAGCATTAGGCAAAGAGCGGATATTCCAAAGATAATCATCCTTATTTCCATAAGAAAAGTCATCTAAGGCAAGGAAATCGATAGTTTTATGATAAGTCAATTTAGGTTTATTGTTGTTTATGTCAAGTTCATAAATCAATAATTTACCGGCATCACATCCAAATAAAGTATAAAATTGATTATTATAATCAACCAATAGTACAGAAGTAGCTTCGGAAGGCAGGTAAAACCGTTGCGGATTATCCTTTAAATCCAGATAATGTCTTTTTTTTATAGAATTTATTTCTTTACCATTGCAAGACAAAGAATAACTTCCGTGAGCTCCACAACATATTGAAAGATTATACTCCGCAAATTTTTTATGGTCAAAGCAGATAATGTTCTCGATATCATCACGGAGATCAGAATTATTTATTCTTAGAAGAATCTCTGAAGTTAGAGAATCTAAATTGTAAGAAACTAATTTCTCATAAGAGGGATAAATTAATAGATCATCTATAGAGATTACTTGGCCTGTTGGAAAATCTTCTATTCCCTGTTCTAATAATTTAAAATTGGGGAGATGATCATTATTGCTTTCTGAACAAAATAAAAACCCCTCTTGTAATTTAAGGTTTATAGAAGGATTTAATTTTAGTTTGTCACCAGCGTAAACAGCAACGAATAAGCGATTATCTTGTTGACTCATACTGCCACAAAATTGTTCGTTGTCAAAAAGAGAATCGAAGTTATCACGGTGTGATTTTTCTGCGGGAGCAGGAAATAATGTATTCCACAAACTACAAGATGTTTTAAGTTTATTATTATCCATTAGGGAAGAATAAAAGTGACTGCGGGTAATAAAGAAAAGTTTCTTTCCCAATGATTGAATCGCATAAACATTTTTTCCGTTTCCTTGAGAAAAATGAATATTAGGCCGGTCGGAAGTAGTCTTAAATAGAGTTTCTGGGAGAGAGTAATCTAAGAGATATATTCCGGCATTGTTTCTGCTGGCAGTAGGATCCTTCACTGTAAGAGTTATATATTCAGTCATCTTTAGATTGCGATTGTTTTAGTCTTGAATCCCTAGCCTTAATTATTGAAATTGTCTCCTTAATAATCTTGTCTGCTTTTGTCTTGTAATCGCTGGTTAAAGATTCAAAGCAAGAAGGAATATTCGGCGAAGGTTTTTGTGATAGATACTGTAATGCCTGAACTTCCAAATCAAGATCATTTGATTGTATTTGTAGATTAATATTATCTATGGTTTCCTTTTTGTTACTAAGATCTGTATTATAATTGGTAATGTTTTTGTTACACGTTGTTATCTCTTTACTAAAATGTTCTAATTGAGAATTTAATTCTTCATAATTCTCTGGAGAGAGTTGAGAATGGACTGTATTCCAATTTTTTTTATTGGTAGATAGCTCGTTTTCTTCTTTTTTAATTTTTCTTTCAAGTTCATTTTTTTCAGTGATTGGTTGGTGTTGTTTATTTATTAATGAAGTTTCTGTATCTATTTTTTTGGTTATTGTAGAACACAAATAAGATATTCCATCATAAATTTTTTGACTAAACAGAGTATTGATCTCGTCTCCTTCTCCGGTACTGCTGTTTGAACCTAATCTTTTTTTAATATTAATGTAGGAATAATCGCTGGTGCAATAAAAAGTTGCAAAATCATCTGCCGTTTTTAACTCTTGCTGGAGACAATACTGAGAAAATTTATCTACTGGTCTTAGGACAAATACGTTGGTTGAAGGGCGGTGATCATCTTCTATAAAAAAATAGTTTTCGGAATTTACTTTTAATTTGATATAGTTCTTAATTTTATTCTGTAATTCTTGCATAGTCAAAAAAGAATACTTTCCCTCTTTGTACTGGGCTAAATCGATGTTTAATTCTTCTTTTAAGTAGTCACGCGCTTCAATTGTTCCCTTGGTGTTGGAGAGCAGCCACGCGGCAAGAAAGCCAACGGCGTAGGTATCGCGGTCAATACTACTATTTGCAAAAGACCACGTAAATTTGCTGGTTAACCAAAAATCATCGCCGGCTAAAGACGGATTGCTGAGAGAAACTAATTCTTCTTTTTCTGCGCTGTCGCAAAGTTTTAATTCACATTCAATCATTTTTTTCTCTAAACCGGCTTTATCTTTGATGGTTTTATCCTCAGTTAAGTATTCTTGAATATTAAAACCGCAGAGATAATTACGTTGATTAAAATCGCCATGGGCACGGCCTTTTTTCCCTTTCCCAGAAGGATGATGAAGTTGCGTGAAATATTTCAAGGCGGTTAAAAGTGATTTGTATTTGAAGGCTTCGGCTACTCGTTGATCTACTTGGTGGAGAAATTTATGGGCCGTGCCAAAATTGCTTCCTGCATACTCCATAAGTAGAGCATTTTTATCTTTAAAATCTATCATATCACTATCAACCTCAGCAGTTATATCAACAGTTCCTACTTTGTATATTTCTACAAAGCCGGGATAGCTCTGTTTTTTCATATTGTCAGCATTGGCCTTAAATAATGCCGCATCGCCACGCTGGTGAATTTTAAGAGCAAATCGCTGGCTATCCTTATCTTCAACTAAAAAGACTATTCCGGTTTTTCCAAGATTATCATGGCCTGTATTTCCAGGATTATTCTGATTTTTGGCTGTAGTAATAGTATAAGACGTTTTGGTGCCATTTTCTTCTATTAATATTATTTTTTCTGTCATGTTAATTGCCTCCGTAGGAACAAATATATTTCCACATAACATCTTTATCAAGTAATAATTTATTATTACTCTCTTTTCCCAAATTTTCTTCGTTTTGAATGATTACTGTATTACTGTTTAAAACTAATAATTGTTTAAAATTATAATCAAAATCTATTATTGTTGCTAAAGGGTGGGAAAGAAATTTTGTTTCTCTATTTTTCGTATCCATAAAGAAAAGATGAGGCTGTTGATGTAAGGTGTACAAAATTCCTTCGAAGCTGTCAACCATGACCGGTCTAATTTTTTTAACTGCGGAAGGGGAAAGAGAATTAGGAGGAATTATTGCCGTTTTATTTTTATGAATGCTGCCATTTTCACAACCAACATAGATGTCGGCATTAGAGGAAAATAAAGAAGTTATTTTAGAAGGATAGTGCGAACATTCGGTCTTGCCTTTTTTTGAAGAATAGGCATATAATTGTTCGTCTTCTGAGAAAAATAGTTGAGAAGGTGATGAGCACATTCTTAGGATCTTAGAGTGAGAATTTTTTTTATGAAGGAAATTTGTGTGCGCGTGCGGGTCAATTTGGATATTATTTGAAGTATAAATATTTTCTAGAGGAAGAAAAATTATGCCATGAGAACTATGGGAAATAAATAATTTATCTTCAAAAAAAGCAAGGGAATTGATAGCGCTTTGACCATCATAATATCTCGGAAGTGAAATTGTTTTTTCTTCTGAAGGTTCAATGATATTGGATATTTTTAAGTAATCTAAAGAATTATATTCACCCCCATACAAGAGATAAGGGAACTCCTCAAGAGGAGATATTGCCATATGCGTTATATTTGCGGATATTTCTTGTTTAATTACATTATCTTGGTATAATAATAGCTTATTTCCGCTTACCGCGAAATAATTTTTTGGGAAATTTAGGGTTGATCCTTCTGGTGTTGAAAGCTGAGGAAAATAGGTTTCTAAATGGGGGTTGTCTTCAAATGGCTGAGCAGATGAATTGTGCAGATAAAAAAAAGTGCTGCGCAATAAGTTATGCAGTTTATCTTCAGCGCATTCTCTTTCGTTTTTTATGAAGTCTTCATAGTTCATCAGCTTTCACCTTTCCATTGATAAAATGATGTTCACCAACTAAGAATAGGCCTCTTTCATTATTTAATAGGGGTTGATAAAATCCATTATTTAGAGAACGCTCGGCAATAGGGGGATAAATGGATAAGGGTTTATTGTGACTTTGACTAGCATTGACAATGGTACGTATTAAATGCGCACTAACTTGTTGATTAGATTTAGTGGGTGGTTGTTTTAAATAGTATTGACCTACGTTTTCTTTTAAGAAATGATACGCGTTTTTAAAATTCAGATTATCAACGAAGGTATTACTATCTTTATCTTTAATTGAAATAAAAGGCAGAGTAACTTTAGTGTCATGGAAGCCGCGGAGTGAAACTTGAAGCCAACCAAGATTATATTTATGTCTTATTTCTGTGTAATATTCATCTTCATTAAGAACTTCCTCTAAGCGTTCTCGATCATAACCAGTACAAGCAACCGTATAAGGAATAAGCGAAGGACATTGACTGGTTAGTACTGTAGCAGTGATACATGGTTCGTTAACAACAACTAAATATGTAGGTAAAAATTTGTTGCCTTTTTCTTTCAATTTGGTTAATTGCAGATTAATATCAAAGCCACGTTGTAACATCATCATCGCAGTGAACGGTACTTCCGTATATGTTCTAAAGCCGAGCGAAGTTTCTTTAGGATTTTGGCGGTATATCTTATCGATACCATGGAATTGTTCAATCAAGGCCAGGGAAAATTCCCATTGTCTTTGAAATTCTTCTTTCGTAAAAATAAGACGGCCTTTTTCATGTTTTTTTTTTGTATATGTTTCATAATCAGCATTGCAATCTAAAGAAAGAGAAGGAAGAGAAGGATTGGGACTATATTTAGATTCTGCATATGTATAAAGAGTGTAAGGTTGGATATCGGATAGTTTTTTATCATGGCGAGATATATAACCACCAGCTGCGTCTAGGATTATATTAGAACTTTGAATAAATTTTCCTAAATCAGAAACTTCAGGTGTTATCTTAGGTTGGATTTTTGAAATTAAATCTTGATAGCTTAGTGAATTTTCAAAGTGGTCTTTACTCTCATAACCATAATTGTAAAAGTTAATATGAGATATTTCTTGAAAGAATAAATTTATGTTGGAATCTTTATTTTCTGCAGAATTTGTTATATAATTAAATAAATTTGCAACAAGAGGTCCCTTGCCGATAATCCCCAAGGTCTTTGAAGCCATGTTTACATCACCAGATAAAATAATAAGTATATAAATGTTGTTGTCATTTTAATGGGATAGTATTAAATTATTACCATCTAGTTGTAGTTAGGTATACAACTTAATTTAAAAAAGAACTATATTTTTAGAATATATCGGAAAGTTTAAATAAAAATGTAGTTTCAATGTATACAATGAAAGAACAGGTTTTAATGAGTTTGGGCCTTTCGCAAAATGAAGCGAAGGTATATGTTTCACTGATAGAAAAAGGTTTTTCTTCTGCAACAAAGATTGCAGAAGCAAGCGGTATTCATCGAGTTAATGTTTATGATTCTATTGCGAGATTGAAAGAACGGGGGTTAGCTTCAGAGATGATATATGAAGGAAAAAAAGGATATCAAGCTTCACCGCCAGCCATGTTGAAAAATATATTGATGGAAAAAGAAATAAAATTGAACAAGATTATTCCAGAATTAGAGTTGAATAATACATTAAATAAAAATGAGCAGACCGTACAGATTTATGAGGGATATGATTATATTAGGAATATGTTTTTGCATTTTTTAGAATTAAAGGAAGATATTTTTGCTATTGATGCACCAAAATTTGCGATTGATAAGGTAGGAAGATTTTTTCAAGAAGTAATTCATAAAAGAAGAGCGGAACAAAAACAAATGATGTATCATCTATATAACAGAGATGCCGTGGAACGGATACGATTTCTTAATACCTTACCCTATACAGAAGCGAAATGTCTTAATCAAGAGAACAATAATACTGCTACTACATTTATCTGCGGTGAGGAGGTAGCGATAAGCATTATGCATGAGCGGGAAGATCTAAAACCCATGTCTATTTTAATTAAAAATAAGCAAGTTGCTGATGCCTATAAAATGCATTTTTGGATTATTTGGGAGAAAGCAATTGCACCCTAGATATTTTCTAGAGTTTTTCTTTGCGGAATGTTTTTAAAACGGCGAGATAATTCTCTCTAGATGGGCCTGTAGTCTAGCCTGGATTCGATGAAGGGTAAATAGGACGGTTGGCTTCGGTTAAAAGATTAGAAGTTACCAGCAAACCCCGGTTCGAAGTAAGTATCCTATACGAAGATTGTCAAGGGGGATATTTCTACGAAAATCCCACGAGCGGAAAATAGGGTGTTTCACGAAATTCCGGGCAGGCTCATTATTTTTCTATTTTTCATTCTCTAAAATTATCATTGCCATAAGCAAGGGTGTAGCCAAGAAGTTTAAATTGAGCAAGATAAGGATAGAGAATATTTTCTCGAACTGCAGGACAACGACGTGATAAACGAATAGTATTGCCCTTGATAAAAAGAGGAAATTCTTTACAGGCAAGGGGTCGTTCAGGATTAGTATGAATGTTGCATTTATGTTCTTGTAATTGCGGACAGCCGTCTTTTGAGCCCAAATCAAGAACATATTTCCCTCCGTGTAGGGGAATAATAGTTTTGTTTAGAATTGATTCTTTCTTATTGTTAGGGGATAATAAATCTGCTTCTTTTGGTGTAAGAATAAGATAGCCTTTGCGACAGCAATAGGCATGACATTCCGTGAAACAATAACTACCAAGAGAATTACGCGCTTCTATGGCGAGGGGGGTGGTGTTTTCTTTTTGGAGAGGATTATTGTGCATAGGAGGAAGAAAGGAGGGAAAGATATAAGGTTATGTTTGGTAATTCGTTTAAATTAGCCAAAAACAAGATAATCTTTATAATGAAAACTACCTTTCTTCTTAAAAATGGTTTTAGAGAAATTAAGTGAATCTTTGAAAAGTACGTTAAGCCGGATTACTAATTCGATTTTTGTTGATGAAAAGTTGATTAATGAGCTGGTTAAGGATATTCAACGAGCGTTATTGCAATCAGATACTAATGTCAAACTAGTGTTTGAGTTAAGCACAAAAATTAAGGATCGGGCGAAGGAAAATCCGCCGGCGGGAATTACGAAACGAGAACATATTGTGAAGATTGTATATGAAGAATTAACCAATTTCTTAGGCAAGGAAGCTAGAGAGATTACAATTAATAAAAAGCCGACGCAAATTATGTTAGTTGGCTTATTTGGTTCTGGTAAAACAACGACGGCGGGAAAATTAGGTAAGTATTACCGAAAAAGAGGGTTAAGAGTAGCTGTAATGCAGACAGATACGTGGAGACCGGCAGCGTATGACCAATTAGAACAATTGGCTAAGCAAGTTGGAGTTGATTTTTTTGGTATTAAAAATGAGAAAAGCCCCGTTAAGATATATAATGCGTTTAAAGAGAAATTAAAAGAGTATGATGTTGTTATTGTTGATACCGCGGGCAGAGATGCACTATCTGAGGAATTGATTGAAGAATTAAACAAAATTAATGCGGTGGTAAGGGCTGATGAACGATTATTAGTGATTTCTGGTGATATTGGACAAGCGGCACAGAAGCAAGCGCAGGCATTTCATGATTCCTGTACTATTTCTGGTGTAATTGTTACAAAATTAGAGGGTACAGCGAAGGGAGGGGGAGCATTATCGGCGTGTGCGGTTACAAATGCGCCCATAGTGTTTATTGGTGTAGGTGAAAAGATTGATGATTTAGAGAGTTTCAATCCGGAACGCTTTGTCAGCAGATTGTTAGGAATGGGTGATTTAGAGTCGTTATTAGAAAAAGCTAGAGAAGTCGTTGGTGAGGAGCAGGCAAGGGACATGAGTGAGAAATTTTTGAGAGGAGATTTTAATTTATTAGATTTATATGAACAAATGAGCGCGATGAAGAAAATGGGCTCGTTTGGAAAAATTATGGAAATGCTTCCTGGTATGGGGGCTTTGAAACTACCGAAGGAAATGTTACAGGTGCAAGAGGGTAAATTAGAGAAATGGAAATACGCCATGAATTCCATGACGAAAGAAGAGTTAGAGGATCCGGAAGTTATTTCGGCGGAGAGAATTGATCGAATTGCATCTGGTTCGGGTGTGAAAGTTAATGAAGTGAGGGAATTAATCAAACAGTATAGACAGAGCAAGAAAATGATGAAGATGTTCAAAGGAGAGAAAGATATGAATTCTTTAATGAAGAAGATGAGTGGAAAATTGCCTAAAGGGCTGATGGGGTGATACTATGGAGGAAATGCAATTTTTAGTGGAAGCATATATTGGCAGTGGATTGCAGAGGTTTCGTTTGCAGAAGGATGAAACGTGGAGAAAAATAGAGTCTCCGCTGAGCAGAAATTATCCACAATATAGTTCTAATGATTCCTATAGTGAGCAGGATAAACTGGGGGAGTGTCTAGAAGATATACAACACTATGTTGAACAAAAAGGGATGATTGTGTTAGGCGATAATACCTATGAAATCAATGAACATAGATGTTTTCTTGCGGATATGATTCACCGCGTTTTTATGTATGCGAAGGTGAAGAGAATGATGAGGCCAAGACAATTTTCCTGCCAGGAATTACGAGGAATAATTGCCTCGGGAGAGGATAACCATGATAATCGTTTAGTTTTAACTCTGGATGGTTATTTTGAGTTCCTTACTCCCGAAGAAGAAATAAAATTAAGCCCTATTGCGGTGCGCTATGAAACATTTTGCACGGAGAATGGTTATGTTGGTTTTCGGGCAGCCCGAGATGATAAATTTATTCAAGAGACCTATTCAGGAATGCTGGAAGGGTGGGTAACACATTTAATGAATAATGAGCTGGATGTATATGTTGATTATTCTCAAGGGAACAAAACAGAAAGAGAGTTGTGGCAGGAAGTGGAGATGTTGACTAGGCATTTGAAGAAGCAGTGATATTCATAAAAATATAAAAATGAGGTGGAAACAATGGGCAAGAATAGTATTGTGGGTACTACAAAACGAGAACGAGCAAAAATAACTGCATTTATAGAGCAATTGAAGGAGACATCAGCAACGATTAATCAGGCGGTGAGGGATCTTGCTGTATTTACACAGGAAACGGAAAAACTGGAAGATGTTAGTGGACGGGTAGGAGTATACACTACTAAAGCGGTAGAAGGGATTATTAAAAGAATACAGATAACACGAACGAATATGAATAAATTGCAAACTACTTCTCCAGAGATCGTGGCAACACTACAATTAGTGATTCAACGCGCGGAGGAGTAATGCGTTCTGTTGTTTAACATATATAATTACAAGAAGGATAGTTATGAAATGATTATTATTTTTTTAATAGAATATTATACTTTCTTACTACATTCGCAACGGTATCGGGATAATTTGATGCTATAAGAGATGCCATACGGGCATCAAAACAGATAGGAAGATCAGAGTTGAAGAGGAGAGCATAACTTATGCCGACAAGAATGGCAGAAGGTTTTCTGTCTTTAATAAGATGGGCAATGGGATATCTTAAATCTTTATCCATACCTAGGTCATAGAAAATGACATCGTAGAAATGAGAAGCAATTTTTTCCAGCGCTTGTTCATTGGTAAGAACATGTTCTAGGGTGACATTAGAGAAATTGTGATGATAGCGGGATTGGATTTCTTCTGTGGATAATCCTTCATTATCATCAATGTATAGAAAACGATAATGGCTGTTACTCATAGAGTAATATAAAGATAGTTATTTATAATTATTGTTATAGTGGTAAATCTATTTTTAGGTTGCAGGATAGCTTACAGTTATCAGAAAAGTGTAATAGTCATATTTTTACTGTGTGTTTTTTACCAGCATATTCCACAACATCGTCATGATACAGTTTTTTTCGATTTCGTGTTTCTATAACACCATTTAATTTTATTTCTCCAGAACGGATTACATTTTTAGCCTGACCGCCGGTAGTGGCAAGGTTTATTTTTTTTATAAATGCATTAAGTTCAATATATTCTTTGCCTTCTTGATCAATCATTTTGGAATTTGTTTTAGTTTTCTTTCATTGATGGCGATTTCTTTCCGAAAACCACATGATTTACAATACCATACCTCAAACAAGCCGTCATCAAACTTATGTTCGCCTTGATGTAAAGTATGATGACATTCAGGACAGGATTCGATCATGGGGAGTAAGAAGGAAGAACAAGTTTAAAATTGTTTCTATAGCCTGGAGTCAAAGAAAACCGACCACCACCAGTCAATAGACTGTGGTGGTCGGTTTTCTGACCATGCTTTTTCCACTTTATGTGTTAGTGGATGTGTACCACCAGTGAAACACACTGGTGGAAAAAGCATATTTTAGTGAGTACTATTTCTAGGCTTCAGAAGGTACACTTGATCATTAATGCGAACTTTTTGGGGTAGTTTAAGGGTAATTATCTCGCCTTGCTTAGCTTCGGTGGTTAGACTATTATTAGTATGAATTTCTGCAGGGGTATATTCAACATAGCCAGTAGTTGGACCAATGAAGGCAAGTTTATGTCCTAATTTAAGAGAAGAATTGTCTAATTTAAATTCGACAACATTTTGTTGGTTATAAAAATTTGATACTTTTCCCAGAAGAACTTTTTCTACTGTAGATTTATTACCATAAATATTGCATCGTTCATGATGAGGATAATCAACGAAAAAGCCCGTAGAATACTCTTTGTTATAAACTTCTTGTAGTTGCTGCATAAGATTATGTTGTAGTTCTTCTGTGAAAGTGTTGGTGTTGATGGCGTCTAAGGCTTGGCGATAGGTTTGGGTTACTTTGAATACATAGTCAGCAGGGCGGTTACGTCCTTCAATTTTGAAGCAATTAATATTTAATTTTACTAATTTGTCAAGAATGGGCAATGTGCAAAGATCTTTAGCGCTCATAATAAAATTATTCTCAACTTTCATCTGCTTGCCTTCATCATCAAAAACAGTATATTCTCGTCTACACGATTGTAAACATTCTCCGCGATTAGCAGATTTATTAAACAATTCTTGGCTCATAAAGCATCTGCCGGATAAGGAAATGCAACGTGCTCCGTGGATGAATGTTTCAAGTTCAAGATTAGTCTTATTTTTTATGTCTTGGATATCTTCCATAGAACATTCTCTGGCAAGAACTATACGAGTTACACCAAAATCTTGGTATAATTTTGCAGCTTGGGAATTAGATACGCTGGCTTGAGTGCTAAGATGAATTTCTAAGCCTAATTCTCGGCATTTTTTGATAACGGCAAGGTCCCAGCAGATAATAGCATCAATATTTGCTTGCTTTAAAGCGTTAAGGTATTGATCTAATTTTTCTAGTTCATGTTGATAAATAATTATATTAATGGTGCAATATGCTTTGAGATTATGATTATGGCAGAATTGTACTACGTTAGGCAATTCTTCGAGGGAAAAATTTTGAGCTGCGGCACGCATGTTAAATCCTTTAATGCCAAAATAAACGGCATCAGCACAGGCTTGTTTAGCGGCAGTAAGCATACTCCAATTTCCTACGGGAGAGAGAAGTTCGATCATGATTACAACTCAATTATTTTACCTGATTTTCCTACATTGATTATTTTAGTTTTGCCGATATGGTCTTCAATACCTTGAGTTTCATGGACGTGTCCGCATAAGTGAAATTCTGGTTGAAACTGTTCAATCGCTTTACGAACGCCACGACTGCCGGGAAAAATTCCTAGACCAAGAATAGTATTGCTCGGTTGAATGTGCGTAACCATGATTTTCTTTTTAACATCACCTAATGATTTGTGGGCTAATTCTAAAGTTTTAAAGAACTGTTCTTCATTAAGCTGGTGCAAACCGACGTCGGCATAGCCGCAACCAAAGAAGCCAATATCGCCTTTTTGAAAGGCATATCCATGCAGATTTTTAGCACCGTATCGTTCAGCAAGAAAATTTATTTCCGATAATCCTTCATGATTTCCAGGAAGCAAGGCAACGTCTAAGCCCTTTTCTTTGAATGGGCCCACTAAGCCATCTAAAGATCCGTCGTGATGAATAAGATCACCAGCAAGAAGAACTAAATCTACTTTTTCTTTTGCTCCTTTTTCGGCCATCTTTTTTACCAAGGAGCGGTCTCCGTGCAGGTCACTTAAGGCAAGAATTTTCATAGGTGTTTATAGGGGGGTGGTATTTATAAATCTTTCGTTTTTGTTATTACGAGGTAGTAAACTTTATAAAGAAAATAAAGATAAGCTAAATTTATGACCAATCAAAAACTGTATGATTTATTAAGTAGGGCAGGTAATCCTAATGGATGGATTAAAAATCATCAATTAGATAATTTTTTTAATTTGCCAAAATTGGCAAAACTATCCGGAAAGCCTGTATCACAATCTACAGTATTGGATGTTGGATGTGGAACGGGCGAGTTATATTCTTTTTTAAAGCCTTTTGAAGTCTTAGAATATTTTGGGGTAGATGTTTACATCCCTTCTTTAGAAAGAGCGCGAAGGGAAAAACCGATGGCAACATTTTTGAATATAGATATTCTTCAGGAAGAGTTATCGCTATTTGACTATGTCTTTGCTTCGGGCTCTTTATCTGCCAAGATGGATGATAATTATTCATTTTTAGAACAAATGATTTCAAGAATGGACAAATTGGCAAAAAAAGGAGTTTATTTTAATTTTTTGACTGCAGATAATTGGTCTACAGATGATTTACTTTTCTTTTATGAACCGAGAATTGTTAAAGATATCTGTAGAAGAAATAGTACACGAAAAATATTATTTGAGAATAATCATGCACGAGAGGAAGGGCATGTATTTCTGTATTGAATAAAAAAAGAGGATTATATTTGATGAGGAGATAAGGACTTTATCTTCCTTTCAATTTCAAATCAAGAACTAAATCTTCTAATTTGCGAAGTTCGTACTTTACAGCGTCAACTTTACGCCTAATTTCATTGTCACGGAAGTCAAATTTTAATAATTCGCCGTAGATGTAATCTACTTGGTCTTTTATTTTAATGACTTTCTCCACTTCGCCTTTGCCGGCAAGGAACACAGCGCGACGATTTAATTCTCCAGGAAGGTCGCATAAGCCGAGCAAGAAATGTTCAGCGATGACTTTAAGTTCTGGTATTTTACCGGTTTTGACGAATTCGTAATAGAGAACGGCTTCGACGTATTCTTGAATGGCAATTTTGTAGCTGCCTTCATAGACCATTTTAGCGTCATGAGTGGCTATTTTTTCCAATTCTTTACGTTCCTGTTCAATCTCTTTAATTAATTTAGAAGCATTATCCAGTTCATCACGATGTACTGCATAAATAATGAGTTTGCTTAATTTTAGGACGTCACGGCTTTTTTTAATTAATTTTTCACGTTCAGAATCATAATCATGCAATTCTTTCTGTAGCTTAGTAAAGTTGATCATAGTGTTAGGATATAGATGTTTATTTATAATAGTTTTGGTTGATTAAGAGTTAGAAAAAAATTTATGGTTTAAGTCGTAGTAAGTTCTAATTATTAGTAACGGACATAAATAGTTATTAAACAGAAATGTGAAAATGAGATTACATTTCTTATATGAATCATAAAGATTCATAAATAGTAAGCAACCGATAACATTATGCTTTAATTGTATCGTTTACTATACAAGCAAAACATTTATATAGCAAGCTCATTATTTTATTTTCATATTTACACGGAGGGTGTATTAAACATGGAAGATACAGGATCTAGACCTTTAGACACATTAAATGCGGCACGTAATAAGACAATCATGCTTGATCTTAAAAATGGTTATCGTTATGTGGGGAAGTTAAAAGCTTTTGATATTCATATTAATATTGTGTTGGATAATGCAGAAGAATTGCATAACGGTGAACTTAAGCGCAAGTTAGGCACAGTTTTTGTGCGTGGAGATACAATAACAATAATTACGCCAGCATAAGAGTTGAGGAGTTATGACCAAAGGAACACCTAGTCAAGGAAAACGAAGCGGAAAGAAAAGTCATATTTATTGTAGACGGTGCGGTAAACATACTTATCATATAACTAAAAAAAGATGTTCTGCCTGTGGTTATGGCGCAAGAACGAAGCTTCGTAAGTACAAATGGAGCAAGAAAAATTCTAAGGCTTAAGTTTATATTATCTTTTTTAATTTTTTATCTAATGTCAAAAAAAACTGACCTTGTTTTTTTTCAATCTAAATGAGATCATTGTTTCAATCCAGCGAATACAACATCACTACGTTCGTTGATTTACTGATACAAACTACTGGTGAAAAAGGATAGTTTATTTAATTTTTAGGTTTAAGATTATCAAAGCATGCTTTCTTGATATCTGCTTCGCCAATCTTTTCACAAATGGTCTTGTCTTGTGAGCGTTTAGCGATATTATAACGGCAAACATCGCGGTCCAGGGCAATGCTAAGAAGCTGGCAACTACTTAAATCAAGTGATTCAACGGCTACTTTAAAGATACAGTTATTCTTTTCTGGATTATCAAACATTTCACATAATTCAGGATTTTTAGTGTTAATAGCGATGGTTTGGAAGCAATCAATACGCTGTTCGTTAGTATAAATCAATGAGCAAAAAATATCTTTGTTATTCTTTACTGCTAAATTATAATTACAGTTGTCTTTCCAATATTTATCTTTTATCTCTTTACAGATGGAATGATCATTTTTTAATTCAGCTAGAGATTCTTGGCAATAGCCTCGAGCTTTTTCGGTGGTTATTAAACTACATACGCTAAGATCTTCTTTTAAGAGAGCTAATTCAACTACACAAGCATTACGTACTTCAATGTTTTTTATTTTACTACATGTTTTAGATTCTAAATAACATTGATCTTTAGCATTATTCTCTAAAGAAGAACATTCATCTGCAACAAAAAGGCCAGTTATCGAGGAACAAGAGCTTAATGAAAATAAGCTAATGATGAGTATAGGCAATAAGAATAATTTGATTGTTGTTTTCATGGTAATTTTGGAGGGAGATTTATTTTTAAAGTTTATGTATTTAGAGAATATACGTTATCTATTTAAGTTATCTATTTAAAAAGTAAATGTGGACGGCAGGACATTCGGGAAATTGACGATTTCTTAACCATGGCGGGCTGAACAAAGCGAATGCCATACCACAAACGTAAAATCATAATTTACATTCGAACCTGCGAAGGGACTAACCCAATAGGTGTCTTTATTGTCATAGCGTAATGCTCATCACACCTGTGTTATGGCTTATACCTAAGCCTATCCCATTTGACCACTCTGGCACGTCCACATGAATAATTATGATTAAGAGATTTATTTTTATATCTTTCTGTTGATATAGTGACTGTGAATTGTTTTTGTATATTTGTTCACAGTTACTCCTAAGCAAATGTGTGAATAAAAGTACGATTATTTAACACATTTGTTATAACTAAGGAATAAAGGAATATAAAAATTATAAAAATAATAAGAATAATGCGAGATATAACAAAGGAACAATAATTAACATACTAAATTCAGTTAAACGATGTATTTTCATCAATAATTCGTGATTTTTGCGTTCTTGTAATTCTATGAGACTGATGTTAATGATGAAACTTAACAATAATACTAAATAAGTTAAACCTAAAAATTTGTCTGAAAATGTTAAATAGCTAACGGGAGGAATTTGGTTGGAAATAGATACATGAAACATTACTGCGGCTACCAAGCTTGAGCCAGACATGGATAATCTAGTAGTTACTTTGTCTGGATCTATTATAAAGCTAAATAAGACCGTTAATAAAATAAAAAATACTGGCAAGATTGTTTTCAAAAAAGAATTGATGAGAATACGCGATAAATCAATGGTAAATGTGTATTGAGAATATGTTTCGTTGTAAATTGGGTAATTATGATCTCTTTCTTCAGCACGCCAACCGTCAATGTTCCAACCAGTAAAAGTAATAGAGGGATCAATGCCACTCTCTTCTATGTTCGGAATATATTTAATATGGGCATTAGTGTTTTCTTTATCTTCAAGGATAATATTTATTTCTTGTTTATCAAAAGGAAATTTTTTCAAGTCGACTTTACTATTTAAATTTGCTTGGATACGATAAAATTTTTCGCTAGGTTTGTTTTCCATTAAATCAACGCTGGAAGCACGGCCGTTCATGAATTCAAAGTTTTCTGGCGAGCAGTTATAATTGCATTTTAATGATAAATAAAAATCGACAGTAAAAGAACCAGTAGCCACTTCATACTTACCGAGGTTAAGCAGGTATACGCCAACCTTTACTTCTTTATCTTGCTCTGCTAGAGTAAAAGGGATTACGGAAATAGTTAAGAAAATGGTTAATAGTAATAAGGGGATTAATCTTTTGTTGGACATGTTTTGGTATAATAATAGTGCTTATTTAAAAAATTTTTGTTTTTAGGGGCTCTGTAGAAAATCTATGAAAAAGTCGCCTTGACCGTAAAATAAGTGCTCCTTTGGAAGTATTTTTCAAGAGGAGCACCAATTAATTATCATTTGGAAAAGTAGTTCTTGTTTTACATATTGGCCTAGGGGGCGACTTTTTCTACAGAGCTGTTTTTAGGTTATATTTAGATTATAGATTAGGCTGATATTTTTGTTCTGGTTTGTCTTCTTCTATTGGTTTCATAGTGGGAAATAAGATAACATCTCTGATAGAGTTTTGGCTGGTTAGGATGATGGCCATGCGATCAATGCCAAAACCTAAACCTCCGGCTGGAGGCATGCCAAATTCAATAGAGTTAACAAAGTCTTCGTCCATGGGATGAGCATTTTCAAAACCGGCACGGAGTTGATTTGATTGTTCTTCTAATAATTGACGTTGTAAAAGAGGGTCATTTAATTCAGAATAGGCATTCGATAGTTCCATGCCCAGACAAAAGGATTCAAAACGTTCGATCAATCTAGAATCATTACGATGATGTTTACATAAGGGAGTGCTTTCTTTAGGATGGTCGATAATATGAACCGGTTGGATAAGATGCTCTTCGACCATCTCTTCAAAAATGCGCTGGACGCCTAAACCCCATGTAAGTTTACCTTCCCAGATTATACGATTATCTTCTAAGAAGTTTCTGAGATGATTTTCAGTCATTTGAGAAACATTTATATTAGCATATTGCTTGATCGCATCAATCATAGAAAGACGTCTCCAGGGAGCTTTAAAATCAAGCATGACCTTTTCTCCTTTGTAAATATGCTCAACTTTGGTGGTGGTGTTGATTGCTAGGCAGGCTTTTTCGTACACTTGCTCAAGATATTCCATCATCATATTGTAATCAACATATGCTTGATAAATCTCTAACATGGTAAATTCGGGATTATGAGAAGTGTCGACATCTTCGTTACGGAAGTTTTTACAGATACTGAACACTTTTTCAAACCCGCCAACTAAAAGACGTTTTAAATATGTTTCTGGAGAGATGGAAAGATACATTTGCATATCCCACGTATTGATGTGAGTTATGAACGGTTTAGCACTAGCACCACCATAGATTGTTTGCAAGGTAGGAGTTTCCACTTCCATAAATCCTTTTTCATGAAAATATTGGCGAATTTCGTGAATTATTTTGCTTCTTTTTTGAAATACTTCTTTTACTTCGGGATTAACGGTAAGGTCAATGTAGCGTTGTCTGTATTTTAATTCGATGTCTTTCAAGCCATGGTACTTTTCAGGCATAGGCAGAAGAGATTTGCTGAGAAGCTGAGCACTTTTGGTGTGAATGGTTATCTCACCCATTTTGGTTTTGAAAATTGTACCAGTGATGCCAATGATATCCCCTAAATCGGTTTTTTTAGCGATGATGTCATATATTTCTTGACCTAAATCATCTTCTCGCAAATAAATTTGAATTTTTCCGGATTGATCTTGAATGTGCATAAAGGTGGCTTTGCCCATGCCACGCTTAAGCATGATTCTGCCAGCGATGCTGACGTTATCTTGTGTTTTTTCTTCGGCAGTTAATGTAGAGTATTTGTTAAGAAGGTTATGAGCATGATGTGTCTGGGGAAAGGTGTAAGGATAAGGATTTATGTCTAATTTTTTTATTTCTTCAAGTTTAATTAATTTAGATTGGTCGATTTTGGTCATGAATGATGATTAAGAGGAGTATTATTTAAAGATTTCGAGGGAAGAGTGAGAAGGGATAGTATAAGCACCCCTATGATATCTTCAATAGTTAGGTTTCTGTGGATTATAAGCAAAGCTATTATTTGTTGTTTCTTAGTTCAAATTAGTGCGCATAACTTTTACCTCTACAAGATTTAAATATTTTCAGTGTATTAAATATATTAAATAAGGAGGAATTACTTATGCCAACAATAACATTATCTGTACCAGAAGAGTTAAAGAAAGAAATGGAAGAAACACCGGACATCAATTAGTCAGAAGTGGCGAGAGCGGTCATACGAGAAAAGGTAGTTAAAGTTAGATTATTTAAAACAATTGTAGCGGGATCTAAGTTAGTTGCAATTTTTGCATTGCCTCAAGAAGTTCTTTCCTTTGGAAAACCGATGCTTTTGACGGGACTGACTTCGTTAAATCGATAAAAGAAAAAATGGAGGAAATTGCTCCGCAACTGTCCTATAATGTTGATTTAACGGCTCACAAGTTCACCCAAATTTTTACTTTCTTAATAATGAGGGGGAGTTCCGTTACTAACGATCAAAACGACTTTCATTAAATCTTTTGACTTCTTCCAACTCTTCTGATGTTAAATTAGGAGTTATTGGTTTAACATGCTGAGTGGTATTTCCAGGAAGTTCGCACATTTTCAAAAAATATTTTGTCGCTAATTCTCTAATTCTTCCATTGGGATGAGTTAATGGCGAGGGAAGTGCTGTAAAATCTAAAGACTGAAAAGCTTCTGGATGCTCTAGCAAACTTTCGACTGCACCTAAATGCTCTGGACTTTTCCAACCATTGTTCCCGGGGATAAAATCTTTTGAAACATGAGGGCGAGGAACTGCTCCGTATGTTCCTACAACCATTCTAGTTACTTGATATGCAGCATCAAGAGATTCTTCCGTATCGGCTGTTGGATGTCCAAAAACCATTAATATCTCTGGAGTCATCCCGAAATCTTCTCTCGTTGACCTAATTGCTTCTAAACACTTCTCCTCTGTATTTTGTCCTTTCTCAACTGCTGCCCATACCTCTTTAGTCCAGCCATCAACACCGAAACCAACTGTATTAAAACCAGCATTCACTAATTCTTCTATACTTTTAGGCATATTTTCTCGTGTTCTCAAAAACGAATCAACTGTAGCTAAGCCACGAATACTTATTTTAAAGTCTTGATTGCTTTGCTTAACTTCTTGGACGGCGTAGGCAAACTTAAGCAATTGTTGTGGTGTTTGGAATACATCAAGATTAGACATATAAAGTTGTAGTTCGTCTAAACCAAAATATTTTGCCTTTCCTACCAAATACGACAAATCTGCTTTTATAATACTTGCATCTCTGTAAGATTCTTTCACTCTTTGAATGACTTTTCCTGTCTGTGGGTATTTCCATGTTCTTACAGCTGCACAGAAATTACAAAACCATCTGCATCCTTGAGAGACATAAAGAGAAAATTCTCTGGAAAGATATTCTCTCATAGCATCATCGCTTAACCGCTCATATGCTGGAATAAGTGAAGTTTTCTCTGGCGAAACCAATGCTTTTTCATCTATACCAAGAACTTTCGTTAACGTGGAATCATCATTTCCGTTATGGGTTGAACTACCAAATAATCGCTCCAATTGGCTTGAATTTAACCCAGAAACAACTTGCCCGCCAACAAGAAACGTTTTCTCTCCTTGTTCTTGCCTGATTCTTTCTTGTAATTTTATCACTTCTGGAATATACGGAGCACCCAATAGATTAAATCCTACATAATCAGAAGATACCTCCAGAGGTTTTGTATTTTCATCGTGGAATGTGACATCTACTCCTGCATTGAGTAGTCTTGCTCCTACTGTAAGCAAAGAGGTCGGCATATAGATGTGTCCTACTCCCTTTTTGGAGGCATAATTGTGTCTTGGTTGTACTAAATCTATTTTCATAACTACTGCATAGTAACATTTGATATAATAAACTTCCTTTAGAATTTTGACCGTTTTATAGAAATATTTATATATAAATACAACTTATGGCTATAAAATGGAGAAAGTTAAGCTAGATTTGACGGATAGGAAGCTATTAGCTGAGTTAGATAAGAATTGTCGTATCTCAAACTCTACACTAGCCAAAAAAGTAAATAAGTCCAGAGAAGCAGTAAAATATCGAATCCAACAATTACAAAAAAGAGGCATTATTGAGAAATTTATTACCTCAATCAATCCCAACAGATTAGGGTACTATATGTTTAAAGTTTATCTTAAACTAGAGAACGTCCCAGAAGAACGTGAAAAATTCTTTGAGGAACTTAAAAAAAGCCCTGATATTTACTGGATGGGAATCTCTGATGGTGCTTTTGACCTTGTTTTTGCTATCTTATCAAAAAGCATTTCTGAATATTTTACAAAAATAAATTATCTTCTTTCAAAATGGCAGCATCTGGTTGTAAGTAAGATCTTAGGAACAATGGTTGACACTCGACAATATAATAAAAAATTCTTTACAGATGCGAAAGATAGCCAATATGTAATTTTTGGAGGAGATGTTGTTCAGAATGAGATTGACGAGTTGGACTCAAAGATATTAAATATTTTAGCAAATGACGCAAGAATTCCCTTAGCTGAGCTGGCAAGAAAAGTTCATTCTACTATTGAAATTGTGCGGGGGAGAATTAGAAAATTAGAACAAAAAGAGATTATACTTTCTTATAGAATTGCGGTTGATTTAAACAAATTAGGATTAGAATTTTTTAAAGCAATAATCTATTTTAGAACCTTGTCAGAGAAAGATGAAAAAGCATTATTTGAATGGATGAAGCGACATCCTAATTCACTTTATTATATTCGGAGTTTAGCTCCCTGGGAGGTTGAATTTGAGTTTGCAGTTGAAAGTTACCAACATTTTAACAAAATAATTAATGACCTCAGACAGCACTTCCCTCACGTAATTAGAAACTATGAACATCTCATTATGATATATGAAACGTGGATGCCGGCGTATCAAGAAATGTTAAAAGCGAATTTACATTAACGGAACTCCCCCTAAAAATAGTCTGCTACGCAAGAAAGTTATGTCAATTAAGAAAGTAAAAACTACGTCAGTCCCTAAAGCATCGGCAATGTAAAAACTCTTCGTCACTACGTTCTTCGTCCTCCCCACTCCGCTCGGTGATTTTATTAACGATAATTTTAGTCCTCGCTCGTGGGTCGGAGAAACTAACAGGAATTCCATACGTTAACCGAGAAAGATGCTTGGGAACCCGGAAAAAAAATTAATAAATCGTTACATGCACGATTAAAACGTGAACATCCTGATGCATTGTGAAGGGAATTAGTAGTCGATGCCGATAGAGTCATGTCGGCATTTGTTTATACGCAGGAGAAAATAGCAGATAGTGGTTATTTATATACTTTGTTACTTTTAAGTTATTAACTTGAAGAGGTATATTTTATAAACTTATATTATTTTCTAAGTAGTAATGAGCGACATAAGTAAATCGTTAAATTGTATCTCGCACATTAGATAGTAAACGACATAACTAAAGCATAATTTTATATGTCGTTTACTATAGTAAGATTAGGTTAAAAGAGGTAATTGAATGATTATTACGAGCTGCGGGAATTCTGAATATATTGCGAGAGGGTTAGCTAAGAAGTTGAAAGCAAAGTATTCACCGTTAACTATTGCGGCGTTTCCCGATGGGGATTTATATTTAAGATTTAATGCTTCTTTGCAGGGGAAAAAAGTAGTGATTGTACAGTCATTTTATCCGCATCCGGATATGTCTTTATTCGATGTTGTTTTTGCTTCCAAAACAGCGAGAGAGTTAGGTGCTAAAAAGATAATTTTGGTTGCTCCTTATTTAGCATATATGCGACAAGATAAACGGTTCCATCCAGGTGAATGTGTTTCCAGTATGGTTATGGCGGGATTGTTAAATGATTATGTGGATAAAATAATTACAATTGATCCGCATTTACATCGATATAAATCATTAAAAAATATTTTTAAAATTTCAGCTGTCCGTTTAACAGCGAATGGATTATTAGGAGAATATATTAAGAAAAAATATCAGCCGTTGAGAAATAATTTAGTGGTGATAGGACCGGATTGGGAGTCCTATCAATGGGCAGAAGATATTGCTCAGATTGTGGGAGTTCCAGCGACAGTTTTAGAAAAAACTAGGTTATCGTCTTGGGAAGTGCATTCAAAAATGGTGCACCCAATACCAATCAAGGGAAAAGATGTGGTTATAGTTGATGATATTATTTCTACTGGAAGAACGATTGCCGAGGCAGCAAGACAGGCAAAAAGTATGGGTGCCAAATCTATAAGAACGGTAGGTGTTCATGGAATATTTGTAGAAGATGCGATTGAAAAAATGAAAAAAGCAGGCGTAGTAGATATTGTTTCTACGAATTGTATTGATAAAGAGAATAGCAAGATTGATGTGACGCCGTTATTGGTGGAAGAGTTGAAGAAGGAACGATAAAGATTAATCTTCTGGAGAAGAAATTTGTTCTAGTTTTTTACTGAATTCTTTGGTTTGTCTTAGAATTTCTTCGGTGGCAGCAATCCAAGTTAATAATTGATCTACTCCGGCTTTGGCTTGTTTGCATAGAATACCTAATTGACTGCGTAATTGTACTGAATTTTTAATTCTTTTAAGAAGTTGTTCGTTTGCAGCAATTTGATTTATTTCTTTTTGTAAATCACCAAAGTTGGAAGCGACACGAACGAGCTTTCCTTCAGCTATACTTAGCTGTTGAAGTAAACGCTCTTCTTCTCTTTGTAAAAAAGGAGGTATTGCTTCTTTAAGTGATTGTAATTCTTTAAGAATGTTTTTTTCAAATTCGTAAGAGCTTTTTTCTGAACGTATTAAATAACGAATAATGTGCAAACCTTTACGGGCATCAGAAATGGCTTGATCGGACTCTTCACGATCAATTTTTTGTAATTTTAATTGCAAATCTTTTGCAGAAAGATATTCGGCAGCGACATTTTTTATTGCTTCTTCTGTGCTCTGTTTAAGAATAATTGCTCCTTTTCTTATTTTTGCCATACAAATATCACCCCAGTAAATATTAGGGTGCGGGCTAATATATAAAGATTGTTAGTCACTGAGTAGGTAAATAAATGTAGTATTTTGATGAGTAGTAATAAGTTATTCATTCTTCTGGATTTTCATCTAAATATTTGTAAATAGGTTGCTGTTCAGCATGGATCTCTTTATTAGCATAGCGAGCCATGACATACAATAAATCAGAAATACGATTAAGGTATTTAAGCAGTTCCGGGTTAAGATTTATACTATTAGATAACTCTACTAAATCACGTTCCGCTCTTCTGGCTACAGTACGGGAAAAATGGAGCCAGGCGCTTAACAGCGTTCCTCCCGGAATAATAAAATTTTTTTGTTCTGACAATTTTTCCTGAATAGCATCGATATATGATTCCATTTCTTGAATGTGTTTAGAAGTTATCCGCGGCTTTGCTTTTTTAGAAGAAAGCATGGTCAATTCTGCTCCTACGGTAAATAAATCGTTTTGTAAATGATGCAGTATTTCTTGAATTTCCTTTGCGGGAGGATTGGCAGGATTTGTGTTGATAGTGGAAATAACCAAGCCAATTAAGGAGTTAAGCTCATCAATAGAGCCAACAGCATGGATATGCGGGTCGCTTTTTTTAACAAGTTCACCGGTATAGAAACTAGTTTTACCCGTGTCGCCTTTTAAAGTATAAATCTTGTCCATAGATTAGTTATCACCAATATTGATCACTTGTTCTTCGTAACTGCCGTCACGATAAATAGTGATACCTTTGCATTTTGATTTCCACGCTAACAGGTACGCTTGTTCTACATCTTTAATGGCAGCAGTGTTTGGAAAATTGATAGTTTTAGAAATGGAATTATCTATATGTTTCTGCAAGGTAGCCTGCATTTTGATATGCCATTCTGGAGAAATGTCCTGGCTGGTAATAAAAATATCCCGTATATCTTTTGGAATCTCTTTAATACTTTGAATGCTGCCCAGGCGGGCGATTTTATGAATTAACTCCGGAGAATAAAATCCGCGCTCTTTAGCTATTTTTTCGAAATATTTGTTTAAGGAAACTATTTCATTGTTCCCGAGAATAGTTTTAATGTAAGAAATGGCAAATAAAGGTTCACAACCACTAGAAGCGTCACCAAGAATGCTTATTGTTCCCGTAGGAGCGATGGATAGACAGGTTAAGTTGCGCATTTTACGTTCTTGTTCGGTATTCTCTAAGGCAGGACAAATACCTCTTAGTTCAGCTAGTTCTGTAGATTTTTCATAAGCAGCTTGTTTGATGAAAGACATTAAGTTATCAGCAAATTCTAAAGCTTCTTCTGAATCGTATTTGAATTTTAGTTTGATGAGGATGTCAGAAAGACCCATGATGCCCAGACCAAATTTACGAGTTTTTTTTGTTTGCATTTCTATTTCGGAGAAGGGATATTTATTCATATCAATGACATTATCCAGGAAGTGAACAGCGGTATGGATGGTTTGTTTGAGAAGTTCGCGATTTAAATCTGTGCTTGTTTCATTAAGAAATTTGTTCAAGTTTAAAGAGCCTAAGACACAGCCTTCATACGGCAATAGCGGAGCTTCTCCGCATTGATTGGTAGTTTCAATCTCACCAAGATGTTTGCCCGGATGTTTACGATTGATCTCATCAATAAAGATTAGTCCCGGATCGCCTGTTTTCCACGCATTTTGGGTAATAATCGAAAAAACATCCTTCGCTCGAAGTTTACCAACATATTTGTCAGTGCGGGGGTTGGTGATATAATATTCACGATCTTCTTCTACTGCTTTCATAAATCGATCGGTTACTGCCACAGAGATATTAAAATTCTTCAAGGCGCGTTTATCGCGTTTACATTCGATAAAGCGAATGATATCAGGATGATCAACCCTGAGGACAGCCATATTGGCGCCAGGACGAACACCACCTTGTTTAATTGCTTCCAAGGCGGTATCGTAAATATGCAGGAAAGAGACTGGACCGGCTGCGACACCAAGATTTTGTTTGACCAGATCATTCTTCGGTCGCAGGCGAGAGAAAGAAAAACCCGTGCCTGAACCATGTTGATGAATAATCGCCGCATCTTTTAATGTGTTGAAAATGCTCTGCATAGTATCTTCTATCGGCAGGACAAAGCAGGAACTTAATTGCTGAGTAGGTGTTTCCGCGTTCATTAAGGTAGGAGAATTGGGGAGAAAGCGCAGAGTAGAAAGTATTTCGTAAAAATTTTTTTCGGTTTGTCTTATTTGTTCTTCATTAGCGTGATATAGTTTATCCGCTTGCGCGATGTTTCTGGCTACTCGCTGCAACATTTGTTTAGGTGTTTCCATGAGATTGCCCTCTTGATCTTTGAGCAAATAACGGCGTTCGAGAATTTTCAGGGCTTCATTGGAAAATTCTAAATTTTCGGAAGGATTTTTTTGACCCATAATCAATGCACGTTGCTGGCGCAATTCGCCTTTTTTATAACGATAAAGGATGTATGCCTTTGCGGTTTTAGCATGACCTTTTTCTATTAACGTTTTTTCTACAATATCTTGAATATCTTCAACGCTCGGAACTTTGTGTTTGTATTCTTTAAGCATGGTTTGTAAAACTTCTTGGGCTAATAATTTGGCCATTTCTTCATCTTTTCCGCCTACTGATTGAGCGGCTTTGAAAATAGCTTGAGCGATTTTAGAGCAATCAAATTCTACGGTGCGACCATCACGTTTGGTGATGGTTTTTAGTTCTGAGTTCATTTAGGGATAAAAAGTGGTTTTTATTAATTAATTTATGTGTGGAAAAAGGGATAGATGGTTAGTTGTAGAAAAAAGAAAATTGTTAATTAGATGTTACCATTTTTGAATATTATCAAAGAAAACCGACCACCACCAGTGAAACACACTGGTGGAAAAAGCATATTTTATGAACATCCACTCGTTTCTCCGCAGACTTCACATAACATGCAGGTGCCGTTCTGTCTAAGTTGAGCAGCGCCACAAGAGCGACATTTTTGTTTTTCAGAGGTTGAGATTGTTTTAGTAATTACTGCAGGTTTAGATGTTGTTGTTAGAGAAGTGGTTGAGGGTATTATTGATTTATGCTGATTGTTGGCAAATTCAAATTCCATGAGAAAATTACCTAATTCTTTAACTAAGGGATGACCGTCAATATTAAGACTTTGCGTAGCAATCAATGAAGGGGATAAGCCATTGTTAATACTAGTGTTGATTACATTAGTTAAGGCATTTATTAACACTTCTTGAGTGGGGGTCAAGCCGTCCATAGTGGCATTAATACTCTGTAATTGATCTTCCTGCAGTTTCGCAATAAGGGTAAGATTTTTTTTGCCTATCACTACTTTTTTGTGAATTTCTTTAGTCGCTATTTCTTCCGGCTGTTCGCTGAGAAGCATATTTAATTCTTGATTTTCTTCTAGAGTAGTGTTTAATGGCTGAGATAATTTACAGCCATCACGATATAAGGCTACTCCTTTCAGCATCATTGTCCAAGAGTCATAGTACGCTGTTTTTATTTGTTCAACAGTCCATTCTCTCGGCATGTTGATGGTTTTAGAAATTGCACCAGAAATAAATGGCTGGGTGGCGGCAAGCATCTTCATGTGGCCGTAGGGTTGAATATAACGCGTGCCTTTCTTGCCACATTTACTTGCACAGTCAAAGATAGGGTAATGCTCTTCTTTTAAATGGGGAGCTCCTTCCAAGGTCATTGTTCCGCAAATATAATCATTTGCGGCAGATATCTCTTCATTGACAAAGCCTAGATTGTTAAGAATAGCAGTATCTTTATTTTTTGCGATAGATTCATAGAATTCTTGACCTAATGTAAAGGAATTAAAACAGAATCGAATATCCATAGAATTACGTAATTCTTTTTCTACTGTTTTAATTTGCTGTTCAGTTAATCCTTTCTCTTGCAGAGAGTGATAGTTGATGTACGGGCTGTCTTTAAACGTGGCGTGTCCTAAACAATAATCAATAATATCTTTAATTTGGTCTTCCGTATAATTTAATTGTTTTAGGGCTTGAGGAACGGCAAAGTTGACTATTTTAAAATAACCTCCGCCGGCAAGTTTTTTAAATTTTACAAGGGCGTAATCTGGTTCAACACCGGTGGTTGTGCAATCCATGACCAAACCAATTGTGCCGGTGGGAGCAATGACAGTTGCCTGGGCATTACGATAACCGTATTTTTTTCCTAATTCTAATGCTCGATTCCAAGAATCTTGGGCCGCTTCCAGTAAATCAGGAGGGCAAAGGTCTTGGTCTAATGGTTGGGGAAGGATAGTTAATTGTTCGTAATCTGTTTCATTGAAAGCGGCACGACGATGGTTGCGAATAATGCGTAACATATGTTCGCGATTTTGTGTATATTGTTCAAATGGACCTAATACTTTAGCTAATTCTGCAGAAGTTTTGTAGGTATCACCAGTCATAATAGCAGCGAGAGAACCAGCAATAGCGCGAGCCTTATCACTGTCATAGGGTATTCCCTGCAGCATCAATAATGTGCCAAGGTTAGCATATCCTAATCCTAGAGAGCGATAGAAAAAGCTATTCTGCGCAATTTTGTCAGAGGGAAATTGCGCCATTAAAACGGAAATTTCTAAGGTTATGGTCCATAATCTGATAGCATGACGATATCCTTCAATATCAAACAGCGTAGTAGCGGTATCATAAAATTTGATAAGGTTTAACGAAGCAAGATTACAGGCAGTATCGTCTAAAAACATGTATTCAGAGCAGGGGTTGCTGCCATTGATTTTTCCGGATGCTGGACAAGTGTGCCATTCATTGATAGTTGTGTCAAATTGCACCCCAGGATCAGCAGAAGCCCATGCACAATAGCCGATTTCATCCCATAGTTTTTCGGAAGGAATTGTTCTGAATATTTCACTGTTATTACGGGAAATTAGGGCCCATGGTTGTTTATTTTTCAAACAGGAAAAAAATTTGTTAGGGATACGGATAGAGTTATTACTATTCTGACCGGCCACGGTTTGATATGCTTCTGACTCGTAATGAGTATCAAATTCTTTTAAGGGGATAGCAAAACCTTGTTTTGCTAAATCTAACGCACGGACTAAATAACTTAATGGTATTTGATCTTTAGCGGCTAATTTAAGAAGTTTTCTTATTTGAGAATCATTTAAGGGATCAGATTTATTCTTAGCTAATTCCATTAATTTTTCCATACGTCTTTTTAAGATTTTGCTTCCAGCAACAAGGCTGGCTACTTTTTCTTCTTCACGAACTTTCCACCAAATAAAATCTTGAATTTCAGGATGGTCTAAATCGAGACAAACCATTTTAGCGGCTCTCCTGGTAGTGCCACCGGATTTTATACAGCCAGCAGCGGTGTCAAATATTTTTAAAAAGCTCATTAAACCGGAACTGGTCCCACCACCCGTAAGGTGTTCTCCCTTACCACGAATTTTAGAAAAATTTGTTCCTGAGCCGGAGCCGTATTTGAAAACGCGTGCTTCTCTGGTAAGCAAACTAAAAATTCCTCCTTCTCTTACGAGATCATCTTCAATTGCTTGGATAAAGCAGGCATGGGGAACACTTCTGGTGTACGCATCCGGTGATTGTTCTAATTTTTTTGTTTTGGGATCAACATAATAATGACCTTGCGCCGGACCGGTTAAATTATAAGCAAAGTTTAAACCAGTTGTGAACCATTGCGGACTATTAGGAGCACCGGTTTGAGAGATGAGCAGGTAGACCATTTCATCATAAAAATTTTGAGCATCTTGTTCTGAAGAAAAGTAATTGTATTGTTCTCCCCATTGACGCCAACAACCAGCGATACGATGAGCGACTTGTTTAATACTTGTTTCCCTACCAGAGATTATTTTATTGCTTTCATCTTTAAGCAAATCGCCATGTTCATTCCTTAAAGGCACGCCAGCTTTACGCAGATATTTTTGTGCGAGAATATCAGTAGCGACTTGCGACCAGAAATGGGGCACTTCAATATCTTCCATATTAAAAACGGTGGAACCGTCAGGATTTTTAATGGTAGAAGAACGTTTTTCATAGGTAAACATGTCGTAAGGAGAAATGTTTTCTTTAGTAAAATAACGAGGAATTAATAGTCCTTTTTTGTCTGCCAATAAACTTTTTTGATTGTCCATAAAGTCCACCCCTTTAATATTACGTTCACTATTGAAATATTTAATAATGAATAAAAATAGTGTAGAAAGGGGAGTTGTGTTTGGTTTAAATAGATTTTAGTTTTGTGATATGTGTTTTGGAGAAGATAGGTTTGGATTTAGGAATTGATTAAAAGATGTTAGAAAAGATGGTTTAAATAAAGTGCCATTTTTCACGTTTCCATAAGGATTCCAAAGATTCTCTTCCGAAAGAATAAGTTGGATTGGTAAAATAAGAGTTATTTATGGCGTAACTAAGGTTATTAAATATTTTTATTTGTAATTTTTTTTGAATGTTGTAGTGTGAATCAAAAATTACATCGGGAAGTGTTCCTGAAATATCGCCATAATGATTTTTACCAAATAGCTCATCGATTAGATTAAGTAAATGGTCTGAAGAACAAGCATAAATACGGGGAGATTCATCAAAGGGACAGTCTAAACCAACTAATTCGGGATGACCGTCATCTTCATTATAATGGCCCATGGTAAAATAGATGGCAGAGAGGTTGGCGTGATTAGCACAAGGAGGTACATTAATAGGAATTTCTGTGAAATTATCGTTAAAATAATTATTCTCACCACAGGAGAAATCAGGAAAATAAAGAGGGTGAAATTGTGGGGGTAGATTTGGTAATATTAAAGGGATATTAAGTTTGGTCATAAATATTAATATTATTAGTAATATATTAAGATTTTGATTATGGGAAGAATAGGTTTAAGTAATAATTAATTTTAAATAGAATAGAATAATTCTTAGAGTTATGTGGTTATTAATCTTACAGGCGTTGTATTTTTTCCTGCCAGCGTATTTTGCAAACATGGCTCCGGTGTTTTTTCAGAAAGTGCAATTTTTAGCTATGCCTATAAGCGAAAAATATTTTGGTAAGAATAAAACGTGGAGAGGGTTATTCTTTGCCGTAGTGTTGGGAACGCTAGTTTTTGCTCTGCAAAAGTATGTCTATTCTCTGGGATATACCTCATTATCGCTTTTGGACTATAATGGTTTTTCATTGTGGCTGGGAATAACGATGAGCGCAGGAGCTATCTTCGGTGATTTGTTGAAGAGTTATTATAAACGAAAAGAAGGGATTAATCCGGGAGAATCGTGGTTGTTCTGGGATCAGATGGATTTTGTCATTGGAGGAATTATCGGCAGTAGTATAATCTATGTACCCTATGTAGATGTTGTGGTAGTGCTCTTGATTGCCAGTCCGTTATTGCATATCGTTGTTAATTATATCGGATTTTTATTAGGGATGAGAGAGAAGAAGTTTTAGAATGGTGGTAAGAATTACTTATTTTGTGCATGGGACGACAACGGATAATGAACAGGGTTTAGCTACGGGATGGATGCCGGGAGAATTGTCAGAGAAGGGAATTAAAGAAGCGAAAAAGTTGGGTGGATTGGTATCTGCGCAAAAATTTGATGTTGTTTTCTGTTCGGATTTGAAACGGGCAGTTGATTCGGCAGAGTTGGGTTTTGGAGAGAGAGATAAAGTCATTCAAGATAAAAGATTACGAGAGTGTAATTATGGTGACTTCACCCAAAAATCTGCTGGACTTTTCAAGTCAAAAATGTCTGATTATATTGACAAACCATTTCCCCATGGTGAAAGCTACAAAGATGTAGAAAAAAGAATCGCTGATTTTATTACGTTCTTAAAGAAAAATTATGAGAGGAAACATATCGCAATTGTAGCCCATCAAGCTCCGCAGTTAGCTCTAGATGTTTTAGTCAAAGGAAGAACATGGAAACAAGCGATTGAGGAAGATTGGAGAAAGAAAAAGACTTGGCAGCCTGGCTGGGAGTATGTTGTGGAATGAGTTAGTTATGTTAGGTTAGAGAAGGAGTTAATTATTTTTCTTTGTAACGAAATATTGTAATTGCAAAGCTAAGGAATATACTGAGATTACACCGGCAGTTAAGAATGCTAACGTGGGTAAATTAAAGAAAAGAATGACAACTGTAAACGTTCGGGCAAATAAAATAGGTGACTTGAATTTATTGATGATGTAAATGAAGTGGGTAAGGAGATATAAAAAGGCCGCGATATACGCATAATATTCGTTAAGGTAAACGCCTATCTTAATTATTAATAGTACAGCGATGATTTGGTCAACAGAGTAATCATAATATTGACCGAAGGCAGTTGATTTAGATGAACGAGCAAGGACGCCGTCGAGAATGTCAGCTAAAAGGTGCAGTATAGCGAAGATTATGAATAAGAGATGATTATTGAAGAGAAAGTAAATTGAAGTCAAGCCAAATAATAAGGATAAGGTGGTCATTACATTGGCTGAGATTTTTAGTTTAAGTAAGAATTTGGCTAGCGAGGATAATTTTTTAGTGCGATAGCCACGAAAGTCCTGAATTATTTCAGAGGTGAAATTATACATAGAAATATATATAAATTGGAGTATATAAAAAAGTTGTGATGGAACTATATGATTTAGAGTTGTTGAAGGCTATACAAGAAATTAAGAAAGTTAAAGCGAAAGTTGTTTGTGTACAATTACCAGATGGTCTAAAACCAATGGCAGAAAAAATTGAGGCGGAAATTTCTAAGCGAACGGGGGCGAGAGTATTATTATGGTTGGGAAGTAATTATGGGGCATGCGATATACCAAGCGGGTTAAAAAGGGCAGGGATTGATTTATTGATCTGCTGGGGGCATGCCAAGTTTCATAAAAATATAGAAGGTTGGTAAGATGAGAGTATTATTTTTAGAAGCACCATATAATTATAAGGCAGAGTTAAGTCACGAAGCGCTTACTTATATAATTAGTAAGGGTTATAAAACAATGGGCGTATATGCGGCGGTGCAATTTTTAGGTTCTTTAGAAAAAGTTAAAAAACAGTTGAATGATGTAGAAATTAAGATGGTCACTTCTAGCCCAGAAAGAAGCCAGTATAAAGGACAATTATTAGGATGTGATGTTTTTACAGGGAATTTAAAATTACACGATGATGTTGATTCCTATCTCTATATCGGGGATGGGAAATTTCATCCGTTAGCGTTATTACATGGTCAGAGAGATTTAGTTAAAGAAGATATTAAGGAGATTATTTGTTATGACCCTTTGCATGGCAAGATCAATGTGTTAAAGATTGAAGAAGTAATGGGTACGTTTAAGAGGTATCGAGCAACATTAATCAAATTTTTAAGCGCAAAGAAGATAGGTGTTATAATTACATTAAAGCCTGGACAGGAGTTTATGAAAATGGCGTTGAGGTTAGAGAAGAAGTTTACTGACAAAAAATTTTATTTTTTTGTGGATGATACGGTTTCTTTGAACCAGTTGGAAAATTTCAATTTTATAGATATGTGGGTCAATACCGCCTGTCCGAGAATTGCCATAGATGATGCAGAATGGTTTAGCAGAGGGGTAATCAATCTTAATGATGCTTATTCAGTTAAGGAAATTCTGGAGAAAAAATCGGTTTTAAATGAGGTTTGAAGCTCAATTGGGGTTTGCCGACGGGATATCGACGACCAAGAAGAGAAACATTTATATACTAGGTGTGTTTTTATAGAGGTAGACTACGTGATTTATTCACGAAACAAAAAGGGAGGTAATAGAAAATGGCAGAAGTTGTTGCAAAAACAGGTGTTAAGAAAGAAAAGGGATGGCTTTATTTCCTAGATAAGAATGGAAATGTTTCTCGAGCATTAATGAGCAGAGCAGGCAGAACAAAAGGAAAAGCCAAAAAAGAAGTTGTGGCTAAAGCCGGCGTTAAGAAACAATCTGGTTTCCTTTATTTCATCGATGGAAAAGGGAATGTATGCCGTGCGAAGATGGCGAGAGGAAGAAAAGCTAAGAAGAAGAAATAGATTTTTTCTTTAGTTTTTTTTTATTTTTTTATAATCCCCACATTAACTTAATAAGTTCCGCTTGTTTTTAGGTTTTAATGGATGTAGGTATACAAAGAGAGCAGCATTTTTTAGTGGATAAAGAGGTGGTAAAAGAACTAGTGAAGGCATTAGATATTAATCAAAATGATATTATTCTGGAAATTGGGGCAGGTGAGGGGTTTATTACTAAGGAATTAGTGAAAAAGAAGGGTAAAGTCATTGCGGTGGAGATTGATGAGATGTTTGAAGGTATATTACAGAAAATCAAAGGGGATAAGGAGATGGTGATTGGTGATGTTAAACAGGTATTAGAGATGCGATCTGATTTTAATAAGATAACTGGAAATATTCCGTTTCAGATTTCTGAACCATTATTGCGTTATTTATGTTTATCTAGAAAAATAGAAAGAGCGGTGTTGATTGTGCCAGCTCATTTTGTTGCTAGGATGAGCAATCACCCTATTTTTTCTGCTTTTTTAGAGTTTGAGGTGATTCAGGAATTAGAGAAAGAAGCGTTTGAACCGATGCCAAAGGTGAAAACGGTGATAGTGAAGATTGTTAAGAGTAAGAAAGAAAATAAGGAAGTGTTTATTAAACGCAAATTGTATTGGCAGAGGGATAAGAAGTTGAAGAATGGGTTAAGAGATTTGCTCATTGATATCTATAGGAATGAATCTGGAAAGGAATTAACGAAGAAAAAGGCTAGGGGGATTATAGAAAAGTGGGATATGGAGGAAGATATTTTAGAGAGATTAATTAGTGTTATGCCATTAGAGTATTATGAGAAAATTGTTAAGCTTATTGAGAAAGTTGATGGGAAAAATATTGTAGCCCAAGTTTGACAGATAAATAGAAAAAGTGTTCTTAGCCGTTTGATTCTGCAATGAAACAAACAAAACTAAGAACAAATACAATAATATCTAACAAGAATATATCTCTTCCGGTTGGAACCGCTTTGGCGGTTAAAAA